>NZ_MKUI01000036.1:0-66660 GCF_001898585.1 Aeromonas sp. 62-46 | reverse complement strand
AGACCGGTACCCAGGCGCTGCATGGCGGTGCCCAGCATCTTGTTGGTGTTGTTCAGCTGGTTCTGGGTGGTCAGGGAGGCGAAGTTGGTATGGATGGACAAGCCCATGATGTATTCCTCGAGTTAAACGCTGCACAGCAGCCCGTTAGGTTGACATCAGATAGAGACGACCCCTTTCGCGCAGAAATGTAATCTTCCCTCCGCATATTTTTCTTCTGGCCCCCTCCCGGGCATTCCGGTATCCCGGGTGCTCGCCGCCTCCCCCATCCGGCATGCTTATTGCTTTTAAAACGTCCTCTCTCACTACCGGATGGCGACATGGCTGCTTCGCTCTACACACCGCATTTCGTTCAACATTTCCAGTGCATCGGCGATCGCTGCGAGGACAACTGCTGCCACAGCTGGACCATCAGCATCGACAAGCAGACCTTCCGCAGCTATGAACGCCACCCCGACCCCACGGTCAAGTCCCTGAGCAAGCTGCACATCATCAAGGTGAAGCAGAGCAACGAGCGCTGGGGGGAGATAAAGCTCGACGAACAGGGCGCCTGCCCCTTCCTCGATGAAAACCGCCTGTGCCAGATCCACAGCAAGGCGGGTCCGGATGCCCTGAGTCACACCTGCAAGACCTACCCCAGAGCCCAGACCCGCATCGGCAACCAGCTCAAGAGGTCCCTGATGCTCTCCTGCCCCCAGGTGTGCCGCCAGTTGCTGCTTGACCCCCTGGCGATGCAGACCGAGGTCACCGAGCTCACCCAGCCCCTGCCCTTCGCTCCGCCCCCCTCCAACGCCATGGCGACGTTGCACAGCCTGAGCATTCACGTGCTGGCCGCCACGGATATCCCCGTGGCGATTCGGCTATGGCTGGTCGGCATGCTGATCCACCGGGATCCTGCGCAACTCTCCCACGAGGCCTTCCTCGATCAGGTGGCGGTACTGGCCGAACGCGGGGAGCTCAACACCATGTTCGAGCAGTTGCCCGCCCTGCCCAGACTGCAGTGGTGGGGCCTCAGAACCATGACCCACCAGTTGCTGACCTATTCCCAGGGGAGACGGGGGCGGCAGACCATGCAGGTCTGCCTCGACAAGATCAACGAGGTACTGGAGGGAACCTACGACGAGGACAAGTTTGCACACCTGCAGCAAGTCTGGCACGACAGGGTCGCCCCCTTCCTGGCCAGCCATCCCCAGATCCTGGACAACTACCTGCTCTACTACGTCTATCACCACAACTTCCCGCTGCAGCAGGGCGACAAGTGCCAGGCCTATCAACTGCTGGTGGTCGACTACTTCCTGCTGCGCAACTACCTCTGCCTGCTGGCCATGGACAAGGCGCTGGACGAGCAGGACGTGGTCAACCTCTTCTACAGCTACCACACCATACGCCAGCACAATGCGAGCTTTATCAAGACCATAGAACAGGGGCTCAACGACTCAGGCTTCGCGTCGGACATCTCCCTGTACGCCCTGCTCAAACCCTGAAAACAGAAAACCGCCAGCGAGCTGCATGGCGGTTTTCTGTCGTGAACGGGGCCTGGCACCCTAGGTGAGCAGCGCCACCACGTTCTGGCGCGAGACGTTGGCCTGGGCAAGCAGACCGGACATGGTCCCCATGAAGCCCCCTTCCTTGAGCTGGAGGCTTAGCTTGCCCTGCAACTGGACCAGCTCCTCCTGCTGCAGGTTCTGGCTGCGCGACTTCACCCGATCGAGCTGCTTCACCATCCGCTGGCGAAACTGCTTGAGCTCGCGCACCGACTGCTCTATCTCCCCAAGCAGTCGCTTCAGCCGTTGCTGTTCCTGTTTGATCTCCCCCTTGTCGAGCCCCTCGCCGAGCTGGGTCAACTGCCCCGCCTTTGGCTTGAACTGCACGGGTACCGGGTTGCCGGCGGGAATGCGGATGCCCTCACCGCTCAGCAGCACGGGTTCATCCAGCTTGCGCCTGTGCTGATCCGGCACGCTCAGCTCCAGCTTGCCCAGCTCGTTCAGGCGCGCCTGGATATGCTCCTTGCGCAGCGCGCGATCCAGACGGGCGGCCGCCTCCGCTTCACTGGCATCGGCGGGCAGCAGCACCTCGACGGCGCTGCTGGTCTGAGGGAAGGAGAAGACGAGACGTTCGGCACTCGCCCTTGGGCTCAACAGATCGAGCCGCTCCGCGCTGTAGTGCACCCGACTGTCCGTGGCCGAGGCCAGCAGGCGTGGCCTGAGCTCGCTCGTCAGTGGCGCCTGCGGCTGGGTCAGCTTCTCTTCCAGCACCTTGAGACGGGAGACCAGATCCCCGCTCGCCGCCTTCTGCTGGCCGAGCTGCTGCTCCAGGCGCTTCAGCTCGCCCCACACCTGGCTCAGGGCCTGTTCGCCCCCCTGGGCATGGGCGATGCGCTGCTGCGCCGTGCCGATCAGGGCCCAGCGATCCAGCCGGATGACATTGGGCTGGCGTTCATTGCGAGGAGTCTGGGGAGAAGTAGCCTGGGCAGTCGAACGACCTTGCAACCTGGGTTGGGCCGGCGTTTCGGCCACGCTCCCCGGACGGGTTTGTTGAATCTGCATCCTGGCTCCTTAGACAGATTTAGGGCATGTAGTTGAACAGGCTCAGGCCATTCACCTTGGCAAAGGCCTGCTGTTGCACCTGCAGAGCCATCAGCACATGCGCCTGCTGGGTCACGGCCCCCGCGTAGTCGAGGGACTCTATCTGATTGCTCACTTCCTTGCTATAGGTGCTCTTCTCGGCATGACCCTCGTCCACCTGGTCCAGCAGGTTGATGCGCGCCCCTATGGT
The DNA here is from genome assembly GCF_001898585.1 of Aeromonas sp. 62-46. Taxonomy (NCBI): domain Bacteria; kingdom Pseudomonadati; phylum Pseudomonadota; class Gammaproteobacteria; order Aeromonadales; family Aeromonadaceae; genus Aeromonas; species Aeromonas sp. 62-46. Next base: position 63,888 of record NZ_MKUI01000036.1, on the reverse strand, counting down.
GCTCACCATCTGGCTGATGTCATCCTGCAGGGTCTTGCTGCGATCCAGCATGGCTCTGGCCTGATCCGCCGCATCCGGTGCGCCGGCATCGAAGGCCGCCACCATGTCGTCCAGCTGCTTGAAGAAATCCCCGTTCTGGATGAACAGGCTGTCTGCGGTCTGGTTGAGGGACACCGTCACCCCCCGGGCAATCTCCACCTCCCGCACCAGGGCATCCCCCTGATAGAGATAGCCGCCACCCGGCCCCTGGACGATGGGGGTCTTGTCCACCTGGCTGCCGCTGAACAGGCTTGAACCGTTCTCGTTGCGGGCATTGGCGAGATCCAGCAGTCCCTCCTTGATGATGGCCGCCTCGCTGGACACCGCCCGGCGATCGTCCTCGGAGAGGGAACCGTTGGCCGCCGTCTGGGTCAGCTCCCGCAACCGGCTCAGCATGTTGGTCATGGTCTCGAACTGCAGCTCCCCCTGGGATAGCTGGCTCTTGGCATTGGCGATGTTCTTCTGGTACTGGGCCATGGCCACCTGCTCTTTCTTCAGACCGAGCAGTTGCACGCTGCCCACGGGATCGTCCGAAGGCTGCAGGATCCGCTTGTTGGAGGAGATCTGGCGATCCAGCCGGGCGTAGTCGCCAAAGCCCCGCTGCAGGTTGTCGAGCATGCTGAGCTGGATCTGGTTGGTGCTGATGCGCATGCGGACTCCGTCAGAACATGTTGAGAATGGAATTGAAGAGTTGATCCGAGGTGCTGATTACCTTGGCATTGGCCTGATACGCCTTGGTGTAGGCCATCACCTTGACCCCTTCCTCATCGAGGTTGACGCCGCTCACGCTGCTGAGCTTGGTGGCGAGCTGTTTCTCCATGTTGGCATCGGCCTCCATGGTCGCCTTGGCCTGACCGCTCTGCACCGCCATCTTGCCAAGCAGGGCGCTGTAGGCATCGTACTGATCATCCTTGATGGTCAGCAGCTCCTGCAGGTTGCGGTTGTCGCCGTTGCCGCCCCCCGCCTTGGCGAAGGCGAGGTGATCCCCGGTAAAGCCGTCGGCCACCTTGAGGGTGCCGGAGGGATTGAGGGGGTCGTAGCTGAACAGGGGTTTGCCGGGATCGCCGTTCAGATCGACGCCACCCGCCTGCTTGGCGTTGAAGTCATCCGCCAGCTTCTTCGCGATCTGGTTCAGCTCGTCGCGCAGGGGGCGCAGCACTGTGGTGCGATATTCCAGCACGCCCGCCAGGGTGCCGCCCTGAAGTCTGGGGACCTCGAAGGATTGCGGCCCGAAGCTCAGGCTCAGGGTGTCGCCGGCCAGAGAGAGGGTGCTGCTGCTGCCGGCCAGCACCAGGGGCTGGCCCTGGGGCAGGCTCAGGGAGAAGGAGCCGTCGCTCTGACGATTGACCCGCACCTCCATGAAGGTCGACAGCTCGCGCACTATCTGCTCGCGGCTGTCTTCCAGCGCCGAGGTGTTGACCCCTTTGGAAGCCTGCTCGCCGATCTGGGTGTTGAGCTCCGCCACCTGCTTGAGATAGCTGTTCACCTGGGTAATGGTGCTGCCCAGCTGATCGTCGATCTGCTTCTCCTGGGTCAGCAGGCTCTCGTTCAACTGGCCGAAGCGGTTGGCCAGGGCACCGGCCGAGCTGACGATCTGGCTGCGCTGCGCCGGTGTTTCCGGGCTGTCGAGGGCGGCGCTCAGGGACGCAAAGAAACTGTCCAGCCCCTTGGTGATGTTCATCGACTCGCTGCCGAGCAACTGCTCCGTCGTATTGATGTACTGGTGAAACGCATAGGAGGAGCCGGTCGCGGAGCGGCTGCGCCAGTGCTGGGAGACCAGATAGTCATCGGTGATCCTGCGAACCCCGGTCACCTCGACCCCCATGCCGTTGTCCATCCGGCCAAAGCCCGACAGGCTGCCCATCATGGCCTCCTGGCGGCTGTACCCGATGGTATTGACGTTGGCGATATTCTGGGCAGAGATGTTCAATGCGATCTGCGATGCATTGAGTCCGCTAAAACCGATACTGAGCAGCGACATCAGTCAACTTTCCTCATTTTTGCCGAATTCAGAGGCTGACTGAAGGCAGCCAGGGTCTGGGAATCTGAAGCGACCACCGGCTCGGCATTCTTTAATGTGGGGGCCAGTTGATTGACCATCTGCTCCTTGAGCCCCATGCCGCCGCGCTTGACCAGGCTCATCGCAAGCTGGCTGTCGTACATGTCGCGGTAGAGGGACTCCCCCTTGATAAGCCTGTCCTCTTCATCCTGCATGGCGTCGGACGCCGAACGCATGTGCTTGAGCACCGTCTGCAGGAAGCTCACCTCGAACTGGCCGGCCGCCGCCTCCAGGGCCGCGCGCTGATCCGGGTTGCTCTTTATCTGCTGCAGTTCATTGAGATCCTGATAGAAACCAGGCTCCGAGGTAATTCTGGTCATAGAGATCCTTAGATGACCACCAGCTCGCCTTCGAGGGCTCCCGCCTCGTCGAGGGCTTGCAGGATGGCCATGACATCATCCGGGGTCGCCCCCAGGGAATTCACCGCCTTGACGATCACCTCCAGAGAGGTGCCATCCGGCCAGACAAACATGTTGTTGCGCTCCCGGTCAACCTGGATCTGGGAGTTGGGCGTCGTGGTGGTCCGCCCGTTGGAGAAGGCGTTGGGCTGGCTCACCGTCTGGCTCTCCCCTATGGTGACCGTCAGGCTGCCATGGCTGACCGCCGCCTTGTGCACCTTGACCCCCTGCCCCATGACCACGGTGCCGGTACGGCTGTTGAAAACGACTCGCGGCCGCTCCTTGCCCATGTCCACCTGGATGTCCTGCAACAGGGCCATGAAGGAGATGCGCTGGCTCTCATCGCGGGGGGCCGCAATCTGGATGCGACCGGCGCTGACCGCCTTGGCCACGGGGCCGAGCTGGCGGTTGATCTCCCGCTCCACGTTGCGGGCCGTCTTGAAGTTGGGCTGGTGCAGGTTGAGCGTCACTTCCGGCTTGTCCGAGAAGTTGCTGGCCACCTCCCGCTCGATGATGGCACCGTTCGGGATGATGCCGGCCGTTGGCACGTTGATGGTCACGGAGGAGCCGGATTGCCCCTCCGCCTTGACCCCGGCCACCACCAGGTTGCCCTGGGCGACCGCATAGACTTCACCGTCGATGCCGCGCAGGGGAGTGAGCAGCAGCGAGCCGCCTCTCAGGCTCTTGGCATCGCCGATGGAGGTCACGGTCACGTCCATCTGCTGACCTTTGCCGGCGAGGGCGGGCAGCGTCGCCTGCACGGAGACGGCAGCCACGTTCTTGAGCTTGGGGTCGATGTCATCAGGCAGCTGTACCCCGAACTGCTTGAGCATGTTGGTCATGGACTGGCCGGTGAATTTGACCTGGCTGCGATCCCCGGTACCGGAGAGGCCGACCACCAGGCCATAGCCCACCAGCTGGTTGGCTCTCATCCCCTGCACGTCGGCAATGTCCAGCAGGGCCCGTTTGGCGGGGACAGCGGCGCCGGCCACGCCCGACAGCGCCAGGCAGAGCAGGGCGATATACCATCTGTTCATCGAAATCCTCACAAGGGGGAGAAGGCGGAACTGAAGAAGCGCGACAGCCAGCCCATCTGGTTGCTGTCGGCCAGGGCGCCGCGACCGGCATAGGTGATGCGGGCATCGGCAATGCGCTGGGAGGAGATGCGGTTGCTCTGGTCGATGTCCTCGACCCGCACCATGCCCCCCAGACGGATGTACTCATCCCCCTGGTTGAGGCGGATCCACTTCTCCCCCCGGATCCCCAGCACCCCGTTGGGCATCACTTCGGCCACCGTGACCGTGATGGCCCCCGCCAGAGTATTCTGCTGGCTGGAGGTCGCCCCGCCGTCGAAGTCGCGATCCGCCTTGATAGAGGCACTCCAGTCCGGTCGGGAAACACCGCCGATGGAAGGCACAGGCACGCTCAGATTACTGTTCTTGTTCATGCTGGTGTTGGCCTTCTTGCTGGACTGGGTGCGCTCCTCCAGCATGACGGTCAGGATGTCGCCGACCCGGTAGGCACGGCGATCCTGGAACAGGGTCATCATGTAGTCGTTACGGTAGAGGCTGCCATCCTCCCCCACCCCGGCTTTCGTCAGCTCGGAGCGGGAAGGGGCCCACTTCTCGTCACCGGGCTCGGGGGCCTGCAACTCATAGGTGGAGCAGCCCCCCAGCAGCAGGGCGAGCACGACGCAATACCACACCGGCCTCATCATCACAGCGCCTGGGTCACGAACTTGAGCATCTGATCGGCGGAGGAGACCACCTTGGCATTCATCTCGTAGGCGCGCTGGGTGGTGATCATGTCCACCATCTCTTCCACCACGTTCACGTTGGAACTCTCCAGGGTGAACTGCTTGATGGCCCCCATGGCCTCTTCACCCGGAACCCCTTCGATGGCTTCACCGGAGGCACCGGTCGCCCGGTAGAGGTTGCCCCCCAGGGCTTCCAGACCGGCCGGGTTGGAGAAGTTGGTCAGGGTGATGCGCCCCAGCTCCACGTTCTCCTGCTGTCCCGGCAGGGTGGCGCTCACGGTGCCGTCGGTGCCGATGGCGATCTTGGTAGCGTTGTCCGGGATCTGGATCTGCGGCAGCATGGGCAGGCCGTCGGCATTGACCAGCAGCCCTTCCGCATTGCGGTGCCATTGACCGTTGCGGGTATAGGCCGTCTCGCCATCCGGGCGCTCGACGCTGAAGAAGCCGGCCCCCACCACCGCCATGTCCAGCTCCTGGTTGGTGTTCTGGAACTGCCCTGGCGTGAATACCTTCTGGGTGCCGACCACCCGCACACCGTTACCCATCTGGATGCCGATGGGGGACAGGTTCTGCTGATCCTGCTGGGCACCGGGCTGGCGCTGAACCTGATAGAACAGATCCTCGAACGCCACCCGATCCCGCTTGAAACCGACCGTGTTGACGTTGGCCAGGTTGTTGGAAATGCTGGCCATCTTGGCATCCTGTGCCGACAGACCCGTCTTGCTCACCCACAGCGCTGCATGCATCTTCGTTTCTCCACCTGATTCGTTCGAACGGGGTGCATCCCGTCAGTATTCATTCCCGGCCGCCATGGCCGACCGTCAGCCCTGGCCAGAGATCAGCCTGGCACCCTGCCTGGCCTGCTCGTCCGCCGTCTTCATCAACTTGACCTGCAACTCGAAGTTGCGGGTCAGGGACATGCTGCCGATCAGCTCGTCCACCGCGTTCACGTTAGCCCCCTCGAGGAAACCGGACGCCAGCACCACCTGCTCGCTGATCTCCGCATCCCCACCCTGGCGCTGGCGGAACAGGCCGTCAGCCCCCTTGACCAGCTCGGCCGGATCCGGGTTCACCAGCTTGAGCCGGCCCACGTCCAGACGGGCGCCGCCCCCCGGCGGGGTGATGCTGAGGGAGCCATCCTTGCCAAAGCTCAGATCCCGATAGGCGGGCAGCACCATCTCGCCGCCATCCCCGAGCACGGGACGGCCGTTGAGGGTCAGCAACCCCTCCCCGTCCACCTCCAGGTTGCCGGCGCGGGTGTAGGCCTCCTTGCCGTCTGCGGTCTGCACGGTGAGAAAACCGTCGCCGCGGATCGCCACGTCCAGCTTGCGGCCTGTCTGCATCAGGGCGCCCGCCCGAAAGTCGGTTCCCGCCTGCTCTTCCCTGGCCATGACCCGGCTCTGGTAACCATCGCCGGTCAGGGCATAGGCGGACGCCCGCTCGAAGTCGGCACGAAAACCGGCGGTATTCACGTTGGCCAGGTTGTTGGCCCGGATCTGCTGGGCCATGAGGGTGTGTTGCGCCCCCGACATGGCGGTATAGATAAGCTTTTCCACGGATCACGCCTTAGAAGGAGTTGAACAGGACCTGGGTCATCTTGTCCGCCGAGCTGATGGTCTTGGCGTTGGCCTGGTAGTTGCGCTGGGAGGTCATCAGGCTGACCAGCTCTCCGGTCAAGTCGACGTTGGATGCCTCGTAGGCTCCCGCCGTCAGGCCGCCCAGGGTCCCGCTGCCCGGTGCCCCCAGCACGGGCTGGCCCGAGCTGAACGACTGCTGCCAGGTGGTGTTGTTGGCTTGCAGCAGGCCCTGGGGATTGGCGAAGTTCGCCATCACCACCTGACCCTGGAGCAGGCTCTGGCCGTTGGTGAAGGTGGCGTAGACGCCGCCGTCCGCATCCACCCTGACCCCGGTCAGATCCCCGGCGGTATAGCCGTTGGACTGGTTGCGCGTGGCGTTGAAATCGGAGGCGTACTGGCTGACCCGGGCCAGATCGGCGGTGAGGGTGATGGGCTCGGCACCGGCGGGGGCCAGGTTCAGCACGGGGGCCGTGGTCGGCGACTTCAGGGTGCCGTTGGTGTTGAACTCCATGGTCACCGGCGCACCGGTCTGGGTCCCGTTGAAGGCATAGTTGACCTGCCAGGTGTTCTCGCCGGTCTTCACGAAATACTGGGTGACGGTGTGCTCGACCCCAAGGGAGTCATACACCTTGCTGGACTGGGAGTAGCTGAAGCTGTCCGCCTTGGCGGGATCGAAGGGGTGCAGCCCCTGGTCGATGACACTGGCGTCCGCCTTGAGGTTCGCCACGAACTCCAGGGTGTCGGACGGCTTGGCCGCCAGGCTGCCCGCCTTGACCTGAATGTCACCCACCACGCCGGATTGCAGCTCACCCGCATCATTGGTCACATAACCCTGCAGACGGTTGCCGCTGGCGGTGATCAGGTAGTTGCTGGCATCACGCTGGAACAGGCCGGCCCGGGTATAGGAGGTCTGACCGTTGTCATCCTTGAGCACGAAGAAGCCGTTGCCGGAGATGGCCAGATCCAGGCCCCGCCCGGTACGGGTCACATCCCCGTTGCGATCGAAGTTCTGGGAGACGTTGCTCATCTCCACGCCGCCGGCCTGGCCGCCACCGTAGATGGCGGCAAACTCGGCACGGCTGGACTTGAAACCGGCGGTGCTGGCGTTGGCCACGTTGTTGCTGATGACGCTCAATTCCTGGTTGACGGCGCGCAGGCCACTCAGTCCGATATTAAAAGACATGTTTCGCTCCTATCTGGTTACGCCGACTTGCCAAACTGGACGGCGCTGAACAGGGGAACCTCCCCCACGCCTGCCACTTGCAGCATGATCTCGCCCGTGCCCGGCAAGCTGACGCGCTCCACCTGGCTGGCTACATAATTGCGGGTGGTGGTGGCGACTCCCCCCAGGGAAGCCTTCACCTCGAAGCTGTATTCGCCAGCGGGCAGTACCGGCAATTCGTAATCCAGTGCCCCCGCCTTGCTCTCGCCCCAGTTCTTGGTGGCGACCAGGGTGCCGTGCTTGTCATAGACCTTGAGCTCGACCGTGTCGGCCGCGCCGCCCAGCTCCACCTGACCGCGGATCGCCTTCTCCTGCTCCTGGCCAAGGGTCTGGCTCGGCACCATCACTTCCTTGTCGATGAGATCCGTGCTCTGGAGCACCTGCTGGGTGTCCATCATGTTGATGGACTTCTGCTGCAGCACTTTCAGGCTCTCGACCCCTTCCACCATGCTGAACTGGGCCAGCTGGGTAACGTACTGGGCACCATCCAGGGGGTTGGTGGGATCCTGGTTCTGGATCTGGGCCACCATCATCTGGAGAAATTCGTTGCGAAGCTGGACCCCCTGCCCCTCGGAAGTACCGTTGGCGGCGATCTCAGGGGTGGCGGCGCGCTGGCTGGCGCTGCGGGCGGTATCCAGGCTGCTGACTTGAGGCAGGCTCATTTACACCCCCTGACCAAGACGCAGCAGCCCTTGCTGCATGCTGTTGATGCGGTTGATCACCTCGACCGAGGTCTCGAATCCCCGGGAGGCGCTCATCATGTCCGCCATCTCTTCCACCGCGTTGACGTTGGAGTAGTAAACGAAGCCATCCCCGTCGGCCAGGGGATTGGTCGGCTCCAGACGTTTTTCCACCTGGCGGTCAGACTGGACGATACCGGCGATCTGCACCTGGGCGGCCCCCAGCCCCTCGGCCTCCTGCACCCGCTGATAGAGGGTGGAGAAGACGGGCTTGATGGCGCGGAAGGCGGCCTCTTCGCTGCCGGCGGCGCTGTCGACGTTGGCGAGGTTGGAAGCCACGGTGTCAAGGCGGACGGTCTGCGCCCGCATGGCGCTGCCGGCGATGTCATAGATGCGATTGAACGACATGATTAACGGCCCTCGATCGCCTTGGCGATCCCGGTGATTTTCATATTCAGGAAGGTGAGACTGGTCTGGAAGTCGGTGGCATTGCTGGCAAACTTGCTCTGCTCCACGCTGAGCTCTGCGGTGTTGCCATCCATGGAGACCTGATAGGGTATGCGGTAGAGGGGATGTTGCATGTCATTGCCCATGGTGCCCTCGCTGATGGTGCTGCCCGGCTCTCCTGCCTCCACCTGCCGGGCGACCCGGCCGAGGATGGCCTTGTAATCCACATCCCGTGCCAGATAGCCCGGGGTATCCACATTGGCCAAGTTCCCTGCCAGAATACGAGCCCTGTCTGCCCGCACATCGAGGGCATAGGGGTGTACGCCAAGCGCACTGTCAAATGAGATACTCATGCTTCATCCTTCTTGTGAACCAGTCAGACCGGTGCATCCTTTATCAAGACTCATGCCAATCATGAAAAACCGTTGTTTCCGCTGGTCAGGCCATCACCCCTGGCTGACAAGAGTGACAAAAGGGGAAGCATTGTTTCCCATAGGGAAGCGAGCAGGTCTCCTTGCCCTGCTACTCCTGGCACTCCCCTCGTGGGCGGCCCCTTCGTCGCTGTCGCAGCAGTTGACCGACGGTCTGAGGGCGGATGCAGAAACGGCACTGGGGGAGTATCTGCGCCAGCAAGGCTGGCCAGAGACCCGGGCCGACTATCAGGTCTGGCTCTCCCCCGCCGTGGCCCACCTGCCGGCATGTCGTCAGGCGGTTCGCTTCCAGGCTGGCGGGCAGTATCGCCAACCCTGGGGGCGGCGCCCCTATCTGGTGGAATGTACCGAGCCCGCCTGGCAGTTGCGGGCCCGGGTGGAGGTCACCCTGATGTTGCCGGTCTGGGTGGCGGCACGGGACATCCCCAAGGGACATGTCATCGCCCCGGAGGATCTGCTGGAGAAATCCCTCGATGCCAGCCGGTTGCAGCGGGGCTTCACCCACAGCTCGCAGCCCCTGGCAGGCAGCAAGAGCCTTCGCCATCTGAGGATGGGGCAACTGGTCGGTGAACTCGATCTGCAACAGGCCTGGGCCGTCCGGGCAGGGGAAGGGGTGCTGATCCGGGCCGGGCAACCGGGCTTTTCCGCCACGACCCGTGGAACGGCCTTGTCAAACGGCGCCATCGGTGAAGGGGTGAGAGTCAGGAATCTCGGCTCCGGCAAAGAGATCCAGGCCTGGGTGGTTGACAAGGGGGAAGTCGAAACCCGCTTTTAGCGCAGAAATGGCGAGTTTGATTCAAGTTCGGCCACCTCAGGGTCGCCTGTCACAAGAGAGACCACCAGGAATTCACGTTATGAAAATCACACGCACCGACCCTGTCTACGTTCAACCCCAGTCTCAGCGCAAGGCGGGAGCCACACCGGCACCTCAGCCCCAGGCCAGCCAGGGGGAAGCCAGGATCAGCGCCACCGCCCAGACCATCAATCAGGCGAGGGTCGAGCTGGCCTCCACCTCTGATGTGGACATGGAGAAGGTCAACCAGATCCGCCAGGCCATCAGCGAGGGTCGGCTCGAACTGGACATGGATGCCCTGAGCCAGGCCATTCTGGACATGCATCGCCGATGAGTCTGCCTCCCAAACAACGGATCCAGCAGTTGATCATCGGCATCCGGCAGGATTGTGGCCGCTACGCCGACCTGCTGCAGTTGCTGCTCAATCAGTACCGTCTGCTGGCAAGCCACGACGTGGCCGGGCTCACGGAACACAACCGGCAACAGACCCGGCTCATGGGCGAGATCCAGCACCAGGTCAGGCTGCGCTGCGAACATCTCCAGGCACTGGGACTCAAGCCTGACGAGCGGGGCATGGCCATCCTCATCGGCAAGCTCCCCTCCCCGCTGCGCCAGCAAGTGGACGAGCAGTGGCAGCGGCTGGAGCAGTTGCTGCTGCAGTGCCGCCGCCAGAACGAGCAGAACGGCCGCCTGCTGGCAGGCCAGATAGAGACCATCCACACCCTGCTGGGCCAGGAGTCATCCTATGGCAGGCAGGAGCATTTCCCCGACTGACCCTTTACGTTCCCTGCCGGGCACGATGACCCAGTGCGGCGAGTTCGTCGAGCTGCCGCTGCTCACCCGACTCCTGACGCTGACGGGCCGCCAGGGCCCGCTTGTCCAGCAACAGCTCCAGCCCCTTGACCCGACCGAACTGCCTAACGAGCTGCCCCTCGTGATGAGCCAGATCCTGGCTGGCGAGCGCACACTGCTGCAACTGGTGGGTCAGCAGGTGGCGAAGCTGCCCCTGCATCTGCTGCTTGTTCTGCCACAGCAGGGGATGGAAGCTCGACGAGCCCGGGTGCATCGTCTCGATGACCTCCTGCAGCCTGAGGGCTCGGTGCTCCTCCTTCATCGCCACCTCGCGCAGACGCTGCCGCTCCTTGCCCATGGCCTCCAGGGCATCCTGCTGCAGACCGAGATAGGATTTCAGCATGCCGCCTCCTTACGCCCTGCCGAGCACATGCTTGAGACCGCCCAGCACCTGGGTGATGGGCGTCTCTTCCTGAATGCCCTGCTGCAGGAAGCTGGCGATGGCAGGATAGCGCTGGACCGCCTCGTCCATCTGGGGATCCGCCCCGGGCTGATAACCCCCCAGGGGCAGCAGCTCACGCACCTGCTGGTAACGGCCCCAGAGCTGGCGCAGATTCACCGCCAGCCCCTGCCATTCGGGAGAGACCACCTGAGGCATCACCCGGCTCACCGAGGCACCGATGTCGATGGCGGGATAGTGCCCCTCCTCCGCCAGACGGCGGGTCAGCACGATGTGTCCATCGAGAATGGCCCTGGCGGAATCCACCACGGGATCCTGCTGGTCATCCCCTTCCGCCAGCACGGTATAGAAGGCGCTCAGGCTGCCCTCGGGGTGCGTGCCGTTGCCCGCCCGCTCCACCAGCTGGGTGAGCAGGCTGAACACCGAGGGCGGATAGCCGCGGGTCGCAGGAGGTTCGCCGATGGCCAGCGCGATTTCCCGCTGGGCCTGGGCGTAGCGGGTCAGAGAATCCATCAGCAGCAACACATCCTGACCCTGTTCGCGGAAATATTCGGCGATGCGGTGGCACAGCTGGGCGGCTCGCAGCCGCATCAGGGGGGATTGATCCGCCGGTGCCGCGATCACCACGGCGCGGGCAAGCCCCTCGCTACCCAGGCTGTGTTCGATGAACTCCCTCACCTCCCGGCCACGCTCGCCGATGAGCCCCACCACCACGATGCGGGCGCTGGTATTGCGGGTCATCATGCCGAGCAGCATGCTCTTGCCCACACCGGAACCGGCAAACAGTCCCAGACGCTGGCCCTTGCCCACCGTCAGCAGGCCATTGATGGCCCGGATGCCCACGTCGAGCGGCTCGCGCACCGGGGTGCGCAACAGGGGATTGGGAGGGGAGGAAAACAGGGGAACCCGTTCCCCTTCCTCTTTCAGGGGACGGCCGTCCAGCGGTTGCAGCAGGCCATCCACGACCCGGCCAAGCAGATGCTCGCCGACCCGGATGGTCTCCTCTCCGTCGACGGGCAGCACCCGGGCGCCGGCATAGAGACCGCTCATGGGCTGGAGCGGCATCAGGTAGGAAATGTCCCGGTTGAAGCCGACCACTTCCGCCAGCAGGGCGGCGCCGGTGGCGGTCTCCACCTCGCAGCGCTGCCCCATGATGAGCTGGCACCCCACGACTTCCAGAGTCAGGCCGGTCACGCGCACCAGCCTGCCATAACGACGATAGCCGGGCACCTCCTCCAGGCTATCGAGGGCACAGGTCAGCGCCTGTTGCAGCGCATCATGCATCCGAAGAGAGTTCCAGGGTCTGGTTGAGTTGTTCGATGCAGCGGCCGAGGCGCTCCCCCGTGTTGATCTCGACCACCGCGGCCCGTGTCTCGATGCGGGCGTCCCCCACGGCCAGTGCCGGGTCCACCTGCAACGGCCACTTCTCGCAGCGGGTCACCCCCTGCTCGGCCAGGCGCTGCCGGTCTCCTTCGTTGAGGTAGATCACCAGTTCTTCCGACTCGCTCGGCAGGCTGGCCATGGCCTGCTCCACCTGCTGGAGCACCTGCTGGGGGTTGAGGGTGAACTCGGCCTGGATCACGCGCTTGGCCACCTGGGCCACCAGCTGGGCGACCAGGGCCTTCTGTTCCAGCATCCGGGCCCGGGTCAGGGATTCCCACTGCTGCTGCAGCGTTGCAAAGGGCACCATGGCCTCATCGAAGGCGGCACGTCCCTCGGCCAGCCCCTGGGCCAGACCACGCACCTGTCCCTGTTGCAGCCCCTTGGCCTCCCCCTCGAACAGGCCACTGGCCAGTCCCTGCTGGTAACCGGCCTGATACCCTTCCGCCTGCCCCTGCTCCAGCCCCTGCTGGTAGCCGTATTCGAACTCTTCCTGCTGGCTTCTGGCCTCTTCCCCGCTCTGGCCCAGCGCCGGGAAGCGGTAGAGACGGGTGGCACCTGCCGCCAGTTTGCGCACATGCTGACTCATGCCTGTCTCCTGTTAACTGACGGTGGGCTCTTCGAACAGCTGGAACTCGATCTCGCCCTGCTCCACCAGCTCGCGCACCAGCTTCATGGCCTCTTCCCGGGCCTGCTCCACCTTGCGCAGGGAGACGCTGCCCTGATCCTGGATCTGGGCCTCCAGTGCCTGTGCCATCCGTTTGGGCATGGCGCCAAGCACCACCTTGCGGAAACCGGCATCGGTGTTCTTCAGGGCCAGGGCCAGCAGATCCGCCGGCAGCTCCTGCACCAGACGTTGCAGGGTATCGTCGCTCTGGCGACGCAGGGCCATGAAGTCGAACATGTTCTTCTCGATTTCGAGGGCCAGCTCACCATCGTGCTCCCGCAGCAGGGTGAGCATCTGCTCCTTGTTCCCCTGATATCGATTGAGGATATCGGCCACCTGGCGCACCCCGTTGACCTTGGCGCCGGACTGATCGGCCACATAGGCGAGGCAGCGATCCAGGGTGAGCCGCAGCTCACCCAGCACGTGCTCGCTGACCGAGCTGAGGCTCGCGACCCGCACCAGCAGATCGTCGTGCACCGACCCCGGCAGGGCATCGAGCACGGCAGAGGCGGTCTGGGGTGGCAAGAAGGCGAGCAAGACAGCCTGCATCTGGGGATGCTCATTGCGGAAGAAGCGGGCCAGCACATCCGCCGGCACCCATTGCAGACGCTGGATGTCCTGGCTCATCGCATCGCCATAGAGGCTGTCGAGCAGGCTGCGGGAAAGCCGCTGGCCCAGCGCCAGATCCAGGGTCTGTTCCAGATATTCCCGGGAGGCGCTGCCGATGCCGCTCTGCTCGCGATACTGGTTGAAGAACTGCTGCAGCGTCCACTTGGCTTCTATCGAACTCACGCCGGAGAGGCTGGCCATCTTGGAGATGAGGCGCTGCACTTCGTCGCGGGACAACTTCTGCATCACCTTGGCCGCCGCCTCGGTGCCCATGCTCAGCAGCAGGATCGCGGCTTTTTCCAGATTGTCGATGTCGATGTCGACCGCGTTCTGATTCAGATTAACGTTGCTCATTGCCACTCACCCATTGTCTGACCACTTCCGCCACCCGGGCCGTGTCCTTGTCTACCAGCAGTTGCAGGTGCTTGAGCTGGACTTCCAGCTCGGAACCCGGTTCGGGCAGCGCCTCCAGATCCAGGGAGGAGAACTGGGGCTCGAGCCGGAACTCGGACTGAGACTGGGACAGGCTCTTGCCCGTCGCAGACTCTTCCAGTTCCCCATCCCCTTCCCGGCGCATGGAGAGGCCCATGGTCGGCTCCTGCTCCTCGTCCGGCTCCTGTGCGGCATCAGTGTCGGGATATTGCTGGGTACGCACCAGGTGCTTCACCAGAGGACGGATACCGAAGAACACCAGGGTCAGCCCCAGCAAACCACCCACCAGGTAACGCAGGGAGTCTTGCCAGTAAGGGGTTTCCAGCCAGCTCGACGCTGGCGGCTCCACCGGCACCGCACCGGTGAAATCGAAGACCTGCAGGCTGATCTGGTCGCCACGGGAGCCGTCAAAGCCCACCGAACGCTCCACCATCTGACGGATCTGCTCGAGCTGTTCCGGGCTCCACCCCTCCTTGGGGGCGCTCTGCTGATTGAGCAGGATGGAGACGTTCATTTTCTCAAGTCGTCCCTGCTGATAGCGGGTATGTACTATGGTGCGGCTGCTTTCATACTGCCTGCTGACTTCCTGCCGCTCGGTGCGGGTATCGTTCTTGGCAGGCTCCTGGGCAGCATTCCCCTCGGTGGCGGCCTGATCGGTCTTGGGAGCGGTTTCGGGCGGTCGATTGGAGAGCGCACCGGGGATACCGAGAGCCAGGGCATCGATGGTCTTGTCCGATTTGTTGGACTCCCTGGTCACCACGGCATTGGGATCGAGCTGTTGCTGGGTCTCTTCCACCGCATTGAAATTGACGTCCGCGGCGATCTGCACCCGGAAGTTGCCCGTGCCCAGCATGGGGGAGAGCATGTCGCTGGCACGCTGACGAATGTACTGCTCCAGCTTGCGCACATATTCCATCTGCTGGACACTCTGCTTGCCGAAACCGGCCTTGTCGCCGAGCTCGGCACTCAGCAGCTGGCCGCTTTGATCCACCACGGTGACGGCCCCGGGCTTCATGCCGGAGATACTGCCCGCCACCAGGTTGGCAATCGCCTCGACCTGGCCCGGCTCCATGGTCTGACCCGGTTGCAGATCCAGCATCACGGACGCGCTGGGTTTTTCCTCGTCGCGCCCCACGAACAGGGTCCGCTTCGGAATGGCCAGATGCACCCGGGCACTGCGCACCGCATCCAGGGAGATGATGGTTCTGGCCAGCTCCCCTTCCAGGGCATGGCGGTAGCGCGCCCCTTCCATGAACTCGCTGGTGCCAAGGCCGGTGACATTGTCGAGCCCCTCCAGGCCGGACGGCATGGCCGCCCTCACGCCCCGCGCGGCCAGCGCCATGCGGATGTGGGCCAACTGGCTTTCAGGCACCAGGATCTGGCCGGAACTTTTCTCCAGCCGGAAGGGTACCTGCTCCTTCTCCAGCATCTCCATGATGTTGGCGGTGTCGTAAAGCTCCTGCTTGCCGTAGAGGGGCACGTAATTCTTGCTGGAGGTCCAGAGGATGACCACTATGGTGGCGGCAACCACGGCGGCCAGCAGCGCGATGGTCAGAATGGATTTGTTGTCGCGAGACAGGGTACGCCAGTTGCGCACCCCGTCCTGCACCCGGGCCAGCAGGGAGCCCGATGCCCCCGGTGCGGAGGATACCAGTTCAGTCATGATCAACCTCAGAGCGGCATGCGCATGATGTCATCAAAACCCGTCATCAGTTTGTTGCGCACCTGCATCAGGGCGGAAAAACTGAGACCGGCCTTCTGGCTGGCCACCATGGCCCCCACCAGATCGTCGCTCTGACCCGCATCGACGGCGGTCATCAATCGGGAGGCGATGTTCTGCTGCTCGTTGACGCGGCCGACGACGTCGCGCATGGCGTCGCTGAACGAGACGCCTGACGCCTCGTTCGGTTCGATGGAAGGGGCTTGACTGGCGACTCGCTGCATTTCCTGCATCTGCTGCAGGAGCGTCACCTGTGATGACATGATCTCAATCTTCACTCGGTTATCCCTTAGTTTTGTATCTGCTGCTCGACATCGATGCCCTGCTCGCGCATGGCAGCCAGCTTGTATCTAAGTGCCCGGGTCGTCATTCCGAGGGCTTCGGCCGTGCGTGTCCGGTGACCACGGAAACGGCGCAACGTCTCAAGGACGAATTGAAATTCAGCATGCCGCTTGGTCTCGCTGAGCCCCTCGGGGGCCGCAAGCGCCTGCGGTTGCGGGGTGTCGGCTTCGGCGGCGTAATGGGGCAACATCAGATCGACGGCCTGAATATGCAAGCCGCGAGCCATAATTAGCGCTCGCTGAATCACGTTGTCCAGTTCACGCACATTGCCAGGCCAGTCATAGGAGAGCAGTTGCTGACGGGCACTCTCGCCGAGGCGATACCCCTGCTGTGCGGCGTAGCGTTCGATGAAGTATTCCGCCAGAGGCAGGATGTCATCCCGTCTCTCCCGCAGTGCCGGCCAGCTCATGGGAAGCACGTCGAGCCGGTAGAAAAGGTCCTCGCGAAACGCGCCCTGCAGCACCAGCTCCCTCAGGTCCCGGTTGCTGGCGGCGATGATCCGCACATCCAGCGCGATCACCTGATGACTGCCGAGGCGTTCCACCTCTTTCTCCTGCAACACCCGCAGCAACTTGGCCTGCAGCGCCAGCGGCAGTTCGGAGATCTCGTCGAGTAGCAGAGTACCGCCCTGGGCCAGCTCGAATTTTCCCTGCTGGTTGGCGGTTGCCCCGGTGAAGGCCCCCTTGCTGTGTCCGAACAGGATGGATTCGAGCATGGCTTCCGGGATGGCCGCACAGTTGATGGCCACGAAAGGCTTGCCGGCCCGGCTGGACATCTCGTGGATGTAGCGAGCCAGTCGCTCCTTGCCTGTCCCGGATTCGCCACCGATGAGGATGGTGGCCGATGTCTTGGCTGCCCGCCGGGCAAGCTGCAACACCTGCAGGCTCTGGGGAGACGTGGCGATCAGATTGGGAATGGCCTGGCGCAGGCGCAGGGCCCCTCTCACCACATCGAGGATCTGGCGCTGGCTGAAGGGCTTGATGATGTAGTCGATGGCGCCGGCCCGCATGGCTTCCGCCGCCAGGTAGGCCTGATGCTCGTTGACCAGAATGACGCAGTCGGTCCCTGCCAGCGTCTGCACCATGGCGGGCCCGGCCTCGGTCATGACCGCCATGTCGAGCAGAATGAGATCGACCGCATTGTTCGAGAGAAATTGCTTGGCCAGCGACACGGAATCGACACAGGAAACACGATAACCGGCACTGAGCAATATACGATCAACATCGTTTCCATTTGATAACGAAGCGGAAACTAATAATAAATGAGCATGCGTTTCAATACCGGTCGGTATTGAATTTTCCTTGCTAGATAAATCAGAAAACATATATCCCGAACCTGTGATTGCACATGAATCAATCAACAGAACTGATGCGTGAAAAATAAAGACACACAAATAGAGACCGCACCCGCTATTGAGTGAATGGTCTGTATCGGTATAAAAACAAGGCGGGAAATCATGGCCTTGGTAACCCCGCTATCATTAGCATCAATGCTGTTAGACCGGAGGCTTTGCGTCCTGACTTTTCAGTTCAGTTTGCCTTTATCATGCGACGACCCGTATTTGGATGGCATGGCTACGTTGTCCCTGAAGCCATGTGATACATCCGACTATTTCTATTTTTTCTTTGCTGTCAGTATGTATCGCGTCAAAAGTCGTCACATGATAGCGGCTTTATATGACAATTCAAGCAGATATGCGGAATAGGCGCTTCCTGTCCCTGTGACGCCAAGGCAATTCCACTTCAGCCCAGAGTCCCGATGACTTCGACTCGCAAATCTTCCGGTATCTCGTTATAGGAGAGCACCTTGAGGCCTTTCGAGAAGGAACGGGCATAACGGGCTATCAGCGGTCTGAGCTGGGGCATCACCACCAGCACGGGCGCATATCCCTGTTGCTGCAGTTGCTCCTTCACCAGCGGCATGTTCTGCTGCAACTGCGCCAGCAACTGGGGATCGACCGGGAAGCTGTCCAGCTGGATCTTGCCCTGCTGCTGTGACTGGCTCATGGCCGTCAGCAGGGTCTGCTCCAGCCGGTCATCCAGAGTGAAGGCCGCCAGCACGTCGCGGGACCCTATCGCCTGTCTGACGATCTGGCGCTTCAGTGCGCAGCGCACATCGGACGCCAGCAGGACGGGATCCTTGGTCAGCTCGCTCGCATCCAGCAAGGTGGTGGCGATGGTGCGGATGTCGGTGAGGCTGATCTGCTCCTTGAGCAACTGGCGGAAGACCCGCAGTTGCTGCATCTGGGTCAGGGCCAGATTGAGCTCTTCCGCAAGACGGGGAGACTGGGTCGCCAGATGCTGACCCAGCTTGCCCACCTCGTCATGACCAAACAGGCCGTCGAGCTGCTCCCTGAGCAGCTTGCTGGCGTGAGTCGCGATGACGGTGGCAGAATCCACCACCGAGTAGCCCAGATTGAGGGCCTTGGCCTTGTTGTCCGGCGAAATCCAGACCGCACTCATGCCATAGGCCGGATCCTGTGTCAGCTCGCCATCCAGGGCGCCATAGGTCTCACCGCTGCTGATGGCCATCAACCGCTGGCAATCCACATTGCCCGAGGCCAAAGGGATGCCGGAGAGCTTGATGCGGTACTGGTCCGGCTGCAATTGCAGGTTGTCCCTCACCCGGATCTCGGGCAGCAGGAAGCCGTACTGCTCGGAGAGTGTCTTGCGAATACCGCGCACCCGGGCCAGCAGCTCGGCCCCCTTGTCCGCCTCCGCCAGTGGTACCAGGCGATAACCCAGTTCGATGGCGACCGCGTCCACCGGGGGCAGGTCCTGCCACTCCAGCCCCTGGGGCTCCGGCTGCACCATCTGGCGCGTCAGCGCCTCGGCCGCATCCAGCGCGGGATCCTGCACCCGGCGCTTGCTGACGCTCCAGCCGGTCCAGGCCAGCACGGCCGCAAAGCTGAGGAAGGCCAGCATGGGCATGCCGGGAACCAGCCCCAGGATCAGCATGACGGTCGCCGCCGTGTAGATCACCCGAGGAGAGGCCAGGATCTGCTGGCCAACCTGATCCGACATCTCCCCTTCGTCACTCACGCGGGTGACGATGATGGCTGCCGCCGTGGACATCAGCAGGGAGGGGATCTGGGCGACCAGACCGTCACCTATGGTGAGCAGGGCATAGATGCGGAAGGCATCGGAAACCGGCAGCGAGTGCTGGAAGATGCCGATGGCCAGGCCCCCGACGAGGTTGATGATGAGCACCAGCAGACCGGCGATGGCGTCACCACGTACGAACTTGGAGGCCCCGTCCATGGCCCCGTAGAAGTCCGCTTCCCTGGCGATCTCCTCCCGTCTTGCCCGGGCCTGGTGCTGATCCAGGGTCCCCGCATTGAGGTCGGCGTCGATGGCCATCTGCTTGCCCGGCATGGCGTCCAGGGTGAAGCGGGCGGACACTTCCGAGATCCGCTCGCCCCCCTTGGTGATCACCACGAAGTTGATGATCATCAGAATGACGAAGACCACCAGACCCACCACGTAGTTGCCACCGATGACCACTTCGCCGAAGGCCTGGATCACCTTGCCGGCCGCTTCGTTGCCTTCATGGCCGTGCAGCAGCACCACCCGGGTGGAGGCGACGTTGAGGGAGAGCCGCATCAGGGTGGCCACCAGCAGCACGGTCGGGAAGACGGAGAAGTCGAGGGGCCGGCGGGCCGAGACGGAGACCAGCAGCACCAGCACCGCCAGCACGATGTTGAAGGTGAACAGGGCATCCAGCAGCCAGCCTGGCAGAGGCAGTATCATCATCGCCAGGATGGCCAGCAGCATCATGGGGATGGCTGTATAGGATTGGGTAAAGACACGCCAGTTCACAACTTACCTCTCAGGTTGACGTAATTCGGGCGGCACGTGCAGGGGGGCAAGGGGATTGGGTTTCCTGCCCTTGCCAGCCTCATAGGCCCGTAGCTGCAATACATGGTTCAATACATAGGCGACCGCGGTGTACAGACCCGCCGGCACTTCCTGATCCACCCGGGTGGAGTAGTAGATGGCCCGGGTCAGCTCGGGCAGGCTCATCACCCGCTTGTCATGGGCTTTGGCCACCTCGCGGATCCGCTCCGCCATGCCGTCCACCCCCTTGGCAATCACATAGGGGGCGTTGGCCCGCTCGGGATCGTACTTGATGGCCACCGCATAATGGGTCGGGTTCACTATGATGACATCGGCCTGGGGCACCCGCTGTTCGATGCGGGCCCTGGCCAGCATCCCCTGCACCTGGCGGATCCTCGCCTTGATCTCCGGACGCCCCTCGCTGTTCTTGTGCTCGTCCTTGACCTCCTGCTTGGTCATCTTCAACTGCTTGTTCAAGGACCAGCGCTGGTAGGGCACATCCAGCACCGCGATGAGCATCTGCACACTGCCTAGCAAGATGAATGCCTGGGAGAGGATCCGCAGCGCCTGTTCCATGGCCGCCTGGGGCGGCATGCGGTTCATCATCATCAGGGTGGGCCACTGGTGCTGGAGCATCATGGCCAGGGTGCCGCCGATCAGCAGCACCTTGAGCAGGGATTTCAGAAGTTCCATCAGACTGTGGGTGGAGAACATCCGCTTGAGCCCCTTGAGCGGGTTGAGCTTCTCCCCGCTTGGCATCAGCTTCTTCCAGACCAGCACCATGCCGCCAGGCACACTACTGAGCAGCACCAGCAGCAGGGCCAGCACGCCGAACAGAGGCAGCAGCACCCACAGCATCCCGATCAGGGCGTCCGCGGTCCACTGGATCATCATCTGGGGATCCCGTGCCCCCTGCCAGTTGAAACGCTGGGGCTGCTTCATCAGCTCGGCAAAGAAGAGCCCGAAACTCGGCACCATCCACTGCATGACCAGACCGCCGACGAGCAGCAGGCCGGCCGAACTCAACTCCCTGGAGCGTGCAATCTGGCCCTCTTCCCGCGCCTTGCGCCGTTTCTGGGAAGAGGCCTCTTCGGTTTTGTCCTGGGCGCTGTGCTGGCTCATGTCGGCGTCAATGCCCTGAGCTGGGTCAGCACGTAACCGACCAGATCTAAATAGCGGGCCGGGACGCCGCTGATGGAGATGGCCATGGTGAGCAGCCCCAGCAGCAACGTCATGGGGAAGCCCAGAGAGAAGATGTTCAGGGAAGGGGCCGTGCGATTGAGCACCCCGAAGGTGAGGTTCACCATCAGCATGGCCACCACGGCAGGCAGGGTCAGGATGAGGGCAGCTCCGATGCTCCAGCCAAACAGGCCGATGACCCCCTTCAGATCGAGGACGTAGAGCGAGGTTCCCGGCGGCCAGGTGCGCAGGCTCTGCACCAGGACATCCAAAGTCACCAGATGGCCGTTCAGACCGAGGAACAACAGGGAGCAGAAGACCAGCATGATCTGGCTGACGATGGGCGCCGTGTCTCCGTTGGAAGGATCGTTCATCACCGCCATCCCCAACCCCATCTGCATGGAGAGGATCTGCCCCGCCATGGTCATCACCATGAACAGCATCTGTATGCAGAGCCCGAACAGCAGACCGAACAGCAACTGCTCCAGGGTCAGCACCATCATGCCGGCACTGAGGGGATCCAGCGCTGGCATGCCTTTCATCATGGGGGCGATCAGCAGACTAATGACGAAGGCCAGCAGGATGCGAACCTGTGCAGGCACCCGGCCGTCACCAAATACCGGCATCACCCAGAAGGCGGCCGCGATGCGAATGAAGGGCCACCACCACTGTCCCAGCCAGGCGGTCAGCTCGGCCGCACTGAACGACAGCAGGGAGTTCATCCGATAAGCCCGGGGATCTTCTGGAACAGGTCGGCGAACAGGGTGGTGATCTGCGACAGCAGCCAGTTTCCCGTGAAGATGAGGGTCAGCAGGGTCACGATGAAACGGGGCAGGAAGCTCAGTGTCTGTTCCTGGATCTGGGTCGCCGCCTGGAAGATGCTGACCACCAACCCGACGATGAGACCGGGCACGATCAGCACCGAGACCATGATGACCACCAGGTTCACGGCCCCGCCCACCAGGGCCACACTCTGCTCGGGGGTCACGTCAGCCTCCCCCGCCGAAACTGGCCGCCAGGGTACCGACCGTCATGGACCAGCCATCCACCAGCACGAAGACCATCAACTTGAATGGCAGCGAGATGATGAGAGGGGAAAGCATCATCATCCCCATGGCCATCAACACGCTGGCGACCACCAGATCGATGACCAGAAAGGGGATGAACAGCATGAAACCTATCTGGAAGGCGGTGTTCAGCTCGCTCAGCACGAAGGCCGGCAACAGCACGCCGAACGGCACCTCGCTCTTGGCGAGGGTGGTCGGCTCTCCGGAGATGCGCAGCATCTGCTCGAGATCCGGCTCCCGGGTCTGGGCCAGCATGAATTGGCGCAGCGGTTTTTCGGCGCGGGCCAGCCCCTCCGTCAGGGTGATCTCGTTCTGGTCGTATGGCACAAAGGCGTTCTGGTACATCTCGGTCCAGACCGGCCTCATGATCACCAGGGTCAGGATCAGGCTGATGCCGATCAGCACCCGGTTGGGTGGGCTCTGCTGCAATCCCAGGGCCTGACGCAGGATGGCCAGCACTATGATGATCCGGGTAAAACTGGTCATCATCAGCAGCAGGGTCGGCAGCAGACCCAGCAGGGTCATGAAGAAGAGGATCTGCAGCTTGACGCTGTAGTCCTCTCCCCCTGCTTCGCTCGGCGATACCGAGAACAACGTCATGTCCGCGCCCCAGCTCGGCAACGCCAGCAGGAGCAGGGCAACCAGCAGATAACGCATCAGTCGTTCATGCCGCCCAGCAATTTGGTGTCCACGACGTCCACCAGCCGCAGCCCGTATTTGCCGTTGACCACCACCACCTCGCCCCTGGCCAGCAGGCGCCCGTTGACGCGGACATCCAGCGGCTCGCCCGCCAGCTTGTCCAGCTCGATGACGGCCCCCTCTTCCACCTTCATCAGCTCGCCCAGCGCCACCTCGGTGCTGGCCACTTCCAGCGTCACCTTGACCGGAATGTGGTGAAAGAAGGAGAGATCCCGCTGCTTGGTACTGCTGGTCGGCGCCATGTAGTCGGCCGCACTCGGCATGCTGATGTCGTCCCCAAACAGCTGATCCAGGCCATCCAGATCCAGCGGGTCATTCATGTTGTGCTCGTTCACGATTCGACTACTCCTCTACCACTGTTGCGACCTGGTACACCAGGCTGCCTTTATGTTCGACAATGCGTCCATTGAAACAGGGGCGCTGGCCGATCAGGGCCGGCACCACCTCGGGTAAATCCAGCGAGAGCACATCTCCCACCTTGAGGCATTCGAGATCCGCCAGCGTCATGGACATCTGCCCCATGACTACCCGCAGCCGCACCGGCACCTGGATCAGCGCCTCTTCCAGTTGCGCCACCTGCACACGCTGACCTTCAGCGATACCGGGCGCCTCTTCGGGGGGCGCCAGCCAGAACTGCCAATCGTGCTGGCTGCCACCGGCCAGCATACTGGCCTGCGCCTTCCAGAGCGGGCCTGCGGGCAAGGCCTCCCGGGAGATCAGATTCAGCTGCCAGGAGAGGTCTCCCTGCCCCTGACAGGTCGACCAGATTTCCACCTGGTACTGGCACAGCCGCAGCAGCAGTCGCTGTTCGGTGTCGGTCAATCCCCTGCCATGGGGTGCCGTGGCCCCCTTGTGTTGCAGAGTGCCGCCGAAAAACAGTACGGCAAGCCGATAGATGACCGCAGGAGAGATGGAGAAAAAGGCGACACGCTGGGCATCCAGAGGAGTACGGGCTTCGACCCAGACCTGATGATCATCCTCCTCTTGCGGCAACGCAGAAGAAAAGTCCTGGTAACCCAGATCGCAATCCGCCGCATTGAACAACTGGGCCATGCAGCCCGACGCCTGCTGGGAAAAGACGCTCAGTTGGGTGTTGAGTTGCCTGAGACGGGCCTGGTTGGCCCTCTCGACCCCCAGCAAGTCATATTGAGGCAGGGCTCTGCCCCGCTCGGCACAGATCAACCGGGAAGGGGTGTGCATTACGCCGCTTGATGACATTACAAATCCACCTTTGCCATTTTCATCTCGTCCTGCTGCATGGAGACATGCCGGCTCCATGATCGATACCGATAGCCCAGACGACACAGAGCGACCGAAAGGGGCGAGAACTTTATTACAAAACCCCAAAAGGCGCCACGCGACCGCGTGACCAGCCGAAAATAAAAATCCCGGCACCAAAGGTGCCGGGATTTTGAGGTAATCACTTACCAGAAAGAGGTCGGAGTCGGCCTGTAAGCCGGGTTCTGTACCGGGTTGCCCCGGGTAGCAATCATTCCTCTAGGCCAGCAATCGCTCGCTGGCTCAAGCAACCTACCCGCCCCCAACGCGGGCCGCGCCAATAGGGGCCTATTTGGTCTTGCTTCGGGTGGAGTTTACCGTGCCACGAACTGTTGCCAGTCGCGCGGTGCGCTCTTACCGCACCCTTTCACCCTTACCTGATCCCTTGCGGGCCATCGGCGGTCTGCTCTCTGTTGCACTGGTCGTAGGCTCGCGCCCCCCAGGCGTTACCTGGCACCCTGCCCTGTGAAGCCCGGACTTTCCTCCCCTCCGCCCGTCTGTCCCGAGGGACACAACGACGAAGCAGCGATTGCCCAGCCAACTCCGAGGCGCGGATTATAGCCTCGCGAGACGGACGGGGTAAACCGTCAATTCCGGTTTACGGCAATTAATAGTGCTCGAGACCGTATTTGTAGAGGGCGTTCTTCTTCACCCCGTGGATCTCGGCGGTGAGGGCTGCAGCCTTCTTGAGGGGCAGCTCGCTGACCAGCAGGCCCAGGGTGCGGATCGCCTCCGCAGGCAACTCGTCATCCACCTTGCTGGCACCGGCGACCACCAGCACTATCTCCCCGCGGCAACGGTTATCGTCCTCTCCGAGCCAGGCCAGCATCTCGGAGGCGGGCAGACCGTGGATGGACTCGAAGGTCTTGGTCAGCTCGCGGCACACCACCACCTGGCGCTCGCCAAGGATGCGAGCAATCGCTTCCACGGTATCCTGCACCCGGCGCGGCGATTCGTAGAACACCAGAGAGCGGGTGTCTTCGATGACGGCTTGCAGGCGATCATCCCGCCCCTTGGCCTTGGCCGGCAGGAAACCCTCGAAGGCGAAGCGGTCGGTGGGCAGCCCGGCGGCGGACAGCGCCGTGATGGCAGCGCAGGGACCGGGCAGCGGCACCACCTTGACCCCGGCTTCGCGACAACGGGTGACCAGGTGATAACCGGGGTCGCTGATGAGCGGCGTCCCCGCATCGGAGACCAGGGCCACGCTCTTGCCCTCCTTGATGCGGGCGATCAGCACATCCGCCTTTTGCTGCTCGTTGTGATCGTGCAGGGCAAAGGTCGGTACCGAGATCTGGTAGTGGCTGAGCAGGATCCCGGTATGCCGGGTATCCTCGGCGGCCACCAGATCGACGCTGCGCAGCACGTCCAGTGCTCGCTGGGTGATGTCGGCCAGATTGCCGATCGGAGTGGGGACTATATACAGGGTTGGGATGTCACTCATGGGAGCTCCGAGTGTCCCGACAATTGTGTCGCCATATTGGCCCGTTTACACTATGGAGAATTTCAACACTGGTCGGGGAATGAACTTGAACCGGGTTATAAAGCAGCTAAGTGTATCACGACTCTTCGGCATCCTACTCGCGGCAGTCCTGCTCGCCGCCTGTGCGTCGGAGCCCAATCAATCTTCCGGACAACCCGGCATGCCGTCAGCCTTCTCGGATCTGACCAAGAATGCCCAGTGGTATCTGGAGCAAGTGGATCCCGCCAAACCGGCAGAGGCCTTCGTGTGGCAGATGATGGCGGCGCGCAGCTATCTGGCGCTCGGCCAGGCCAAACCGGCTGCCGCTCTGTATCAGCAGTTGCAGAAGCAGGCGAAGAGCCCGGTGCAGCAGGCGCAGTTGCAACTGCTGCAGGCACACCTGCTGCTCGCCCAGGGCAACGCCAACCAGGCGCTGATCCTGCTGGAAGGCAAGCCGGATGTGGTGCTGGATGCCGATACCCAGAAGGACTGGTACCGCCAGCGCGTGGTGCTGCAGCTCGACATCAACAACAAGTTTGGTGCGGCCAAGTCGCTGATCCTGCTGGAACCTTATCTGGCCAAGAATGAGCTGGCCACCAATCACCAGCAGATCTGGTCACTGCTCAAAAGCATGACCCCCTCCACCCTGCAGGCGCTCGAAGAGGAGCCAGCTCCCGATGTGACCACCGGCTGGCTGCGTCTTGCGGCGCTGGTGAACGAATTCGGGGCACAGCCGAGCCAGCTGGCCCGCCAGCTTGCCGGCTGGAAGCAGAGCTTCCCTAACCACCCTGCCCAGAGCGACATGCCGGCCGGCCTTGGGGATCTCGCGATCACGGACAACGGTTCGCTGCAGCAGATCGCCGTCTTCCTGCCGCTCTCCGGCAACCTGGAAGCCCAGGGCGCCGCCATCCGCAACGGCATGTTGATGTCCTACAAGGAAAATCAGAGCCAGTTCACCCTGAACTTCTATGATACCCAGGGCAAGGCGATGGGGGACCTCTACAAGCAGGCCATTCAGGAAGGGGCCAACATGATCATCGGCCCCCTGCTCAAGGATCAGGTGGAGGAGCTGCTCAAGTCGAATCCGACCGTGCCGGTGCTGGCGCTCAACGAGCTGGACAAGCCGATCGTCAACGACAACACCTACTATTTCTCACTCTCCGCCGCTGCCGATGCGAGCCAGGCGGCCCAGTACCTCTATGGTCAGGGCTACCGCAAGCCGCTGCTGATCGCGGCACAAGGCCGGATTGGCTACAGCAGTATCAAGGCGTTTGAACAGGCCTGGGCCGGCGTCAGCCAGGAGAAGCCCGTAGTTGCCACCTTCGGGGCACGCAACGAAGTGCAGGGCATGGTCAAGAACGCTCTGAGCGGCCGTTCCACCGCTCGAGCCGGGGAGATTGTCCAGTTGTCCGATGCCGCGCCGCGCAGCATCGACGCCGTCTATGTGGTGGCCAACAGCCTGGAGACCCGGATGATCAAGCCCTATGTGGACATCTCGGTCAATCCCATGGGCAGCCTGCCCATCTACAGCAGCTCGCGGGGCTACGACGGCGGGACGACCGAGGTGGCATCCGAGCTCAACGGCATGCATATCTCCGACATGCCGCTGCTGCTGGGTGGCTTCGAGACGCAGCGTGAACAGATAGCCCTGCTCTGGCCCCAGACCCAGGGCGACCTGCTGCGCCTGTTCGCCCTCGGCTACGATGCCGTCAGCCTGGCAGGCAACCTGCCGCAAATGCGCAAGGTCAATGCCATGCAGCAACCCGGCATGAGCGGCCAGCTGAGCGTGGATCCCCAGGGCAACATAGTGCGCATGCTGGACTGGGCCACCTACCAGAATGGCAAGCTGGTCAGCGACAGCGCCGCCCCCCAGCTGGAGGATGCGACTCATGAAGAGGCTACTGACACAACTTCACCAGCAGTGGTTGAACCTGTTGCCGTCGGCAGCGACGAGCAAGGGACAACACTTTGAGCAAATAGCGGAACGCTGGTTGCAGGCACGAGGCCTGCAACCCGTGACTCGCAACTACCGCTGCCGTGGCGGCGAGATCGATCTCATCATGCGCCAGGGAGAGACCCTGGTGTTCGTTGAAGTGAGATATCGCGCCAACGCCACTCATGGCGGTGCAGCCAGCTCGGTCACCCGGCGCAAGCAGCACAAGATCGTGCTGGCCGCGCGCCACTATTTCAAGCAACATGCCATCAATGAGGCCAACCAGGCCTGTCGATTCGATGTGATCGCGTTCGAGGGCGACCAGCCGGATTGGATCCAGAACGCGTTTTAAGAGGACCCCATGACTGATCCCATCAAAGAGAATTACACCGAGAGCATCCAGACCAAGATAGCTGCCGCCGAAGCACTGCCGGATGCCATCCATACGGCAGCCCAGATGCTGACCATCTGCCTGCTCAATGGCCACAAGGTGATGGCATGTGGCAATGGTCCTTCCTCGGCATTGGCACAGCTGTTCATTTCTGAACTGGTGAACTGCTATGAAACTCCTCGCCCCTCCCTGCCCGGTCTCGCCCTGACGCCCGACATGGCGACCATCAGCGCCATCGCCACGGATCACGGTTTCGAGGAGGTCTATGCCAAGCAGATCCGAGCTCTGGGACAACCAGGCGACATTCTGGTGGTCATCACCACGACAGGCAACAGCCGCAGCCTGATCAAGGCTGCGGAGGCCGCCCTCTCCCGCGACATGACCATCATTGTTCTCGGTGGCGGAGACGGGGGAGAGATCGCCGGTCTGCTGGGCCCCAATGACGTGGAGATCCGCGTTCCTTCCGCTCGCCGTCCTCGTATTCTGGAAGTGAACCTGTTGACCCTGCACTGTCTCTGTGATCTCATCGACCAGACACTTTTCCCGCAACAGGAAGACTGAAACCATGAAGAAGCCTATTCTCGCTCTTGCCCTGCTGACCGGCGTCCTGCTGCTGCAAGGCTGTGCTGCCGTGGTGGTCGGTGGCGCGGCTGGCACCGCCAAGGCGAGCGGCGATCGCCGCACCCTGGGTGCCCAGTGGGACGATCAGACCATAGAGCTGAAAGCCGCCAACCTGTTGGCCGACAACAAGCCCCTGAGCGCCGCCAGCAAGATCAGTGTCTACAGCAACAACGGCCGTGTGCTGCTGGTGGGTCAGACACCCTCTGACGCTTACAAACAGGAAGCGGGCAGAATCGTGAGCCGGATTGAAGGGGTTCGCCATGTCTACAACGAGCTGCGCCTTGGCAAACCAGTCAGTATCGGCGTGCGCAGCAATGACACCTGGATCACCTCCAAGGTGCGGGCCGACATGCTGGGCACCAAGAACTTCGACAGCGCCAAGGTGAAGGTTGTCACCGAGAATGGCGAGGTATTTCTCATTGGGTTGGTCACCCGCCAGGAAGGGGATCAGGCCGTGGAAATCGCCCGCCACGTCAGCGGCGTTAAACAGGTGATCAAAGCCTTCGAGTTTGCCCAGAATTGACCATCTGGCAGGATGAAAAAACGCAGCCTTCAGGCTGCGTTTTTTTATTTGATGACTTTCAGGGTCGGGCGACCGCTCGGGCGCGGTGGTTCCGGCTCGGGGTCAACCGACGTTGGTGTCTGTGCCTGTTCCAGCCAGAGGTCATACCCGGGCTCCGGCGGGAACAGGGTCCCTACTCCGTTCTCCCTGGCATGGATGGCCAGTACGGCCGCCATGGGAATATAGACCTGCTGCGATACGCCACCGAAACGGGCGCTGAAGCTGACAGCGTCATTGTCCATGTGGAACTGGCCCACGGCCCGGGGGGCGATGTTCAGAACAATCTGGCCATCCTGCACGAACTGCATCGGTACCATCACATGGGGAATGTTGGCATTGACCACCAGATGGGGTGTCAGATCGTTATCCAGCAACCAGTCAAAAAACGCCCGCAGCAGATACGGGCGACTGGGTGTCATTGTCGGTTCCATGCTCATACGCCGGCACGGATCTCGCGCTCGGCCTCGGTCAGGGAAGCCTGGAAGGATTCACGCTCGAACAGGCGTACCATGTAAGCCTTCAGCTCTTTGGCGCCACGGCCGGTGAAATCGATGCCCAGGCTCGGCAGACGCCACAGCAACGGCGCCATGTAGCAGTCGACCAGACCGAACTCTTCGCTCATGAAGTAGGGCATCTCGCCGAAGATGGGGGCGATGGCCAGCAGGTTGTCGCGCAACTCGGCACGGGCGGCTTCGGTATCTGTGCCCGCCATGATCTTGTCGGCCAGAGAGTACCAGTCCAGCTCGATGCGGTGCATCATCAAACGGCTGTTGCCGCGCGCGACCGGATAAACCGGCATCAGGGGCGGATGCGGGAAACGCTCGTCCAGATACTCCATGATGATGCGCGAGGTGTACAACGCCAGCTCGCGATCCACCAGAGTCGGTACAGTGTTGTACGGGTTCAGCTCGGCCAGCTCATCCGGCAGGTTGGCAGGATCAACCTGGCAGATATCCACGCTAACACCCTTCTCCGCCAGGACAATACGCACCTGATGGCTGAACATATCGTTGGCACCGGAAAACAGCGTCATTACCGAACGCTTATTGGCAGCTACAGCCATTGAACCCTCCCGTCATTAAAAAGCAGAAACGGCAATGAAGCATGTCTGTCTTCATTGCCGTGCGTCATATTACTCCGATCTGGTCGCTTAGTGAACGTCGCGCCAGAATTCCTTCTTCAACAGCACAGTGAAGATGAAGAAGATAGCGATGAATCCGAGTACCCAGAAGCCCATGCGTTCGCGCTCCTGCTGCACCGGCTCAGCCGAGTAGACCAAGAAGTTTACCAGATCCAGTACCGTCTGATCATATTCTTCGTTGTTCATTTCACCGTTGCCGTCAGATTTGATGCTGACGACTTGCTGCATCTCCACGCCATCCAGGGTGTGCGTCTTGAACTCGGCGCGGGGCGTCCCCTGCAACGGCTCCAGCACATGGGGCATACCCACGGACGGGAAGACGGCGTTGTTCACCCCGAATGGACGGGTTTCGTCCACATAGAAGGAACGCAGATAGGTGTAGATCCAGTCTGCACCACGCACCCGGGCAACCAGGGTCAGGTCGGGGGGCGGCGCGCCGAACCAGCGCGCAGCATCCTTCTCGGACATGGCGCTCTTCATCAGATCGCCGATCTTGGCGCCGGTGAAGACCAGGTTCTCCTTCATCAGATCGTCCGGAATGCCGATGTCGGCCGCCACCCGGTTATAACGCTGGTACTGGGTGGAGTGACAGCCGGCACAGTAGTTCATGAAGGTGGCGGCCCCCCGTTGCAGGGATGCCTTGTCACTCAGATCGTACTCCGCCTTGTCGAGGGGGAAGCCACCGCCAGAGGCCAACACCAGACTAGGCAGCAGGGCAAGCACTGCAAAAATTATTCTTTTCATTTGAATGTCACCCTCTCCGGCAGCGGCTTGGTGTTTTCATTCTTGCTGTAGAAGAACAACAGGACGAAGAATCCGAAATAACCCAGAGTACAGAGCTGTGCAATCAGCGTCAGGGTCGGGGTTGATGGCAGCACGCCCAGCACCCCCAGGATAATGAAGCAGACCACGAACTGGGCGATGTTCAGCTTGTGCAGGGTGCTGCGGTAACGCACCGAGCGCACCTTGCAACGATCCAGCCAGGGCAACAGGAACAGCACCACGATGGAGAGGCCCATCATGATGACCCCCAGCAGCTTGTCAGGCACCGCACGCAGGATGGCGTAGAAGGGAGTGAAGTACCAGACCGGGGCAATATGCGCCGGTGTCTTCAGGCCATTGGCCACCTCAAAGTTCGGTTTCTCGAGGAAATAGCCCCACATATCCGGCTTGAAGAAGATGATGGCACAGAAGAAGAACAGGAAACCGGCTACCCCGATCATGTCCTTCACGGTGAAATAGGGGTGGAACGCGACCGCATCCAGTGGCCAGCCGTTCTCGTCCTTGTGCTTCTTGATGTCGATACCATCGGGGTTGTTGGAGCCCACCTCGTGCAGCGCCAGGATATGCATGGCCACCAGCATCACCAGCACCAGCGGCAGAGCGATGACGTGCAGGGCAAAGAAGCGGTTCAGAGTTGCACCCGAGATGACATAGTCCCCCCGGATCCACAGGGTCAGATCGTCACCGATAACGGGGATGGCACCGAACAGCGAGATGATGACTTGGGCCCCCCAGAACGACATCTGCCCCCAGGGCAGCAGGTAACCCATGAAGGCCTCGGCCATCAGTACCAGGAAGATCAGCATGCCGAAGATCCACAGCAGTTCCCTTGGCTTCTGGTAAGAGCCGTAGATCATGCCGCGGAACATGTGCAGGTAGACCACGATGAAGAAGGCGGATGCCCCGGTTGAGTGCATGTAACGCAGCAGCCAGCCGTAATCCACATCCCGCATGATGTATTCCACGGAAGCGAAGGCACCTTCCGCCGAGGGGTTGTAGTTCATGGTCAGCCAGATGCCGGTGATGATCTGGTTGACCAGCACCAACATGGCAAGCGAGCCGAAGAAGTACCAGAAGTTCAGGTTCTTGGGCGCCGGATACTTGGCCATATGGTCGTTGTACATGGCCGTGAGCGGGAAACGATCATCGATCCAGCCCATGAGTTTGGCAAACATGGTCAGGCCTCCTTGCCATCGGCACCGACCAGAATGGTGGTGTCGCTAAGAAATTGGTATGGCGGAATGACCAGGTTCAGCGGTGCGGGGACGCCCTGGAACACTCGACCAGCCATGTCGAATTTGGAGCCATGGCAGGGGCAGAAGAAGCCGGAAGTTACCCCTTGAACCTGCTCGCCGAAGCTGTCGGGCAGATAGGAAGGGGAGCATCCCAGATGAGTGCAGATACCAACGGCCACGAAGATTTCCGGTTTGATGGATCTGTAGCCATTGTGGGCATAGTCCGGTTGCTGTGGCTCGTCTGACGCAGGATCCCGCAGCTTGTCATCGTGTGCAGCCAGAGCATCCAGCGTCTGCTTGGTGCGCTTCACCACCCAGACCGGTTTACCACGCCACTCGACGCGGATTAGCTGACCCGGCTCCAGCTTGCTGATATCCACTTCAACCGGGGCGCCTGCCGCCTTGGCTTTGGCACTCGGATTCCATGACTTAATAAACGGCACTGCGGTAAAAGCAGCTCCTACACCGCCAACGGCAACCGTTGACCAGGTAAGAAATCTGCGGCGACCGGTATCAACTGGCGCATTGCTCATCCAAAAACTCTCCCATGTGGACTCCGCTCATTCTTATAGTGTCCCTGTTTACTTCTCCTCTCCCTCTGACAACTGCAATGGAAGCGGAGTGGCAATTGACACAGAAAGACCATGGAAATTTTAAAGAAAAGATAACAATTTGACAAGAAAGGGAGTCGATGGGCAAAAACAATAAATACACAATTTTTTGTCTTTTGTGACGTATGCTTAGCATTGTCACATGTAACATTACCAATAAAAAAAGCCTGGCAAATTGCCAGGCTTTTTTGACACTCCTGAGAGTGCGTACCAAAAGCGAATTAACGCTTGGAGTACTGCGGACGCTTACGCGCTTTGTGCAGACCGACTTTCTTACGCTCAACCTTACGGGCATCACGAGTAACAAAGCCAGCTTTACGCAGTTCGGAACGCAGGGTCTCGTCGTACTGCATCAGAGCACGAGTGATACCGTGGCGGATCGCACCAGCTTGACCGGAGATGCCACCACCGTTAACGGTAATGTACAGATCCAGTTTCTCGGTCATCTCGACCAGTTCCAGCGGCTGACGAACTACCATGCGGGCAGTCGGACGGCCGAAGTATTGCTCCAGGGAGCGCTGGTTGATTACGATTTTACCGCTACCCGCTTTGATGAATACGCGAGCAGTGGAGCTTTTGCGACGGCCGGTACCGTAGTATTGATTTTCTGCCATGTTGCCAGTTCCCGTTAGATATCCAGTACTTGAGGTTGCTGAGCAGCATGAGCGTGCTCTGCGCCTGCGTAAACTTTCAGCTTACGGAACATGGCACGGCCCAGCGGGCCCTTCGGCAGCATGCCCTTGACGGCAGCTTCGATTACCATTTCCGGCTTACGCTGAATCAGCTTGTCGAAGCTGATGGACTTGATACCACCCGGGAAACCGGAGTGAGCGTGGTACATTTTGTCGGTAAATTTCTTACCGGTTACGTGTACCTTCTCAGCGTTTACAACGATGATGTAGTCACCGGTGTCAACGTGCGGAGTGTACTCGGCTTTGTGCTTACCACGCAGACGAGCAGCGATCTCGGTTGCGATACGACCCAGAGTTTTACCTTCTGCGTCCACAATGTACCAGTCACGTTTTACGGTTTCTGGCTTGGCAACGAAAGTTTTCATTAAGTTAAACCCAATTACCTGTTACAGACCCAATTGCTTATGGGGGCTCTCCCACAAACAACAAACGATGGCCTACCTGTACCCCTTCGAATACAAGTAAAGCTTAAAGTGTTGCTGTCTTATCGACAGCTGTAACGTGGGCCGGGCGATTATAAGTGAAGTTGCCTTAAATATCACCTGCTAATTTCACTGCCATGAAGCTAGCAAATGTCGCCCGGCCCTACCTGCCGCAGATGCCCATCCGACTGGCAGGCGCGGTATTGTGACTAAGGAAGGTGCACTCTGGCAAGGTATTCGTGCGATTGCATCTCCTGAAGCCTTGAAAGGCAACGCTTGAATTCGAAATTCAGCAGGCCTTCGCCATAGAGCCCGGTCATGGGGACCGCCGCCGATATGATGAGCTTTACATGCCGCTCATAAAACTCGTCCACCATGGCGATGAAGCGGCGGGCCGCGTCATCCGTGCCGCTGCCCATGGGTTGCACATTGGCCAGCAGGACAGTGTGGAACTCACGGGCCAATTCGATGTAGTCGCCCTGGGAGCGTGGAGTACAGCACAGCTGTTCAAACTCCATATAAAGCACCCCTTCCCCCACGCCCAGTGCACTCAGTTGGCGATGGTTGATTTCCAGTGCGGCGGCAGTCACCTGCCCAATCCCGGTCAACTGGCTGAAATAACGATCCAGGTTGCTCCTGGCCTGATCATCCAGCGGGAAGTGATAGATCTCTGCCTGTTCCAGGGTTCGCAGCCGGTAATCGACACCGCCATCGACATTGATCACCTCGCAGTGGCGCTCGATAAGCGCGATGGCAGGCAGGAAGCGAGCACGCTGCAACCCGTTGCGGTAGAGATCCTGAGGGGGGATGTTGGATGTGGCCACCAGCACCACGCCATGGCCAAAGAGTTCCTGGAACAGAGTGCCGAGCAGCATGGCATCCGTGATATCCGAGACGAAAAACTCGTCGAAGCAGATGACGTCGGTCTCGTCGGCCAGCTTGCGGGCGATGAGCTTGAGCGGATCGGACTGACCGGTCAGCCCTTTGAGCTCGTCGTGCACACGGTGCATGAAACGGTGGAAGTGGATGCGCAGTTTGCGCTCCCCCGGCAGGCTCTCAAAAAAAGTATCCATCAGCCAGGTCTTGCCTCTGCCCACACCGCCCCACATATATAACCCCTGGACGGGGTCACGGGTTTTCGGCTTTTGCAGCCAACCTAGCAGGCCACGGGATCTGGTCGGAGTCGGGCTTGCGCACAGATCCTGATAGAGTCGCTCCAGGCGGGCGACTGCCATGGCCTGGGCCGGATCGGCCACAAAGCCGGGGCGCTGCAAATCCTGCTGATATTTTTGCTGCGGGGTCATCCTGTAAACCGCCTCCAAGTCCCTGAATGAGGGACAAAATGGTATCACGCTCTCGGGGGGCACGGTATAGTGCCAACGAGGCGTTGCGGTCCATCCGACCGCTTCAAATTCATCGTGTTAGCTGTAACAAGGAGCTTCTATGACTCTGTTTAACGGGATCCTGCTGGCGATCGCCGCCCTGATCATCGGCGTGCTGATCGGCCGCTTCTCTGTCCGTAGCCGGGATGCCGGACGCCTGGAACAGGAGCTGAAAAAAGCCCACAAAGAGCTGGAAAGCTACCAGGGGCAGATCACCACCCACTTCGCCGACAGCGCAGCCCTGATGGAGCAACTGGCCGAACAGTACCAGACCCTTTATCGCCATATGGCGGAACAGAGCAAGTTCCTGGCCAAGGTACAGGAACCACTGTTCCGCGAACCCGAAGTGGAAGAAACAGGCGATGCCGCCAACAGCGAGGAGCCGGGCCTTCCTCCCCGCGATTACGCCGGTGCGTCCGGCCTGCTCAAGCAGCCGGGCTGATCGTCGGTTGAACTAATTACGCTTTATCGTGGTCAGACCTTGACGATTGCACTGCAACTTTTTCTGGGAGCTGTTTCTCATATGCGTAAATCTCTTTCTGTATTCAGTGTCTTAGCCCTCAGTGTCGGTATCGCCATGTCCTCAGCACCGGCGCAGGCCGCACTGCCCCTGATGGCGAACAACCAGGAGATGCCGAGCCTGGCCCCCGTCCTCGAGCAGGTGACCCCTGCCGTGGTCAACATCTCCGTCTCTGGCAAGAAGATCACCCGCCAGCGCCTGCCGGAACAATTCCGCTTCTTCTTCGGCCCCAACATGCCTGACGAGCAGGTGAGCGAGCAGCCCTTCCAGGCGCTTGGTTCCGGCGTCATCATCGATGCCAAGAAAGGCTACGTGATCACCAACGCCCACGTGGTCCACGAGGCGGACGAAATCAAGGTCAACCTGAAGGATGGCCGTGAGTATGCAGCCAAGAAAATAGGGGAAGACAAACAGTCGGATATCGCCCTGCTGCAAATCAAGGCCGAGGATCTGGTGCAGATCAAGTTCGCCGACTCCGACGAGCTGAGAGTCGGTGACTACGCGCTGGCCATCGGCAACCCGTTCGGCCTGGGCCAGACCGTCACCTCCGGCATTGTCAGCGCCCTGGGTCGCAGCGGCCTCAACATCGAAAATCTGGAGAACTTCATCCAGACCGATGCGGCCATCAACTCCGGCAACTCGGGCGGCGCCCTGCTCAACCTGCGCGGGGAGCTGATCGGCATCAACACCGCCATCCTGGGCCCCAACGGCGGCAACATCGGCATCGGCTTTGCCATCCCGTCCAACATGGTGCGCGATCTCTCCGAGCAGATCGTGAAATACGGCGAAGTGCGCCGTGGCCAGCTGGGGATTACCGGCACCGAGCTCACCAGCGAAATCGCCAAGACCTTCGGCTACAACAAGAAGGACGGTGCCTTCGTCAACCAGGTCATGCCTGACTCCGCTGCCGCCAAGGCAGGCATCAAGGCAGGCGACATCATCATCAGCATCGATGGCAAGCCCATCCGCTCCTTCGGCGAGCTGCGTGCCAAAATCGCCACCATGGGGGCCGACAAGCAGGTCTCGCTCGGCCTCATCCGTGACGGCAAGGAGCAGACCGTCAAGGTCACCCTGAAGAAAGCGGATGACAGCGAGATCCTGGCCAGCGCCCTGCATCCGGCACTGGAAGGGGCCAAGCTGAGCACCACCACGGACCCCGTGACCGGCGTGGCCGTCTCCGACATCGATCCCCGCTCACCGGCAGCCGCCTCCGGCCTGCAAAAGGGCGACATCATCATCGGGGTCAACCGCCAGCGCATCAACTCCATGGGTGAACTGACCAAGGTGTTGAAAAACAAGCCGGAAGTCCTGGCGCTGAACATCCAGCGCGGTGACTCCTCGCTCTATTTGGTGATCCGTTAAGCCCCTCACACCCGCGGCAACCGCCGCGGGTGATTTTTATCCATCGATAATGTTATTCTCTGCCCGCAGCCTGTACGGACGAGAAAGACATGAAAATCCCACCTCTGATCAGCTACTTGGGCAAGTCCGTCGGCTTTGGCCTCGCCATGGCTGCGCTTTTGTTGCTGGTGTTCCCCGATTTTCGCGGCGGCGCTCCCCTGCCGGGCCTCATCACCAACGCCCGCGAGCTGAGCTTCTCCTACGCGGCCCATCGCGCCGGCCCTGCCGTCGTCAACATCTACACCCGCAGCTTCGCCGGCAATCGCGGTGAAAAAGCCGAACTCAGACCCCAGGGGCTGGGGTCCGGCGTCATCATGAACCAGCGCGGCCACGTGCTCACCAACTATCACGTCATCGCCGATGCGGACCAGATCATCGTCGCCCTGCAAGATGGTCGGGTATTCAGTGCAGAGCTGGTCGGCACCGACAAACTGACCGATCTGGCGGTGCTCTACATCGAATCGGACAACCTGCCGGTGATCCCGCAGGACCCGGATCGTCTGCCGGACGTGGGAGACGTGGTGCTCGCCATCGGCAACCCCTACAACGTCGGCCAGACCATCACCCAGGGCATCATCAGCGCCACCGGGCGTATCGGCCTCTCCAGCATGGGGCCGGACAGCAACGGCCGGCAGGATCTGCTGCAGACCGATGCCGCCATCAACGAGGGCAACTCCGGAGGCGCCCTGGTCAATGGCCGTGGCGATCTGGTGGGTATCAATACCGCCGCCTACCACCTCAACGGCAATCAGGAGAGCTATGGCATCAGTTTTGCCATCCCCTACAAGCTGGCCAAGCGCATCATGGACGAGCTGATCGCCAACGGCCGGGTCATCCGCGGCTACCTCGGCATCTCCAGCGTCGAGATCAATCCCATCGTCGCGCGCATGCTGAACCTGGGGGACTTGCAGGGGTTGGTGGTGGAGAGCCTGGATCCCAATGGCCCAGCCACCAAGGCCGGTCTCAAACGTGGGGATGTGCTGCTCAAGATCAACGGAGAGGCCATCACCGGCGTGCGTCCCGTCATGGACAAGATCGTCGAGAGCCGCCCCGGCACCAAGCTCACCATCTCGGTGATCCGCAACGGCAAGCCGCTGGACGTCGATGTCATCATCGAAGAGGACCTGCGCTACCAGAATCAGACCCTGCCGACCAGCAGTGCGGCACCCGCCACCTGAGGGGCGGATCCTCGCAGGGCCCGACAGGGCCCTTTTTTGTGCCCGCTTTCCTCCGGCTCCCACCTGTGCGTGAGACAGCTCACACATTGCGCCAATAAACGATCGGGCGAAGGCGCCGTCAAAACCCGCCACCGATCACACTCCCTTGCCGCCAGTCCGCTCCTTTCCTCTTCTTGATCGCCAAAAGGGCTTCTTTTGATGCCTTTCCCTCCGGATTTCCACTTCGAATCGGAAAAAACCTGCCTCCTCCCGCACTCTCCTCCGCTTTATGGTGATCCCATCCTTTCTGCCAGCCTGGAGAGCAGACCTTGAACACCGACACCCATGACGCCCCCCTGACCCCGGACAGCCCGGCACTGCTGCGCAAGACCGACCTGACCCTGGCCCGCATTCACAACCTGCTGGCGGATCAGGGCATACGCCCCAACGACGTGCAGCAGCAGATGCTGGCCTCCCACGTCAAGGCCATGGTGTGGCGCTCCTACAGCGGGGAATCCCTGCCGGAGGTCGACCTCAGCCTGTTCGAGGAGATCTCCCCCCTTTCCCTGCGCCTGGCCGAACAGGCCGTCGCCTGGCTCGACCGCCTCGCCTACGAGGAGGCGCACCTCTTGTCCGTCCATTTTGAAGTGGCCAAAGAAAACGAACTCGGCTCAGTAAAAGGAGAAAGCTAAATGACTGCCATCAAACTCGTGATTGGAGATCGTCTCGGCAAGGGTCAGAAAGTGGGGGCAGGCGCAGAAGCCGCCGGCGCCACCGTGACCGTCATCCCCGGCATGGCCGCCGACATGAAGCTCGGTGATGTGATGAACAAGGAGCAGGCCGACCTTGGCATCTCCTTCTGCGGCAGCGGTGGCGCGGGCGCCATCACGGCCCAGACCAAGTACGGCTACAAGTGCCGCTACGGCATGCGATCCATCGAAGAGGGTGTCACCGCCATCAACGAGGGGTGCGTGGTACTGGGCTTCGGCTTCATGGACAAGGAAGAGCTGGGCCAGAAGCTGATCGAAGCCTTCGCCAAGAAACACGGACGCGCCTGATGAAAGAGCACTTCACCACCCGGATCACGGTCAACGGCAAGGGGGTGACTCGCCAGCAGGCGTTCGCCGCCGCCCTCAGCCAGGTGCAACCCAGCCTGCTCAAGGAGAGCCCCAAGGTGATGCTGCGCATCGAACCCCTCGAAGTCGAGGTGCTCGAGGCCGAGGAGTCGGTACGGGTGGAGAAGTTCCTGTTCTTCTTCCTGCCACGCCAGCGCCATGAGTTCCGGGTCCGGCTGGCGATCACCGTCAAGGTCACCAGCCTGGATGTCGACAAGGTGGATTTCACCCGGGCCTGACCCCACAACCAAAAGGACAAGTTGGATGTTTCTAATCATTTTGATGAAGTCACTCATCATCGGCGGCCTGGTAGGCGTCGGGGTGGGTGCTGGCGCGGCGCGGATGTTCCACGCCCCGACCGTGCAGGGGATGGGCGCGTTCCGTACCCTGGGCGAGCTCAACTCCTGCGAAGGGGACCCCGCCTCCCACTTCTCGTTCGGTCTGGGCTTCTTCTTCAACGCCTGGGCCTCCACGGTCGCGGCCGGCGCCTTCACTCAGGACGTGGATCACCGCATCCTGCCGAACTGGGGTGCAGCGGCCCTGATGATCAAGAACCGGGATCTCGCCACCACCCTCCATGATCCCAAAAAGATGGCCATCGCCTGCGGCATCATTGGTGCCATCGTAGTCGCCTTCCTCAACAGCACGGCCGCCGCCGTACCTGCCGCCCTGCAGGTGACCGCGGTCAAGGTGCTGGTGCCCGCCGCCAACCTGCTGGTCAACACCGTTATGCCGGTGATCTTCTGGCTGGCCGCCATCGAGGCAGGCAAGAAGTCCGGCTTCTGGGCCACCATCTTCGGCGGTCTGGCCCAGCTCATCATGGGCAACGCGGTACCAGGCCTGGTGCTTGGCATCCTGATCGGCAAGGGGGTGGAAGATAGCGGCTGGAACCACGTCACCAAGGTGATGATGAGTGCCATCGTCCTGCTGTTCGTGCTGAGCGGCTTCTTCCGCGGCTTTGACATGAAACTCATTGAATCCTTCCACCTGGGCGTTCCCCTGTGGCTGGAAAACGTCCACAACCTCATGAGCGGAAAATAAGGAAGCACACCATGGATGAGAAACTGAGAAACAACTTCTGGTATGCCGACTGGTCCTTCCCCATCTTTGTCGGTCTGCTCTCTTCCGGCGTCTTCGCCGGTACCCACATGTTCTACCTCTACGGGGTCGGCGCTTTCAACGAGGTGGCCTTCGTTGCCATGCTCAAGGCCGGCATGGACACGGGGGCCTATGGTGCAGTCGCCGCCTTCGGTGCCAGCTTCCTGTTCGCCCGCATCATCGAGGGCTCCCTGGTGGGGATCCTCGACATCGGCGGCGCCATCCAGACCGGAGTCGGCCTCGGAGTGCCCGCCCTGCTGCTGGGGGCCGGCATCATCTATCCGGTGGAAAACTTCACCGCTTCCCTGATCACCGGCATGGGGATTG
Organism: Aeromonas sp. 62-46; assembly: GCF_001898585.1. Classification (NCBI taxonomy): domain Bacteria; kingdom Pseudomonadati; phylum Pseudomonadota; class Gammaproteobacteria; order Aeromonadales; family Aeromonadaceae; genus Aeromonas; species Aeromonas sp. 62-46. The sequence continues at coordinate 23,175 of NZ_MKUI01000036.1, read as the reverse complement.
GGATGGCCATCGGCTACGTGATCATCCTGGCGCGCAAGTTCACCATTAACCAGAGCAACTCCACCTACGGGGCGGACGTCATGATGGGGGCTGGCAACAGCTCCGGCCGCTTCCTCGGTCCCCTCATCATCCTCTCCGCCATGGGCGCCTCCATTCCCATCGGGATAGGCTCCCTGCTGGGTGCCCTGCTGTTTTACATCTGGGAGAAGCCCATCACGGGTGGCGCCATTCTGGGGGCCATGCTGTTCGGGACCTTCTTCCCCATCGCCCTGGCTTAATCCAAGGCCGTCTCTTCGGCGGCATTCAAGAACCTGTTTGCGCTCTGTCGCGAGAGGTCGTCAGCAAGGTGAAGAGCAGCGCAGGGGCCGGAGCGTATGGATAGACGTGAGAACTCCTGGTTACAAATACGCGAGCAGCACATGAGCCTTGGAAGCGCCCTCGCAGTAAGAGCGCAAGCAGGTTCCAAGAGGGATATCAGCATGTACGACATGATCATCAGGGCAGGACGCCTGGGAAACGGGCAGCTTGTCGACGTCGCCATCAAGCATGGCAAGATAGCGGCGCTGGGTGCGCTGCCAGAGAGCACGGAGGCGAAGCAAACCCTCACTCTGGGCGGGCAGGTCCATGTGAGCGCCGGCTGGATCGACGGCCACACCCACTGCTACCCCGCCTCCCCCCTCTATCACGATGAGCCGGACAAGGTGGGGGTGGCGTCCGGCGTCACCACCGTCATCGACGCCGGCAGCACCGGAGCCGACGATGTGGACGACTTCCAGCGCATAGCCGCCACCTGCAAGACCCGGGTGCACGCCCTGCTCAACATCTCCCGCATCGGTCTGCTGCGCCAGAACGAGCTGGCGGATCCGGCAGACATCGATCCCGCCCTCGCCCAGGCGGCCATCCGGCGCCATCCCGGCTTCATCGTCGGCATCAAGGCGCGCATGAGCGGCAGCGTGGTGGGTGAAAGCGGTCTGCAACCCCTGCGCATGGCCAAGCAGATCCAGCAGGCCAATGGCAACCTGCCACTGATGGTGCACGTGGGCAACACGCCGCCGGATCTGGACGAGATCGTCGCCCTGCTGGGGGAGGGCGATCTGCTGACCCACTGCTTCAACGGCAAGCCCAACCGCATCCTGACCCCTGCGGGTGAACTGCGCCTGGCGGTGCGCGAGGCGATGCGGCGGGGACTCTTGCTCGACATCGGCCATGGCGGTGCCAGCTTCAGCTTCGAGGTGGCAGAGCTGGCCATTGCCCAGGGCATCCTGCCCCACACCATCAGTTCAGACATCTACTGCAAGAACCGCATCAAGGGGCCCGTCTACAGCCTTGCCCACGTGATGTCGAAGTTCTTCGCCATCGGCATGACTCTGGAGCAGGTACTCGCCTGCGTCACTCACCAGGCCGCCGATGCCCTGCGCCTACCCGGCAAGGGGCGACTCGAGGTGGGCGCCGATGCAGACATCACCCTGTTCGAGGTGAGCTGCGGCCCCACTCTCTTTACCGATACCGAGGCCGGCATCCGCAACGGTGATCGGCAACTGCTCCCTCTCGCCGCCCTGGTGGGCGGCGCACTGGTTCTGACTCACTACGGGAAATCACACCATGCCTTCTGTGTATGAGAAATACCGGCTCAAACCGGTGATCAACGCCTCCGGGCGCATGACCATTCTCGGCGTCTCCACCCCCGAGCAGGAGGTGGTCGACGCGGTCAACTTCGGCCTCGGCCACTACTTCGAGGTGAAGGATCTGGTCAACAAGACCGGCGCCTACCTGGCCGAACTGCTGGGCGTTGAAGATGCAGTGGTGGTCTCCTGTGCCAGCGCCGGCATCGCCCAGTCGGTGGCCGCCGTCATCGTGCGCGGCGACCCCTATCGTCTCGAGCAGTTGCATGCTCATGCCCACGACGTGCCGAGCGACATCGTGCTGCCCAAGGGTCACAACGTGAACTTTGGTGCCCCCGTCGGCACCATGGTCAACCTGGGGGGCGGCAGGGTGGTGGAGGCAGGCTACGCCAACGAGTGCTCACCCGCCCAACTGGCCGCCGCCATCAATGCCAATACCGCCGCCATCCTCTACATCAAGTCCCACCACTGCGTGCAGAAGAGCATTCTGTCGGTGGCCGAGGCGGCCGAGGTGGCCAAGGCCCACGGGATCCCGCTCATCGTCGATGCAGCGGCCGAAGAGGATCTGCGTCTCTACTACAACCAGGGTGCGGATCTGGTCATCTACAGCGGCGCCAAGGCCATCGAAGGGCCCACCAGCGGCCTGGTACTCGGCAGACGTCAGTATGTGGAGTGGGTCAAGCAGCAGGCCAACGGCATCGGCCGTGCCATGAAGGTGGGCAAGGAGGGGATCCTCGGCCTGACCCACGCCATCGAGCGCTACCTGGCCAAAGAGAAGGAGAGCGGCACCGCCATGGTCGCCAGGATGACCCCCTTCATCGAGCGCCTCAACCAGCTGCCCGGCGTTACCGCCAAGGTGGTGTGGGACAGCGCGGGGCGCGACATCGCCCGCACCGACATCGCCTTCGACCACCAGCAGATCGGCATGACCACGGCGGAAGTGGTCTCCCGTCTGCAACAGGGCACGCCTGCCGTCTACTGCCGCGGCTACAAGGCCAACGAGGGGCACATCGAGATAGACGTGCGCAGCGTCACCCTGCCCCAGCTCGACCAGATCCACTCCGCCATTGCCCACCTCGTTCAGGAGAACAACTGATGTCTCTTACCCCCAATTACTACCGCGATCGGGTCTGCCTCAACGTGCTGGCAGGTTCCAAAGAGAATGCCGTCGACATTTATGAGGCCGCCGAGGGTCATGTGCTGGTCGGCGTGCTCTCCAAGAACTACCCGGACATTCCATCTGCCGTCGCCGACATGCAGGCCTACGCCAAGCTTATCGACAACGCCCTCTCCATCGGGCTGGGAGCCGGTGATCCGCGCCAGTCCGCCATGGTGGTCGAACTGGCCCGCCAGTTGCAGCCTCAGCATGTCAACCAGGTGTTCACCGGGGTCGGGGCCAGCCGGGCGCTGCTCGGTCAAGCTGACACCCTCGTCAATGGCCTTGTCTCCCCCACCGGCACGCCGGGGATGGTGAAGATCTCCACCGGCCCCCTCAGCGCGCAGCAGGCTGACGGCATCGTCCCCATCGATACCGCCATTGCCCTGCTCAAGGACATGGGGGGCAGCTCGGTCAAGTTCTTCCCCATGGGGGGACTCGCCTGCCGCGCCGAGTATCAGGCAGTGGCCGAGGCCTGTGTCCGCCACGGCTTCTGGCTGGAGCCCACCGGCGGCATCGATCTTGAGAACTTCGAGGAGATAGTGCGGATCGCGCTGGAGGCAGGAGTCGAGAAGGTGATCCCCCATGTCTACAGCTCCATCATCGACAGCGAGAGCGGCCAGACCCGGCCGGAGGATGTGCGTACCCTCCTCGCCATGGTGAAGGCACTGCTGGCATAGCAACCCCACAGGCACCGGCCCGATCACTGGGCGGTGCCTGGCTTGTTAATGACCCCCTTGTTAACATCGACCCACCATGCGCGACAGGAGTCCTCACCCCCTCATGACCAAGCTGCCCCACCCCAGACTCCAGCAACTGCTCGCCCTGCTTCACGCGGAGCCCCTGCCACAGGAGGAGCTGGCCCGCCGTCTCAATGTTTCCACCCGCACGGTGCGTACCGACGTGGCGACCCTGAACGAGCTCATCGCCACCCGGGGCGCCCACCTGATCCATCAGCGGGGCAGCGGTTACCAGCTCAAGATCTACAATCAGGGACTGTTCGATGCGCTGCTGGCCGCCCAGGGGCAGGAGAGCCCCCTGCCTCGCACCAGCCGCGAGCGGGTGCTGCACCTCCAGGTCTTGCTGCTGACGGCGGAACAGGGGATCAAGCTCGACGAGCTGGCGGACACCTGGTATCTCAGCCGGGCGGCTTTGCAAGGGGACATGACGGAGGTGCGGGAGCGGCTCGCCCACTTCGGGCTCACCATCGACAGCAAACCCAGGGTGGGGATGCGCATTGCGGGAAGCGAGATGGCGATCCGCGCCTGCCTCACCCAACTGCTCTGCCAGGAGCTGCTGCACCAGCATCCGCTCCAGAGCCTGTTGCCCACCCTCTGCCCCAGCAAGACGCTGGAGGTAGTGGGCAACCACATTCACGAGCAACTCGGTCGCCATCAGCTACGCCTGGCCGACGAGAGCCTGCAGCAAGTCACCGTCTACTGTGCCGTCGCCCTGCTTCGCCAGGCGTCTGGCCACGAGTTGCGCCAGTTTGCCAGCGACGACATCACCCCGCCCCTGGCAGTGGTGGCCCGCGACATCTATGCCGAGCTGCCGACCCTGACTTCACCGGGGCAGGAAGAGATCGCCTGTCTCGCCATCCAGATCCAGGCTCGCCTCACTGCAGAGACGCCCCTGCTCAGCCCGGCCATGGCGGCCGAGAGCGAGCAGCTGACGGCGCACCTGCTGGGTTACATCCACCAGCACTACCCCTATGACCTGCGCGGCGACCCGCAATTGCGAGCCGACCTGCAGACCCACATCGGCGCCATGCTGCTGCGGGTCAAATACCAGATTGGTAGCCACAATCCCCTGGCGGACCACATCAAGCAGTATTACCCCCTCGCCTACGACATCACCCTGGCGGCCATCTCTGAGTGGATCAGGCAGACCCCCTACCGATTGACCCACCACGAGATCGGCTACCTGGTGATCCACATCGGAGTCGGCCTGGAGCGCCACTACGACATCGGTTACACCCGGCGCCCCCAGGCGCTGCTGCTGTGCGATGCGGGCAACGCCACCTTCCGGGTGCTGGAAGCACGCATCCGGCGGGAATACCCCCAACTGCAGCTGACCACGCTGGAATCGGTGCGGGACTATGAGGGGCTGGTGCGAGTCGAGCAGGATTTCGTCATCAGCACCCTCAAGGTGAGCGAGAAGAATGCTCCCGTGGTGCAGGTCTCCCCCTTCCCGACCCAGTACCAGCTGGAGCAGCTCGGCAAGCTGGTGCTCGTCGATCGCACCCGCCCCTACCTGCTCGACAAGTATTTCGATGCCGACCACTTCATGGTGGTCACCGAACCGCTCAGCCAAGCGGCGCTGTTTGACCGCATCTGCAGCCAGCTTGAGGCGGAGGATCTGGTGGAGAGCGGATTCCGGGGATCCTTGCAGGAGCGGGAGCGGATCGTCTCCACCATGCTGGGGGACGGCATCGCTCTGCCCCACTCCCTCGGCCTGCTGGCGCGCCGCACCCTGGTCTATACCGTGCTGGGCCCTCAGGGGATCGATTGGGGCAACGGCGAGAGCGCTACCCTCATCTTCGTGCTGGCCATCGCCAAGGCGGATTATGACGAAGCCATGGGACTTTATGATCTGTTTCTGGCACTGATGAACGAAAAAGCCAGCAGAAGTCTGCTGGCGTGTCGGGATTTTGCCGCTTTCAAGGCGCTGGCTCGCAGCGCACCTTGAGCACGCCGAGGCGTATTACTCCTCATTGAAGCCCGAGGTGAACAGCGCCACCACGGCGGCCAGGGCCTCCACCTCTTCGGGGCCCTCCACCTGCACCTCCACCTGTTTGCCCTGGGCGGAGTCCAGCATCAGCAGGCCGATCACGCTGTCCGCGTCGGCCTCGACCCCCTCTTCGTTGCGCAGCAACACGTGGGCATCGAACCCTTGCACCAGCTCGAACAGCATCATGGCCGGTCGCGCGTGAATGCCTAACTTGTTTTTGACTTCTACCGAGGCGGAAACGGTCATCTGAGCATCCTGTGGATCTGTCAGGCGGGGTTTGAACGCTTGTCCAACGTGCGATGGCGGATCTGCACGTTCTTGCCAAGCAACCGGAATGCGCTGGCCAGCCGCTCGGCGATGAACACCGAGCGGTGTTGTCCGCCGGTACAGCCGATCCCGACGGTCACATAGCTGCGATTGTTGCGCTCCAGGTGGGGCAACCAGGTCCCCAGCATATTCTCGATCTGCTGGATGAACAGCATGACATCCGGCTGGCTGGAGAGGTAGTTGGCCACGGGCTCATCCTTGCCGGTGAAGGGCTTGAGCTCCGGGATCCAGTGCGGGTTGGGCAGGAAACGGGCGTCGAACACGAAGTCCGCATCCTTGGGAATGCCGTACTTGAAGCCGAATGACTCGAACACCAGCACCAGCTCGTTCTCTTTCTTGCCGAGCACCCGGGTTTTGATGAGCTCGCTGAGATCGTGAATGCTGAGGTTGGTGGTGTCGATGCGCAGGTCGGCGGTCGAGGAGAGCGGTGCCAGCAGGTGGGTCTCTTCCCGGATCGCCTCGTCCAGCGAAAGCTTGTTGCGGGACAGAGGATGCAGACGGCGGCTCTCACCGTAGCGTTTGAGCAGGGTCGCGTTGTCCGCATCGAAGAAGAAGCTCGAAAACTTGACTCGCCCCTCGTTGCGCACCTGGCTCAGCAGGTTCTCCAGCCTGTCTGCCTGGGCAGGTAGGTTGCGCACGTCGATGCTGACCGCCAGCTTGTCATACTGGCTCTCCACCGACACGATCAACTGGGGCAGCAGGTTGACCGGCAGGTTGTCCACGCAGTAGTACCCGAGATCCTCGAGCACCCTCAGGGCCACCGTCTTGCCGGAGCCCGAACGACCGCTTACTACTATTAACTGCATCTTGTCCCCTCACGCCAACGTGGCTGTGTCAGACCCGGCCTCAGGCCGACGTCATGATCTGATAGAGTTCTTCGTCGCTGGTCGCCTGGCGCAGCTGGCGGCAGACGGCCTTGTCACCCAGTTTGGATGCCATCAGGGAAAGAGTCTTGAGGTGCTGCTTGCACTCGCTTTCCGGCACCAGCAATGCAAAGAGCAGGTCAACCGGTTGATTGTCGATAGAATCGAAAGGGATGGGCTCGGAGAAGGTCATCAACACGGCGGTCGGCGCGAAGGCGTCGTCAATCCGGCCGTGGGGGATGGCGATACCGGCTCCGATCCCGGTACTACCCATCTTTTCTCGCGCCAGCAGGCTTTCAAACAGGACCTGGCGGGAAGCGCCGAGGCGCTCTGCGGCCAGTTCACTGATGATCTCGAGCGCGCGTTTCTTGCTGGTACAAGGGACCGCACTCTTGGTGCAGTCCCGACTCAGTATGTGTTCAAGTTGCATAGTTATTTTTGATTTAACTTATCTTTGTGCTTGATGATCTGCCGATCCAGTTTATCCAGCAGGGTATCAATCGCCGCATACATGTCGGCATGCTGCGAATTGGCGAACACCTCTCCCCCGCTGACATGCAGCTTGGCTTCAGCGATCTGGTTCAGTTTTTCGACGCTCAACACCACGTGTACGTTGTTGATATGGTCAAAGTGACGCTCGAGTTTGGCAAATTTGTTGTTCACATAATCACGCAGAGCTTCGGTAATCTCGACATGGTGTCCGGTCAGGTTAATTTGCATAACGTCTTCCTTTTGTTTGCCTAAACCAGGCGTTTGCGCTGATTGGATGGCGGGATCAACAAGGATTCACGGTACTTTGCGATCGTGCGTCTCGCCACCATAATACCCTGTTCGGCCAGCAAATCCGCGATCTTGCTATCACTAAGCGGCTTGGCGGGGTTTTCCGCCGTCACCAGCTTCTTGATCAGGGCGCGAATAGCGGTCGATGAGCACTCTCCTCCTCCCTCCGTATTGACGTGACTGGAGAAAAAAAACTTCAGTTCAAAAATGCCGCGGGGCGTATGCATGTACTTCTGGGTCGTGACCCGTGAAATGGTCGACTCATGCATCTCCACCGCTTCCGCGATGTCGTTGAGTACCATGGGTTTCATGGCCTCTTCGCCGTACTCGAAAAAGCCCTGCTGCTGCTCGACGATGCAGCTGGCCACCTTGAGCAGGGTGTCGTTACGACTCTCCAGGCTCTTGATGAACCACTTGGCCTCCTGCAAATGGGAACGGATGAACTGGGTATCCGTGCTGCTGCGGGCATTGCGCGCCATGGCCGCATAGGCCTCGTTGACACGGATGCGCGGAGCAGAGTCCGGATTGAGTTCAACCACCCACTTGCTGCCCTTCTTGACCACGGACACATCCGGGATCACGTACTGGGATTCACTCTGGATGATGCCGTTGCCGGGTCTGGGCTCCAGTTGCTGGATGAGATCCAGCACCTCCTTGAGATCGCTCTCCTTGAGGCGGGTCTTGCGAGCCAGGGTGCGGTAGTCGCGATTGCCGAGCAGGTCCATGTGTTCGCGGATCACCTCTCTGGCTTCGTCGAGCCAGGGCAGGTCTGGCGAATACTGGCCGAGCTGGATCAGCAGACACTCTTGCACCGAACGGGCGGCGATGCCGACCGGATCGAAATGCTGCACCCGCTTGAGCACGGCTTCGATCTCATCCAGTTCGACTTCTACCTCCTCGCTGCTGACTGCAGCCTGAATATCCTCGAGGGTGGCAGTCAGATACCCGGATTCGTCGATGGCATCGATGATGGCAAGGGCGATGGCAGCATCCACATCACTGAACGGGGTGAGCCGCATCTGCCACAGCAGGTAGTCCTGCAGATTCTCGGTGGTCTCCCCCTGATAGACGCTGTCTTCCCCGTCATGGATGGGGCCTGCGCTCTGGGCCGTACCGGCCGAGTAGACCTCGTCCCAGGTGGTGTCCACCGGCAGTTCATCCGGCATGCTCTCCTGGGCCATGGCATCGCTGGAGTCGAGTTGACTGGCGTCCTGTGTCTCTGTCTGACTGGTTTCCTGCGCCTCGTTCTCCTCTTGCTCCAGCAAGGGGTTGTTGTCGAGCGCTTGCTGAATTTCCTGCTGGAGTTCCAGGGTGGAGAGCTGGAGCAGACGAATCGCTTGTTGTAATTGTGGCGTCATGGTCAGGGACTGACCGAGACGCAACTGTAATGTCGGCTTCATCTACGTCGGGATATCCTTATGTTCAGCGAGGCAGTCACCTAACAAAAATGAGGGGTGCCCCCTTACTATAGACTGAATTGATCGCCCAAATAGACGCGCTTGACCTGCTCATCGGCGAGGATATCGGCCGGCGCGCCCTCGGCAATCATCTTGCCGTGGCTGACGATGTAGGCCTTCTCGCACACATCCAGCGTCTCTCTGACGTTGTGGTCCGTTATCAGCACACCCAACCCGCGTTCTTTCAGATGCTGGATGATCTTTTTGATATCGATGACTGAAATAGGATCAACACCTGCGAAAGGCTCATCGAGCAGAATGAATCTCGGCTCTGCCGCCAGCGCCCGGGCGATTTCCACCCGGCGCCTCTCCCCACCCGATAAGCTCTGGCCCAGGCTGTCGCGGATATGGGTGATATTGAACTCTTCCAGCAACTGTTCGACCTTATCTTCCCGCTCTTCGCGGCTCAACCCCTTGCGGGTCTGCATGACCCCCATCAAGTTGTCAAACACCGACAGGCGCCGGAAGATGGAGGCCTCCTGGGGCAGATAGCCGATGCCATTGCGGGCACGGATATGCATGGGCTGCAGGCTGATGTCCTGCTCGTCGATGGTGATGAGGCCGGCATCCCGCTGCACCAGGCCCACGATCATGTAGAAGGAGGTCGTCTTGCCCGCGCCGTTCGGGCCGAGCAGGCCCACGATCTGGCCCGTACCCACCTCCAGGCTCACATCGCTGACCACCATGCGGCGCTTGTAGCTCTTTTGCAGACCCGTTGCTTTTAACACTGCCATGGCTGTTGTTTCCTACTTCTTCTGATCGGCGGGTTTGTCAAAGTTCTCCACCTGATCCGGCAGGAACACCGTCTTGACGCGCTGGGTGGGCCCCTTGCTCTCGGCAATCATCTTCTGCTTGACGATGTCGTAGCGAATGAGATCGCCGGTCACCTGGCTGTCTTCCTGCTTGAGCTGGCCATTGCCGGTGATGGTTACCAGCCGGTTCTTAAGCTCGTAGCGGATGCTGTTGCCATGGGCATTGACCGGTTTGCCGTTGTCCAGCACCTGGAAGAAAGTGGCTGGGTTGCCATACGCGGTCATGACCTCGGCGCCCTTGTCGCCGGAGCGGATCACCACCACCTTGTCGGCCTTAATCTTGATGGTGCCCTGGGTGATGATGACATCCTCGCTGAAGGTGATGCGGTTGTCCTGCATCTCCGCCACCTGCTTGACCGCATCCACATAGACCTTCTCGGCGAAGTCGGACTCTTTGGCATTCAGAGAACCGCACAGCAACAGGGCCGTGAGGGCCAGATTAACGTTTTTCATTGAAATAAGTGGCATGGCCTTTATCCAGTAACTCGAAATATTTACGTTCCAGGTGACCCTTGAGGCCAACGCCCTCGGTCTGGAACTCCTGGCCCACAATGCTGATGTGCTGGTTGCTTCTCATCCCCTGCGTCACCAGATCCAGCTCCAGATAGGAGGTATCCAGCGTGGAGATGAAGGAGGCGGGCAGCAGACCGTCCAGATGCACCTTGTCACGGAGGATCACATTGTCATCGGTGTTGAGCACCCCGGTTTCGGCCGTCAGCTTCCATTCGGCCGCGCCCTTGTCATCGAACATGTAGACCACCGGCTTGGTGAAAGTGGCCTGCTCGAGCACCTGGTAGTACTCCGCATATTCGGATTCCAGCCGCTCGGTGCGCTTGCCCTGCTCGTTGAAACGGGTCGTCACCAACTCTCTGGCGGTGAAGTCCGGTTGAAAATTTTCCGTCTTGGTGGTCGGCTCGGGGACCAGCTCGATCTCCCCCAGCTGCCAGGCCGCCAGCGCAGCCAGAAACAGCAGGCCGAACAGCACAGTCTGTTTGTTCATCGCGACGCCTCGGGTTGATAGTCAGCCAATCCCTGGGCCTGCAAGATCAGGTCGCACACCTCGCGCACGGCCCCGACGCCACCGCCAAGCCGCGTCACCAGATCCGCCTTCGCCAGCACAAGCGGATGGGCATCGGCAACGGCGATACCCAGGCCGCAAGCCTGCATCACCGGCAGATCGATGGTGTCATCTCCCATATAGGCGGCTTGCGATGCATCCAGCCCGAGCTTGGTCAGCAAGGCCTCGAAGTGGGGCAGCTTTTTGTCTGCCCCCTGCACCAGGTGCTGGACTCCCAGACTCTTCATGCGATCGCTGACGATGCGGGAGTTTCGCCCCGTGATGATGGCAATCTCGATGCCCGCATTGAGCAGGGCACGCATGCCGGCACCGTCACGGGTGCAGAAAGTCTTCAGCTCTTCGCCGTTATTGCCCATATAGATGAAGCCGTTGGAGAGCACCCCATCCACATCGCACACCAGCAGGCGGATCTGCGCCGCCTTCTCGTACTGGCTGCGCGTCACCGGACCATAGAGGGTCGGTACGTCTTGCATCAAATTACTCCGGCTTTCAGCAGGTCATGCATGTTGAAGGCACCCAGCGGGTGTCTCTCCCCATCCACGACCAACAACCCGTTGATTTTCCTGGTTTCCATCAGCTTGACGGCCTCGGCAGCCATCATCTCAGGTCCTACGGTAACACAGTTCACCGTCATGACGCGGCTGATGGGGGTGTGATGGATGTCCACCTGCAGGTCCAAAATGCGGCGCAGGTCACCATCGGTGAACAGACCGGCAAGCAGCCCTTGATCGTCCACCACCGCCGTCATGCCGAGCCCCTTGCGGCTCACTTCCAGCAGCGCCTGGCTGATGGTGGCATCTATCCCCACCTTGGGCAACTGCTCGCCGCTGTGCATCAGATCGCCCACTCGCAACAGCAACCGCTTGCCGAGGGACCCGCCCGGATGCGACAGCGCAAAGTCATCGGCGGTGAAGCCACGGGCCTCCAGCAGGGCCACGGCCAGCGCGTCCCCCATCACCAGGGTGGCGGTAGTGCTGGATGTCGGGGCCAGACCGAGGGGGCAGGCCTCTTTCTCCACCTTGATGCACAGGTGCACGTTGGCCTCTTTCGCCATGGTGGAAGCCGGATTGCCTGTCATGCAGATGAGTGGAATGCCGCGGCGCTTGAGCACCGGCAGCAGGGCCAGGATCTCGTCGCTCTCGCCGGAGTTGGAAATGGCGATGATGAGATCCCCGGCTGAGATCATGCCGAGATCCCCGTGGCTCGCCTCGCCCGGGTGCAGGAAGAAGGCGGGCGTTCCCGTGCTGGCCAGGGTCGCGGCAATCTTGTTGCCGATATGACCCGACTTGCCCATGCCGGTCACCACTATCTTGCCGCCACAGCGCAGCACCATCTCGCAGGCGCGCTCGAACGCCTCATCAAGGTACTGGTAGAGTCCATCAATGGCTTGCTTTTCTATGTCCAGCACCGCTCGGGCGCTGCGACGGAAATCGAACAATTCAGACACTTTTTCAGGCTTTACAGACATAAAGGCACAGCTCCGGGCCGAAATTTGCTGCGGGATTATAAAAAAGTCTGCCGAGATAAGCGAATCGGATGCGGAATGGGCGGTCATTGACGCAGGTTGTTACATAAAACTGTCGCGTACTTGGGGGGGAAACCCGCTCAATAGTTGTTCCTCGCTGTTGCTTAGACCTAGACTAGCCCATAAAATTCGCTCTTCATTTATACCGGATGGACAATTGTTTGAACGATGACCTGATCACCATCTCCGACCTGACCTTCAGTCACGGGGATCGGCTGCTGTACGACAGGATCAACCTGACCATTCCCCGTGGCAAGGTCACCGCCGTCATGGGTCCGAGCGGGATCGGCAAGACCACCTTGCTGCGCCTGATCGGGGGCCAGCTCAAGCCTGAGTCCGGTCACATCCTGTTTGACGGGGAAGACGTTCCCACGCTCTCCCGTTCACGCCTGTATGAAGTGCGTAAACGGATGAGCATGCTGTTCCAGAGTGGCGCATTGTTCACCGGCATGACCGTCTTCGACAACGTGGCCTTCCCGCTGCGGGAGCACTCCGGCCTGCCGGAAGAGCTGATCCGCACCATCGTCATGATGAAACTGCAAGCTGTCGGTCTGCGCGGGGCGGCCAAGCTGATGCCGTCCGAGCTCTCCGGTGGCATGGCGCGTCGCGCGGCCCTGGCGAGATCCATCGCGCTGGATCCGGATCTCATCATGTATGACGAGCCCTTCGTGGGGCAGGACCCCATCACCATGGCGGTGCTGGTGAAGCTCATCAAGGAGCTCAACGATGCACTCGGCATCACCTCCGTCATCGTCACCCACGACGTGAAGGAAGTGCTGAGCATCGCCGACTACGCCTACATCATCGCCAACCGCAAGGTAGTGGCACACGGCACACCGGAGCAGCTGCGCGAGGAGCACAATCCCGAAGTCGAGCAGTTCCTCAAGGGATTGCCCGACGGTCCTGTTCCGTTTCATTTTCCGGCAGGCGACCTGCTACAGGATCTGTGATGTTGACAAGTCAGATAAGCAAGCTGGGCCGCAGCGGTGTGCGTTTCATCAACGCCGTCGGCCGGGCAACCATCATGCTGTTTCATGCACTGGCAGGACGGCCCCAGCCACGCAAGCACTTCCCGCTGCTGGTGCAGCAACTGTATGTGGTGGGAGTGCAATCCGTCGCCATCATACTGGTGTCAGGCCTCTTCATCGGCATGGTGCTCTCCCTGCAGGGTTACAACGTATTGAAGGATTTCGGCGCAGAGCAGAGCCTGGGGCCTCTGGTTTCCCTCTCCCTGCTCCGTGAGCTGGGCCCTGTGGTCACCGCCCTGCTGTTCGCCGGTCGTGCGGGCTCCGCCCTCACCGCCGAGATCGGCCTGATGAAGGCCACCGAGCAGCTCTCCAGCCTGGAGATGATGGCGGTCGATCCACTGCGTCGGGTCGTGGCGCCCCGCTTCTGGGCCGGGGTCATCAGCATGCCGCTGCTGGCCTTCATGTTCAGCCTGATCGGCATCTTTGGCGGCAAGCTGGTTGGTGTCGACTGGCTGGGGGTGGACGAAGGCAGTTTCTGGTCCGCCATGCAGGCCTCCGTCGACTGGCAGGACGACATCATGCAGGGCGCTATCAAGAGCCTGATCTTCGCCCTGGTGGTGACCTGGATAGCGCTCTTCAACGGCTATGATGCCAAACCGACCTCGGCCGGGATCAGTCAGGCGACGACCCGTACCGTGGTTCACTCATCCCTGGCCGTGCTCGGTCTGGATTTTATACTCACCGCAGTCATGTTTGGATAAGGGAAAGATGAAGTTCAGCAAAGTAGAATTTCTGGTTGGCGCCTTCATGCTGGCTGGCATCGCGGCCATTCTGGCATTGGCACTGCAAGTGGCGGGATTGAGTTTCAAACCGGAAGGAGAAACCTATACCCTGCGCGCCCATTTCGATAATATCGGCGGCCTGAAAGTACGCTCGCCGGTCAAGGTCGGCGGCGTCGTCGTCGGTCGTGTCAGCGACATCACCCTGGATCCCAAGAGCCAGGTCCCCATCGTTTCCCTGCAGATGCAGAAGAGTGCCGGCGAGTTCTCCGAGACCAGCACCCTCTCCATCCTGACCTCTGGCCTGCTCGGTGAGCAGTACATCGGTCTGGCACCGGGGTTCAGCGATGAGGAGATGGGCACCAGCATGCTCAAGGATGGCGACATGATCGAAGACACCAAGTCCGCCATCGTGCTGGAAGATCTGATTGGCAAGTTCCTCTACAGCCAGTCCTCTCCGGCCAACACACCCGCAACCAAGGAGTAACCATGTTCAAGAAGATCGCCCTGATGCTGGGTCTGATGACCAGCATGCTGTTCTCCCTCGTCGCCCGTGCGGATGTCAATACTTCGGACCCCTATGCCCTCGTGGATCAGGCCGCCCAGCAGACCTTTGCTCGCCTGAAGGCCGATCAGGCCCAGGTGAAGAGCAACCCCGATCACCTGCGCGTCATCATCCGCGAGGAGCTGCTGCCCTACGTGGACAACCGCTTCGCCGCCTACAAGGTGCTCGGCAACCAGATCAAACAGACGACCCCTGCCCAGCGTGACGCCTTTGTCGACGTCTTCACCGAGTACATGGTGAGCTCCTACGCCGACGCCCTGGCACACTTCGACAAGCAGACCGTCAAGGTCCAGCCTGGCAAAGCCGCCGAGAGCAACATCACCGCCGTCAACGTCAGCGTGAAAGAGGCCGGCAAGCCGGACATCTTCCTCGAGTTCAAGCTGCGCAAGAACAACAAGACCGGCGAGTGGAAAGCCTTCGACATGGTTGCCGAAGGGATCAGCCTGCTCTCTGCCAAGCAGAACGAGCTGGGTGGCCTCATCCGCCAGAACGGCATCGATGCGGTGATCGCCCAGCTGCGTGAACACAACGCCAAGCCGCTGGTGATCAAGTCATGATCCTGAGCGGTGACTTGCAGGCCCCGCAGGTCAACGATCTGTGGCAACGCCGCGCCGACTGGTGGCAGGACGACCGGCTCGAACTCGATGCCGTCACTACCCTGGATTCCGCCGGCCTTGCCCTGCTGGTCAAGTGGGCCAAGGCGGCACTGGCACGGGGTGCCACTCCGACACTGGTGGGTGCCTCCAACGATTTCCATACGCTGGCCAACCTCTACGGGGTGGCCAGCCTCTTTCATTCAACCCCGCTCACAACTGAGGACTCATAATGCAAGTCTCTGAAATTGAAGCGATACTCCTCGAGGCTTTGCCATTGTCCGAAGTCCATGTCAAAGGGGACGGCAGTCACTACCAGGTGATCGCCGTCGGCGACATGTTTGACGGCATGAGCCGGGTCAAGAAACAACAGGCCATCTATGCCCCGCTGATGGACAAGATCGCCACCAACGAGATCCACGCTCTCTCCATCAAGGCCTATACCGACGCCGAGTGGAAACGCGAGCGTAAATTCCAGCTGCCCTCCTGATTTGGTAAAGAAGTAAACCATGGACAAATTCAAGATCACCGGCCCCTGCACCCTCTCCGGTGAAGTGACCATCTCCGGCGCCAAGAATGCCGCCCTGCCCATCCTGTTTGCCACCCTGCTGTGTGACGAAGAGGTTCAACTCTCCAACGTACCGCGCCTGAAAGACGTGGGTACCACCCTCAAGCTGCTGGAGATGCTGGGCGCCACCACCAAGGTCAACGGCAACGTGACCGTGCTGACCGGCGCGGTAAACAACCATGTCGCCCCCTACGAGCTGGTGAAGACCATGCGTGCCTCCATCCTGGCCCTGGGCCCGCTGGCAGCCCGCTTCGGTGCAGCAGACGTCTCCCTGCCCGGCGGCTGTGCCATCGGTGCCCGCCCGGTCAACCTGCATGTCCACGGCCTGGAGCTGATGGGCGCGAAGATCGTCATCGAAGAGGGCTACATCAAAGCCCGCGTCGACGGCCGCCTGAAAGGTGCCCACATCCTGATGGACATGGTTTCCGTGACCGGTACCGAGAACCTGATGATGGCCGCCACCCTGGCTGACGGTCGCACCGTGATCGAAAACGCCGCCCGTGAGCCCGAGGTGGTCGATCTGGCCAACTTCCTCAACGCGCTGGGCGCCAAGATCCAGGGCGCGGGCACCGATACCCTGACCATCGACGGCGTAGAACGTCTGCACGGTGGCAGCTACAGCGTGCAGCCCGATCGCATCGAGACCGGCACCTTCTTGGTGGGCGCCGCCGTGACCGGTGGCAAGATCACCTGCCGCAACACCGACCCCAGCCTGCTGGAAGCCGTACTGGTCAAACTGGAAGAGGCTGGCGCCCTGATTGAAAAGGGTAACGACTGGATCACCCTCGACATGACAGGTCGCACCCTGAAACCTGTCACCATCAAGACCGCCCCCTACCCGGCGTTCCCGACCGACATGCAGGCACAGTTCACCGTGCTGAACGCGGTCGCCCAGGGCACCGGCATGGTCACCGAGACCATCTTCGAGAACCGCTTCATGCACGTGCCCGAGCTGGTTCGGATGGGTGCCGACATCGAACTGCAGGGCAATGTGGCCATCTGCCGCGACACCCAGCAGCTCAAGGGTGCCCAGGTGATGGCGACCGATCTGCGCGCCTCCGCCAGCCTGGTGCTGGCCGGCTTCGTGGCCGAAGGGGCCACCATCGTCGATCGCATCTATCACATCGACCGTGGCTACGAAGACATCGAGCACAAGCTGCAAGGCCTGGGTGGTCGCATCGAGCGCATCAAGGAATAAGCTGGCTTCACCATGAGCCGACGATAAAAAGGCCCCCTCGCAAAGCGAGGGGGCCTTTTTCATGGCCGTGTACCAGATCGGACGGAGGGGATCAGTGCCCCGCCAGTTTCATCTGCTCGACCAGTACGGAGCCGGTCTTGAGGCTGGAACGCTCATCCTCATCACTGCCCACCGCCACGATATGGCTGAACATGTCGGCCAGATTGCCTGCAATGGTGATCTCCTCCACAGGATAGAGGATCTCGCCATTTTCAACCCAGAAACCGGCTGCGCCGCGGGAGTAATCACCATTGACGATGTTGACCCCCTGCCCCATCAGCTCGGTCACCAGCAGCCCGGTACCCATCTCCTTGAGCATGCCCTGGAAGTCCTGGCCGGTATTGGAAACCTGCCAGTTATGGATACCCCCGGCATGGCCCGTGGTGGTCAGGCCCAGTTTGCGGGCGGAGTAGGAGGTGAGCAGCCAGCTCATCAGCTCGCCGTTGCGGATGATGTCCATGTCGCGGGTGCGAACCCCTTCCCCGTCGAACGGGGTGCTGGCAAGTCCTCCCGGCAAGTGGGGGAACTCCTGGATGGTGAGCCACTCGGGCAGGATCTGCTTGCCCAGTTTGTCCAGCAGGAAGCTCGACTTGCGATAGAGGTTCCCCCCACTGATGGCCATCACCAGATGGCCCCACAGACCGGCAGCGGTATCGGGGTGGAACAGCACAGGGGCATGGCGGGTGCTGATCTTGCGAGCCCCCAGGCGGGAAACAGTGCGCTCCACCGCCTCGTCAGCGATGCGCTGGGGGCTCCACAGCCCGTTCAGGGAGCGGCTGGAGGAGTAGCCGTAGTCGCGCTGCATGTCGCCATCCTGCTCGCCGATCAGTACGCAGCTCAGGGAGTTACGCGATGCAGCATAGCCTTTGACGAAGCCGTGGCTGTTGCCATAGACCTTGACGCCCAGGTGGCTGGAGAAACTGGCTCCGTCAGAGTGCTTGATGCGGGCATCCCGCCCCAGGGCCAGCCGCTCGCACTCGATGGCCAGCGCGATGCCACGCTGGGGATCCAGCTCGATTTGGTGGCACAGTTGCAGGTCCGGGGCATCCCAGGCCAGCAGATCCGCATCCGCAAGACCGGCGCAGTCATCGGGAGAGGTATGGCGGGCGATCTCCATGGCCGCTTCCACGGCGGCGCGAATGGCCGGCTTGGTCAGATCCGTGGTGGAGGAGGACCCCTTGCAACCGTCGCGATAGACGGCGATGCCGAGTGCGCCATCCTTGTTGAATTCGATGCTTTCCAGCTCGCAGCCCCGGGTGTTCACCGAGAGGCCGGTCTGTTTGCTGATGGAGACTTCGGCAAGCCCGGCGCCCAGCCCTTTCGCTATCTCAAGGGCCTCGGCGACCACGGCCTCGAGATGGGATTGATCCTGGCGGATTTGATCTTGCTGGTCCATAACTCACATCTGTATGAAGGGAAGGAAAGGGGCTAAGCATATCAGACCCCTGCGCCCAGCGGGAGAAGCTGGTAACATATCCGCCAAACGTGAATGACAGGAATACAGAGACCAATGAGTCAATATCAAGACGACAACGAGTGGGAAGACTGGGGCCCCAGCAAGAGCCAGCTCAAGCGCGACGCCGAGGCATTGCAGAAGATGGGGGAAGAGATCGTCTCCCTGAGTCACAGCGAGCTGGAGAAGATCCCCCTGGATGAAGAGCTTGCCGAAGCGGTCGAGCTGGGCCGCAAGCTCAAGCCGAAGAAGGATGAGTCCTTCCGCCGCCATCTCCAGTTCATCGGCCGTCTGATGCGTAGCCGCGATGTCGCCCCCATCGAAGAGGCCCTCTCCATCATCAAGATGCGTCACTCCACCGTGAACGCCCGCCTGCACCGCCTCGAACAGTGGCGCGAGCGGCTGATCACCGAAGGCGACAGCGCCCTCAACGAGCTGATGTCCCAGTTCCACGAGCTGGATCGCCAGAAGCTGCGTCAGCTGATCCGCACCGCCAACAAGGAGCGGGAGCTGAACAAGCCGCCGGTAGCCTATCGCGAGATGTACCAGTATCTGCGTGGCGAGATCGAAGATCTGCTGTAAGTGATGACTCACCTTCGCAGACCGGCGATGAACAGTACAAATAAAATGGGGCCTATATGGCCCCGTTTTCGTGTCGCTGCAACTGTCAGCTGCCCGCCATGCACTGGGTGTGAGTAGCGGGTTGCAGATAGGGTACCAGCAGGGGGGCCATCCCCTTGAGCACCTGTACAGGCAGCGCCGACGTGAAGCGGAACTTGTCGGACTGGCTGCCGGGTACATAGGCCGTCAGCGTGCCGAAGTGATCATCCCCGATGTAGAAGACGAAAGTCGCAGTCCGGTTACGAGCCAGTGAACTGGTCACATTGCCGTAGCGACCGACCGTCTCGATCCGGTTGTCCCCGGTCCCCGTCTTGCCCCCCAGGGCCAGGACAGTACCATCCTGCAAGGCGAAGGCCCCGGCGATGCGCCGCGCAGTCCCCCCTTCCACCACCTTGGAGAGTGCATTGCGCAAGGCGTTGGCCACCTCGGCAGGCATCACCCGTTCCCCCTGGGTGTTCGCCGGCTCAAAGACGGTGGCGAAGGGGGTCCCCTTGGCAAAGGAGAGGTGCTCGATGCGCAGGGTCGGCGCACGAATGCCGCCGTTCTGGATGATCCCCATCAGCTCGGCCAACGCAGCAGGACGATCGCCCGAGCTGCCCAGTGCGGTCGCCAGGGACGGAACCAGGTGATCGAACGGGTAGCCCAGGCGAGCCCAGCGCTGATGGATGTCGAGGAAGGCCTCAACCTCCAGCATGGTGCGGATCCGGCTATCCCGGGCACTGCGATGACGGGTCTTGAACAGCCAGCTGTAGACCTCCTGACGCTCGTCACGGCTGGCTGTTACCGCATCGGTAAAGGTGGCCTTGTCAAACTCCTTGAGATAGGCAAGCAACCACAGCTCAAGTGGATGCACC
The DNA here is from genome assembly GCF_001898585.1 of Aeromonas sp. 62-46. Classification (NCBI taxonomy): domain Bacteria; kingdom Pseudomonadati; phylum Pseudomonadota; class Gammaproteobacteria; order Aeromonadales; family Aeromonadaceae; genus Aeromonas; species Aeromonas sp. 62-46. The sequence continues at coordinate 3,187 of NZ_MKUI01000036.1, read as the reverse complement.
CGTGCGATATAACCTTGATCCGGCAGAGAATATTTGCCAGGGCCGTAATTGGTATAGAGCTGCTCTATGCGCTTCTCGGTCAATTTCTCCCGCGGCAGGCGCTTGGCCAGGAAAGCGGCAAAATCGGCCTGGGAGGCTTCCGGCATCAGATAGCGATGCACCGCGGCGAGACGCACCGCGCTGGGTTTGAGACCATCGAGGAAGGTATCGAGCTGCTCTTCTGCACTCTTGCCGCGATATTTGCGCCAGAACCTCAGCAGATAGGTCTGCCCCTCCTTGTCGGCAAACTTGGCGAGATACTCGGTACGGCGAGGATCCCTGTCATCTTTCAACAACTGGGCACGATTTCCCTCCTTGTAGAGGCTGTAGCGGACGATGTCCCGCATCAAGCGCACGAAGGGCAGGTTGATGGATTCCCGCAGCGCATCGCGAATGGGCGGGATGCGACCGTTGTCTTCCTTGCGGAAGTTGTTGAAGGTGTGCATGCCACCGCCGGTAAAGAAGCCTTCATAGGGACTCGCGGAATACTTGCGGTCCAGTGCGGCCTCCAGCATCACCGGCAGGCTTCTGTCCTTGGCACTCATCAGATAGGCGATGGCCCAGCGGCTGATGTTGTCCTGATCGGACACTTCGATCTTTCGCAGGCTCTCCACCGGCATATTGCCGTAGCTGTCATGCAACTCGGTGACAATCTCGAGATAGGTCGTCAGCACCCGCAACTTGGCGGTGGATCCCAGTTCAAGCTTGCTGCCCTCATTGATGTCGAACGGCTGGTCCGTGTTGTCGGTCTGCACCCTCACCTTGACCCCTTCCGGCGTCTTCTCGAACAGGGTAAAGCTGTACTTCACATCACCCGTCTTCTCCGGCGAGAGCAGGCGCTCACCAAACAGGCCCACCTGGGCTGCGAATGCAGGGTCTGCCAGTTGCTGCAGATACCGTGACACCTCGTTCTGCAGCGGCATATTGAGGGTGGTGTTGGCCGTCAGATCCATGCGGTCCAGATCATAAAGCTGCACCCCGAGCTGACGACTGAGACGAGTGCGAGCCACCTGCAGCCCCTTGTTGTTGTTGACTCGAGTGATGGCAGGTGCCTGCAGGAAATCGCGGAAGACCAGCTTGGCCTTGAGAGCCGACTCCATCAGGGGGGGCGTGATCATTCCCTCCTGCACGAAGAGTCGCAGATAGCTGTCTGTCAGGGTAGACAGTGCTTCTCTACCCTGCGCCAGGTAATAGGAAGGACGGCGGTGGGCGATCATCAGGGAGACAACCTGGCGCAAGGCAAGGCCCTGCTCGGCCAGGGTAGAATCCTGGTTGCGAGCGGGATCCAGCAGTCGATTCACCTCATCGACATTGGCGCCAAACCAGACCCAGAGGCCATCACCGAGACCGTGCACCTCGCCATAACCGGGCGCCGCAGAGAGCGGGACCGAGTTGAGGTAGGCCCAGGCAACCAGCTTGCGGGCCTCCAGGGTCTCGGGCCCCAGCCGATAGGCACGAACGCTGGCCGAGACCATCTGGCGGATCTTCTCGGTCGGCGAAACGGTCAGTCCATCGGGAGAATGACGATACTTCTCCACCTGGGTCGCCAGGGTGCTGCCGCCAGCAGATTGATCCTGCATATCCAGCGCCTTGCCCACCTGAGACAGCGCCGCCTTGGCAAAGCGCGGCCAGTCTACGGCCGGGTTGGCCAGCGGTTCCTTGTTGCTCAGGAGTTCACGGTTCTCGATAAACAGCAGAGACTGGATGACCAGGGGCGGTATGGCATTGAAATCCGGATAGTAATGAGTCGGATACTTGTACTGGTAGAAAGGCTCGGCACGGCAGTCATAGAGTGTCAATCCTGCCTGGACCTTCTCGGTATAAGGCACGAAGAAACCGTGGCTGGCGTAGTTGTAGAGCGCATCGGAAAAACGGACCTGTTCGCTCACCTGGTAGCCACGCTGAACGAGACGTTCCTGGATCATGGGCATCAGCACATAACCGAGTCGCTTGTCGAACGGGCCGTCGTCGGGGAAGGCAATCTGCTTGCTGGGGCCGGGTTCGAGCTGATAGGTCAGGGTGGCCGCATAGCGGGAGATCTCCTGTGACTGCAGTCGGGAGGTCTTCATTTCATAACCCACCAGGGCGACCACGGCAGCCAGGCAAAGCAAGAAGATAAAACAGAACAACCAGCGCCACCAGGGTCGGCGTTTACGCTGCTGTTGCCCGTCCGTATTAGGTACGGATGAATCCTGAGATGCCACTTTATTTGAATCCGTCTGTTTTGATGCGCCCATATCAGCCCCACCATGGTTGCGCAATTTATTGTCTTTCAATCAAGCTTAGTCGTTTCAAGTCAAGGGCTTGAAATCTATTGACCGCTTTGCAGCGATGTTAACAGGGCGATTGTGAAAATGGGAGCCGATTGTTGCAACGCGGCAAGAGATCCGAGCTGCGGCATGAAAATGAAACACCGGCCAGAGGCCGGTGTTGACGAGAGCGGGGCGGTATTATTTGCTAGTGCTCATACTCTTCAGCTTGGTACTCAGCTCCTTGCGCTCCTTGGAAAGCTCGGCATTTTTGATGATATGGTCATCTACGCGCTCTTCATAATCGGTCCGCATGTTGGCGATGATGGCCTGAACCTCGTCAATGCTCATGCCGGGCTTGATATAGTCACTCAGGTTGTCGAGCAACAGTACCCGCTTCTGGTTGTCACGGATCTTTTTCTCGTTGTCCGCGATTTCACGCTTGAGCTTGTTCTGACGACGGGACATACGCACATATTCCAGCACATCGTTGAAGGTTGACTTGTTTACTTGTTCCATATCGGTACCACTGAGTGAAGGTGAATGAAAACAGGTGGAGAGTCCCATACCAGAAAAAGAAACCGAAACCATGGCACGGGCAAACCCGGAATGCCCCTTACTCTACCGAGTTATGATTCAGATACAACCCCAATCGCAGCGCGGGCGGCGGGTTTATACAGAACGGCTCCGACTGGGTTATTACGCTAAAAATGATGAAAACGGAGAGAGCCAACATGTGGGTTCAATGTGACCAGAGCAGGCGCAACTTTTCCGGTACGGGCAACAAGTGAACGTGAACGACGAACATCACCATAGTGCCCGTTTTCCCTACAGTAAGTGCTGAATTTCAGGCAATAAAAAACCCCGCTCGAGTGAGCGGGGTTTCTTGTATTGGGTGC
>NZ_MKUI01000035.1:0-68127 GCF_001898585.1 Aeromonas sp. 62-46 | reverse complement strand
GTTCGAGTCCCGTCCGCTCCGCCACTAAATTGAAAGGCCTTCCCTATCGGGAAGGCCTTTTTGCTTTCTGGCGTCTGGATAAGAGCTCTGGGAACAAGAGGCAACCGACGGGTCTGCCGCCTGTTACTGACAACCCGCCTCTTCCCCCTGTGGTGCCTACGTGCCTGGTATTGTCTCTTTGCTCAGGGCTTACCCTTCGCTCTGGTTTGCCTTTGCTCCTCCATCTTTTCCCAACCCGGCCAATCGGCCGGGCTTTGTCGTGTCTGGAGATGAGCATCGCAAGCACGCGAATACGCTCTGACCGAGAGTGCCAAAGGACCATCGGGAGCTCATATGCGGATAAGAGATAAGCAAAGCGCTTTTTCTTTCTTCATGGAATATGCATAAGCGGGCATGCTGTACTCAACCCAACGATATGGAGTATCACCATGAAACTGCGAATGACCGCTCTCACCGTTCTCTCCCTGCTGGCTCTCGGTCAGGTCCAAGCCGCCGAGGTGCGGCTGCTGAATGTCTCCTATGACCCGACGCGGGAGCTGTTCCAGGAGTACAACAGTGCCTTTGCCAAGGAGTGGAAGGCCAAAACCGGCGACGATGTGGTGGTGAGCCAGTCACACGGTGGCTCAGGCAAACAGGCTCGTGCCGTGGTGGACGGACTGGAGGCTGACGTGGTCTCCCTGGCGCTGGCCTATGACGTGGATGCGGTGGCCAAGGCAGGTCTCACCGCCAGCGACTGGGAAGGGCGTTTGGCCAACAATGCCTCTCCCTATACCTCCACCATCGTCTTCCTGGTGCGCAAGGGGAATCCCAAGCAGATCAAGGATTGGGGCGACCTGGTGCGCAAGGATGTCGCCATCATCACCCCCAACCCCAAGACCTCCGGCGGTGCGCGCTGGAATTATCTTGCTGCCTGGGGCTATGCCCTGAAGAAAAGCGGCACTGAAGAGGGCGCGAAACAGTTTGTCAGCGATCTGTTCAAGAATGTGAAGGTGCTGGACTCAGGGGCACGTGGCGCCACCACCAGCTTCATCGAACGCGGGCTCGGGGATGTGTTGCTGGCCTGGGAAAATGAAGCGTTGCTGGTGCTCAATCAGCCGGGCACCAGCGACAAGTTCGAACTGGTGGTGCCCTCGGTCTCCATCCTGGCCGAGCCGCCGGTAGCCGTGGTGGACAAGGTAGCCAAGAAGCATGGTACCGAGGCCGTCTCCAAGGCTTACCTCGAGTATCTCTACTCTGACGAAGGGCAGCGCATCATCGCCAAATACCACTATCGTCCGAGCAATCCGGCGATCCTGAAGGAGACAGCGGCCCAGTTCCCCAACCTGACGCTCTTTACTGTCAAGGATCTGGAAGGAGATTGGGACAAGGCACAGAAGAAGCACTTCGCCCAGGGCGGATCGTTTGACCAGATTTACCAACCGGGCCGCTAAGAGACGAAGGCCCCTGTGACAACAGATAGGAGTACCACGATGAACAAGATCCTTCTGGTTCCCGGTCTGCACAACAGTGGGCCGGATCACTGGCAGAGCCGCTGGCACCAGCAATTTCCCCAGTGGCAGAGAATGATGGGTCTGCCCTGGGACAAGCCGGATCTCACGGTCTGGAGCGCAAAGCTGGCGAGCAAGCTCAGGAGCCGGCGCAGCCGGGTCCACCTGGTCGCCCACTCCTTCGGCGCTCTAACGGCCATCGCTGCCGCCAGACTGCAACCAGACAAGGTCTCTTCCATCTTCATCGTTGCCCCTGCCGATCCTGCCCGTTTCGGTATCCCGGATGAGGTGTTGGCGGGGTCCATCAAGGTCTCTGCCCAGTTGATCGCCAGCCGCAATGACCCCTGGATGAGTTTCGAGCGGGCAGAGTTCTGGAGCCGGCAGTGGCAGGTGCCGTTGTTCGATGCGGGGGAAGTGGGCCATATCAATGCCCAGTCCGGCCATGGGGAGTGGCACCAGGGCCTCGCTTTGCTCGGCACCCTATACCGCCGTGCCGAAATGGTGGTGGAGCCTGCTCCTGCCGAGTGGGGCAAGCAGGCCGCACTCAGTTTTCGATGAGGGCGCCTCGGATTGTCTCGGCACGATTTCCAGACAGGCTGGCAACTTGGCCAGCGTGACTGACTTTGCATGTTCCCGGTTTTACCGCTCCGTCTTTTAGGTCTTTTATTTATATAAAAGACCTTTTTTTATGCTTATCGCTCTAAAAGCCTTGTTCCACCATTGTTAGATAAAAAAGTGCTTAGCAAAGGCATTATTGGTGTTTGTTGTCCCTGGCCGCCGTGAGCAAAATCGTCACATCCAAAGTATTTATAACAAACGGATGTGTTATGCGATTAAGTTCTTATTCCGTCCTGCCAGGCCTGGGGCCAACGCTGGGCTTCAGTCTGCTCTATCTGGGCATACTGGTGCTGCTGCCGCTCTCGGCACTGGTGCTGTTTGCGGTGAACAACCTGAGCGCCGCCGAGTTCTGGCAGGTGATCGGCTCCCCCCGGGTGCTCGCCTCCTTTCGCCTGAGCTTTGGCGCCGCCTTCATTGCCGCCCTGCTCAACAGTCTGTTCGGTCTGATACTGGCCTGGGTACTGGTGCGCTATACCTTCCCCGGCCGCAGACTGGTGGATGCGCTGATCGACCTGCCCTTTGCCATGCCGACTGCCGTCTCCGGCATCGCCCTGTGCGCCATCTTTGCCCCCAACGGCTGGATTGGCCAATGGGTCGCTCCGCTGGGCATCGAGCTTGCCTACAACCCCATAGGGGTGGTCATTGCCCTGACCTTTATCGGGCTGCCCTTTGTGGTGCGTACCCTGCAGCCGGTGCTGCGGGAAGCGGAGAGCGAGCAAGAGGAGGCGGCCGCGAGCCTGGGTGCCAACCGCTGGCAGACCTTCATCCGGGTACTGTGGCCGACCCTTGTACCTGCGCTGCTCACCGGTTTTGCCCTGGCGTTTGCTCGTGGCGTGGGGGAGTACGGCTCTGTCATCTTCATTGCCGGCAACCTCCCCATGGTGTCCGAGATTGCCCCCCTGATGATCATGAGTCACCTGGAGGAGTATGACTATGCCGGAGCATCGGCCATTGCGTCCGTCATGCTGCTCATTTCCTTTGTGCTGCTGTTGCTCATCAACAAGTTGCAAGCCTGGAGCTGGGCTCGCATCGGAGGAAGCCGTATATGAACGCCTCTACTGCACATCTCGATCAGGCCCAGGAGTCCGCTCCGGCCACCCCGGCGCGTCATCCTCCGGTGACCCATGAACCGGTCTGGGTCAAATGGCTGCTGGTCACCGTCGGTCTGGGCTGGTTTGCCGCCTTGCTGCTGTTGCCGCTGGCCACCGTCTTCATCCAGGCGCTGAGCCCGGGTCTGGCCTTCTTCTGGCACGCCATCAGCGAGCCGGATGCCCTGAGCGCCCTGGGGCTGACCGCCCTGGTGACGCTCTGCTCGGTGCCCCTGAACCTGCTGTTCGGGCTGGCCGCCGCCTGGGCCATCGCCCGGTTCCGCTTTCCTGGCCGGCAACTGCTTATCACCCTCATCGATCTGCCGTTCTCGGTCTCGCCGGTCATCGCGGGCTTGATGTTCGTGCTGCTGTTCGGCAGTCGCGGCTGGTTCGGCGAGTGGCTCAGCGAGCACGACATCAAGATCATTTTCGCTACCCCGGGGATCATCCTGGCGACCACCTTCATCACTGTGCCCTTCGTGGTACGCGAGCTGCTGCCCCAGATGGAGGCGCGAGGCCCGGAGGAAGAGGAGGCCGCCATCATGCTGGGGGCGAGCGGGTTGCAGATGTTCTGGCGGGTGACCCTGCCCGGCATCCGCTGGAGTCTGATGTATGGCCTGCTGCTCTGTACCGCCCGGGCGGTGGGGGAGTTTGGCGCTGTCTCCGTGGTTTCCGGCCACATTCGCGGCCAGACCAACACGCTGCCGCTGCACATCGAGATCCTTTACAACGAGTACCAGACCGGTGCCGCCTTCGCGGTGGCCAGCCTGCTGGCGCTGTTCGGGATCTTCACCCTGCTGGGTGAGACCCTGCTGGCCAGGCTGCGCGGCCAACCGACCCAGTCCCATTGATCCCGAATTAACGGTTATAGGAGAGGCATTCATGAGCATTCAGGTTCAAGGGCTCAACAAGCATTTCAATCAGTACGCGGCGCTGGCCGACATCAACCTCGATTTTCACGACGGTGAGCTGGTCGCCCTGCTCGGCCCCTCTGGCTGCGGCAAGACCACCTTGCTGCGGATCATCGCCGGGCTGGAGCAGGCGGACAGTGGCAGCGTCATCATCCGCGGCGAGGATGCCTCGGATCTCCATGTGCGCGAGCGCAACGTTGGCTTCGTGTTCCAGCACTACGCCCTGTTTCGCCACATGACGGTGTTCGAGAACGTGGCCTTTGGCCTGAGGGTCAAGCCGCGCAGCGAACGCCCGGACGAGGCGGCCATCCGCACCCGGGTCAAGGAGCTGCTGGATCTGGTGCAGCTTAGCCATGTCGCGGCACGCTACCCGACCCAGCTCTCCGGTGGTCAGCGCCAGCGGGTCGCCCTGGCCCGGGCCCTGGCGGTGCAGCCCAAGGTGCTGCTGCTGGACGAGCCTTTCGGCGCCCTCGATGCCCAGGTGCGCAAGGAGCTGCGCCGCTGGCTGCGTGAGCTTCACGACGAGCTGCATGTCACCAGTCTGTTCGTGACCCACGATCAGGAAGAGGCCCTGGAGGTTGCGGATCGGGTGGTGCTGATGAACGCCGGCAAGGTAGAGCAGATTGGCACCCCTGCCGAAGTGTATGATCAACCCGCCAGTGCCTTCGTGCACAGCTTCCTTGGCAGCGTGAACCTGTTTCGTGGCAGGGTGGCCGGGCAGGGGCTTGGCATCGGTGAGCAGCAACTGGGTGGCCCCATCCCCTCCCATCTGGCAGAAGGGAGTGCGGCCATCGCCTATGTGCGCCCCCACGAGCTGGAGATCCTGCCCTCGGATGCCCCCGGTGGCATTCGCGCCACTATTACCCGCCTGCTGCCCATGGGGCCGCGCATCCGGGTGGAACTGCGTGGCGATGGGGAGACGGGAGGTGCCCACTACGAGGCCGAACTGAGCAAGGAGGCCGCCCGGGCCTTTGCCCCCGGCCAGGGGGTGCGTCTGGTGGCCAGGCAGGCACAGCTCTATCCCGACTACCAGATCTGAGGGCAAGCCGCGAGGTGCGGCCCTCTTTCAGGCTTGCTGCCGGGCTATGATCCCGGCAATCCATAACAAGAGGACGGTGGCACGAGCCACCGCCACTCAGCGCAGGAGGCGATGAGGTGAACTTTCAGCAATTGCGAATCATTCGGGAGGCGGCACGGCGGGATTACAACCTGACCGACGTGGCCAATGCCCTCTTTACGTCCCAGTCCGGGGTCAGCCGCCACATTCGCGAGTTGGAGGAGGAGCTGGGGCTCGCCCTCTTCATTCGCTATGGCAAGCGTCTGCTCGGCATGACCGAGCCGGGCAAGGAGTTGCTGGTGATCGCCGAGCGTATCCTGGGGGATGCCGACAACATCCGTAAACTGGCGAGCACCTTTGCCAATCGCGACTCGGGCCGGCTGCTCATCGCGACCACTCATACCCAGGCCCGTTATGCCCTGCCGAGGGTAGTGAAGGCGTTTCGGGAGCAATTTCCCCTGGTACAGCTGGAGCTGCGTCAGGGAAGCCCGGAGGAGATAGTGCGGCTGGTGCAGACCGGCGAGGTGGACATCGGCATCAGCAGCGAGCAGCTCGACAAGAGCGAAGGGGTGGTGGCCTTTCCCTACTACCGCTGGCACCACAATATCGTCGTGCCGGAGCAGCACCCCCTCACCGCCGAGCGGGAGCTGACCCTGGCCGCTCTGGCCCACTGGCCCATCGTCACCTATCAGGCCGGCCTCACCGGTCGGGCACGGGTGGATGATGCCTTTGCCGAGGCGGGCATAGTGCCGCAGATCCTGCTGACCGCCCAGGACTCCGACGTCATCAAGACCTATGTCGAGTTGGAGATGGGGGTGGGCATACTGGCGGACATGGCGTTCGATTCCCAGCGGGACAAGGGACTGGTGCAACTGGACGGCAGTCGGTTGTTTGCGCCGCACACCGCCTGGATCGGCCTCAAGCAGGGGCAGTTCCAGCACAACTTTGCCTGGCAGTTCATCCAGCTCTGCAACCCCGAGCTGGCGCTGGCGGAGATCCAGGCCCGCGCCATGAGCAACGAGCCTCTGCTCGACTATCAGATCTGAACCGAGGGATGGATGAAAAACGGGGAGCCATGTGCTCCCCGTTTGTTTGATGTTGACCTGATCTGGCACGGGAAACGCCGAGCGGGTTCCCGCCAGGTCGGATACGTCCCATCACTGCGCTGTCCAAGCCTCCTGCCAGTGGGAGCCTACGCCCGGTTCATACTGGGTGGCCGTGCTCGCCCACTGGCTGCACCAGCCGCTGTAGGGGAAGGGTTTGCACTGATAGACCTTGCCGTTCTTCGGCTGCAGCACCCGGGTTCCGGCGGTGTAGGACTTGAGGCCGTCCGGGAAGGTGAACTGGTAATCGCCCCCGCTTGCCGGATCCTTGAACATGAGGTCCAGGGTCTGCTGCACCGCGTCACCACCGGCCTTGGGTTTGCCCTCGATCACTAGCTGATGGTGGCCTGCACTCAAGCCGGTCAGCGCCATGGAGAAACTCTGGCTGCCGTCCTTGATGTCGGCACTGCTCTGTCCCCTGGCGACACCGCCGTGGTCATAGAGGGTGTTGGTGATGGCGAGATCCCCCTGGGCCGTGACGGTGAACGTCAGGGTGAGCTTGCCGTTGTCGAGGGGGTAGTCGCTCGCCAGACCGCTCACGCTGATCCCGTTCTCAACCGGGGGCTGCTGTTGCTCAAGCTGGATCTCGACCCGTTGCAGGTTGCTGCCAGCCTTGAGGTAGACCGGGTTCTGGCCATAGACGGGGTTGAACTGGCCGTCCGTACCTTGCTGGCCAGCACGGATCTGGCTCTGCTCGGCGTTGATCTTGCTCGCCAGGGCGTGGGCCCAGTTGTTCTTCTGGCCCTGTCCGGCGCTGGCGATGGTCAGCTCGGTCTGGAGATCGGTGCGCTCGCCATTGGCATCGAACACCCGGGTTCTGGCTTTGTCACCCGCCACCAGGTCGATGGAGGGATAGATGGTCCCTCCCTGGCTCCAGGTCAGCGGTGGCTGGGTGCCATCCTTGAACCGGGCGTCGATCAGGTTGTAGAAGCTGTTGGCGGTATCCCCAACCTCCCACACCCCGAGAATGACCTGATAACCGGTACGCGGGGGCAGGGTGCACTGATGGGTCACCTGTTTGGGGGGCTGCACCATGTTGCCGTCGATGACGCAGAAGGGATTGAGATCGAACGCATCCCGGGTGAGGGGCTGGTTCGGGTTCCAGTCCTGCTTGGTGAGGTAGTAGCGCCAGTTGCGGGTTACGTGGTTGGCAGTGAAGGTCCAGCTGATGGCGAAGGGACCGGCCTGCACCTCACGTTTGGTCCAGCGATCGAGGGTCTGGGTGTTGAGCTCGCCGAATTGGGGGTGACCGGCCGAGGCTATCTGGCCGTCGGCGGGGCCGCCATCGGGGAAGCCGGAGGGGGCTTCCAGGCTCTGGGGTTCCCACTGGATGGCGCCACACTGGCTGTTGCCCCCTGTCTTGCACAGGTAGTTGCGCCCTTCGGGCTGGCTGATGTAGCCGTGAGCGAGCACGCCGCCACTGGCCAGCAGCGCCAGCGCTGCCGCGAGATGGGTGAGTCGGATATTTGCTGCCATACATTCCTCTGTTCGGTGATGTGGGCAGTCACGTTGGCAGGGGAGTTCCCCGAAACACGGTGCTGCAACCCCGCTATCCTGGACAGCTTGTCTTTAGACCGGAGGCTTTGCGTCCTGGCCTTTCAACCAGTTTGCCAAATGACTACAGAAAGGATCATGGTGCCGCCTGTGGCGACCACCCATCATGGCTATATTTTGTTAAAAAATTAAGTGTAAAAATTGACAGTGCCGTCTCATCGGAGCAGCGCATCAGCGGCAGATCACTCCGTCGGGATCTGCGCGCTGGTTCAGTGCGAGAGGGTGGCCCGGGAGAGGCTCCCGTGGCCATGACAGGAAAGGAGCCCCTGCAAGCCTGGCAGGGGCTCATGGGGCCACTCAGTGGCGGGGTTGCATGCCTGCTCGGGAAGAGGACGCCTGGGTCGGTCGCATCATCCTGTCCTGGGCTTGGGCGTTGTCCAGCTTGAACACCGCCAGTCGCTCGTCGAGGCTTCGGGAGAGACCGGCCAGCAGTTCGCTCTCCTGGGCCAACTGGGAGGCCGCCTGGGACATCTCTAGCGCCGAGTCGTTGATGCCGCTGACGTTGCGGTTCATGTCTTCCGCCACCATGCTCTGCTGCTCCGCCGCCGTGGCGATCTGGGTCGCCATGTCGCTCACGTGCTGGATGTGATTGACGATGAGGGAGAGATCCTGCCCCGCCTTCTCGGACTGGTTGACGCTGCTCTCCGCCAGCTTGCGGCTGGCGTCCATGGCGTTGGCGGCGGTGACAGCCCGTTGCTGCAACTGGGTGATGGTACTCTGGATCTCCTCGGTGGAGTGGCGGGTGCGACTGGCCAGCTGGCGCACCTCGTCGGCCACCACGGCGAAGCCACGGCCCTGCTCGCCGGCCCGGGCCGCCTCGATGGCGGCGTTGAGGGCCAGCAGGTTGGTCTGCTCCGAGATGGCGCTGATGACCGCCGTCACCTCGCTTATCTGCATCACTCCCTCCTTGAGCTGGTTGACCTGCGAGGTGGCCTGATCCACCTCGGTGGCCAGCGCCTGGATGCCGTGCACGCTGGCATGGACATCCTGGTTGCCGAGTCCGGCCTCGCTGGTGGCATCCTGGGTGTCGCGGGCCGTATTCTCGGCGTGACCCGCCACGTCGGCGATGGTGGCGCTCATCTCGTTCATGGCGGTGGCGAGCTGGGCGAGCTGATCCCGCTGACTGTTGACCGCCTGGTTGGTCTGTTCGGCGGAGGCGGCGATGCGCAGGGCGGCATCCGCCACGTTGCGGGCCCCCTGGCTCGCCTCCAGCAGGGCGCGGCGGATGGCATCCAGCCCCTGGTTGGTGGAGCTGGCGACGGCGCCGAGCTCATCCCTGCCCAGCACCGGGATGCTGACCACCAGATCGCCGGCCGCGACCCGGGCCATGGCCTTGTTGATCTCGGCCAGGGGATTGACGATGGAGCGGCTGATGGCGAGTCCCAGCAGCCCCATCAACAGGATCACCAGCAAGGTGGCGCCACCCATCCACTCATATTGCGACCACATGGTGGCCTCAATGTCCTGCAACAACACACCGGAGCCCAGGATCCAGCCCCAGGGCTGGTAGCCCGTCACCAGCGACATCTTCTGGGCCGCCTCGCCGGACGGGGAGACCCACTGATACTCCAGCCTGCCCTGGTGGCCGCCCTTGCCGAGATCCACCATGTGCTGCCAGTGGGACTCGGCAGGGTTGTTGCCCATCTGCTGGCCGACCAGCTCGGGTTTGGCGGGATGCACCACCACCCGACGATCTTCATCCAGCACGAACAGGTAGTTGTCCCCGTCAAAGCGCATGCTGTCGAGCATGGCCTTGGCCTGTGCCTTGGCCTGCTCCGGGGGGAGGGTGGCGGCCAGAGCCTGGATCCGGCTCATGGCCAGATCCAGCACCGCCTGCAGCCTGGCTTCCCGTTCACTCATCAGATTGCGGTGCAGGGCACTGGCCGAGATGAGCAGCAGTGCGATGAAGCCGACCAGGGCCAGTGAGAGCAGCAGCATCAGCTTGCGACTCACGGCAATATCACCGAGCTTGAACATAGTCTTATCCTTACTTTCCCATGCGGGTCTGATTGTGGCCGAACTGCCGGCCGGACCTGATTGTTATTATTTTTAACATATCATTAACTTTCAATGGGTTGCGGTGGAAAACAGCCAATTGAGCAGTTTGACAACCAGTATAGCCAGCAGACAGAAACCCTCGCTTTTGATAGCGTGATGGCGCGCATCCCGGCGCACAATTTGTCTACTCAATTTGCAAGAAGTGTGAATGGGTTGGCATTTCACCAAAAAGGAGTGGGCGCCCCGTGGTCGCCCCATAACAAGAGGGAAGTTATGAGTTCCATTGCCAGGAATTATCTCAACCAGCTCAATGCCGATTACCTGCAGGTGCACAGACGCAAGGAGGACCTGTTCTGGTCCACCTACATGGGCACCAGCGACGATCAAGCAGGCTTCACCGCGGCCGAACAGGCCTACAAGGCATTTTGTGCCGATCCTGACCGCCTGCCGGTGCTGCGGGAGATGCATGCCCAGGCCGAAGAGGCGGATCTCAGGCGCGGCCTGGGGGGCTGGATCGCCTTCTTCGAGTGCAACGTCATCGAAGACCCCAGTGCCTCCGCCCTGATGGACGAGCTGGTGGCCGCCGAGGCGGATCTCTTCGCCCGTCGCAAGGGGTTGAAGCTTACCTTGCTGGACGAGCAGGGCCGCCAGGTGCCCGGCAGTCTGCCCACCGCCAGCACGGCGCTGGCCGCCAGCAGCGACGAGGCGGTGCGCCAGAGCGCGCTCGCCATGTTCCACACCCTGGAGCAGTGGGTGGTCGACAACGGCTATCTGGCCATCGTCGCGCTGCGCAACCGCTTTGCCCGTGCCATGGGCTATCGCGACTACTTCGATTACAAGGTGCACAAGAACGAGCAGATGAGCCCGGAGCAGCTGTTTGCCATTCTTGACGACTTCATCGCCCGCACCGATGCCCGCTTGCACCAGAGTCTGGCGGAGCTGAAAGCGGCCAAGGGGGAAGCAGCCCTGCTGCCCCACAACCTGCGCTACAGCGTGAGTGGTGACGTGACCCGCCAGCTCGACCCTTACGTGCCCTTCTCCCGGGCGCTGAAGGATTGGGTCGAGAGCTTCCGCCGGCTCGGCATCCAGTACCGCGGTGCCACCCTCACCCTGGATCTGCTGACCCGGGAGGGAAAATACGAGAACGGCTTCTGTCACGGCCCGGTGCCGAGCTTCTGGCAGGATGGGGAGTGGGTGCCGGCGGTGGTCAATTTCACCAGCCTGGCCAATCCGGCCCAGGTGGGCAGCGGCTGGAGTGGGCTCAACACCCTGTTCCACGAGGGAGGCCACGCGGCGCACTTTGCCAACGTCACCGGCAACGCGCCCTGCTTCTCCCAGGAGTTTCCGCCCACCTCCATGGCCTATGCCGAGACCCAGTCCATGTTCTGCGACAGCCTGCTGGACGACGCGGACTGGCTCAAGCGCTACGCCAGAAACGCGGCGGGAGAACCCATCCCCGATGCGCTTATCCAGGCCATGATTGAAGCGCGCCAGCCATTTCGCGCCTTCAACGAGCGCCAGATCGCGCTGGTGGCCTACTTCGAGCGGGATCTCTACGCCATGGCAGATAGCGAGCGCACCCCGGCAGCCGTGCTGGCCCTGGCCCGCAAGTGGGAGCGCAAGATCCTGGGGGTGGATAGCCCGCGCCCGCTGCTGGCCATCCCACACCTTCTGAACCAGGAGTCGGCCTGCGCCTATCACGGCTATCTGCTGGCACTGATGGCGGTGGAGCAGACCCGCGCTTATTTCCTGAGGCGCGACGGCTACCTCACCGACAACCCGCGCATCGGGCCGGATCTGGCCGCCCACTATTGGGGACCGGGCAACGGCATGACCCACGACGAGACACTGCAGAGCCTCACCGGCGAGGGTTTCAGTGCGGTGCCGCTGGCAGAGGCGTGCAACCGGAGTGCCGCCGAGGCGTGGCAACAGGCGCAAGCATGCATGGCGGCCGCGCGGCAGCGCCCACCGGCAGGGGAGGGAACGCCCCTCGACGCCCATATCCGGGTGGTACACGGGGCCGAGCTCATCGCCGACAACAGCGAGTCCGAGGCGCGCATGCTGGCAGACTTCGAGGCCTGGATCCGGCGCCTCGAGACCGCCGAACCAGTGACCCTGGCCTGAGCCCGGTATCGCACCATCAAAAGAGCCCCATCAGGGGCTCTTTTTTGTGGGTTGAGATGGCCTGACCCCATGGCGCCAGCCTTGGATTGGCTGGTGGACAGGCTCAAGTGTCCTTGACGGCGCTGCCCGCTGGTTTTTCTTCCTGCGCCATCTTCCTGGCCTTGACGATCAGCGCTGAGGCGCCCCCGGTTGCGGGCAAGAGGCGACGCCCTACCCTTGGCAGGGTGTCTGCATGGCGGGTTGACGGCCATTTCCCCCTGCTGGCCACAGATATGTTTCTCCCGATATATTGAGTATTCACGGCGATCCCATATCATGGCGCTCGCTCGCCACCAGAGGGTGGCGGCATTCAGATGATTTGCTAACAAGAGAGCCCAGAAGGCTCGCAGAGGGATGGATAGTGAGAGCCGTATTGCTGTGTTTGCTGGGGCTGTGGCCCGCGTTGAGTTTTGCCACTCTGTCCGCCGATATGGTGGTGGTGAAGAAGTCGAGTTACAGCCTGACCCTGATGAAGGATGGCAAGGAAGTGAAGCGCTACTGGATTGCCCTGGGCCCGGCTCCCAAGGGACACAAGCAGCGTGAAGGGGATCAGCGTACCCCGGAAGGTCGCTATACCCTGGACTACAAGAAGAGCAACTCCGGTTTCTACAAGGCCATTCACATCAACTACCCGAATCTGGACGACATCAAGCGCGCCAACGAGCTGGGTGTGAACCCGGGCGGCATGATCATGATCCACGGCCAGCGCAACAGCCTGGGGGATCGCAGGGTGCAGCCGTCCAACTGGACCAATGGCTGCATCGCGGTGCTGAACCACGAGATGGACGAGATCTGGAACGCCATCGAGCCCGGCACTCCCATCATCATCGAGCCCTGATCCTGTCTGCCAACGCCCGCTCTCATGCGGGCGTTGCATTTGTCGCAGACCATGACGTGACACTGCCTCCTGCGCCGTGCTAGTTTTTCCGGTTCGCATTGGCTGTGACAAGGATGATCCCATGATGTCGGAAACCCGCCCCCCTGTGCCCGAGCGCACGGGGGCGCTCTGGTGGCGTGCCACCCTGGATATGCTCCCGCTCTCCATTTCCGTCATCCCCTGGGGAATACTGTGTGGCGCCCTGGCGCTTCAGGCGGGTATGAGCCCGCTCCAGGCACAGCTGATGTCGCTGCTGGTCTATGCGGGGGCGGCCCAGCTCTCAGCCACCACCTTGTTCGGGGCGGGGACGCCGCTGCTGCCCATCATGGGCTCCACCATGGTGATCACCTCCCAGCATCTGCTCTATGGCTTCACCTTCCGGCGCGACGTGCTGCCCCTCTCCCTGCGCTGGCGGGCCAGCCTCGCCTTCTTCCTGACCGACGAGATGTTTGCGGTGGCGCTGAAAGAGAGGGAGCGCAGCGGCGCCTTCAATCCCGCCTATGCGCTCATCGCGGGCTTTGTCTTCTATCTGTTCTGGAACATGGCGACCCTGCTCGGCATCGCCGCCGGCCAGTACATTGACGGGCTGGACAAGATGGGGCTCGACTTTGCCATTGCCGCCACCTTTATCGCCATGACGCTTCCCGCCATGAAGAACCTGCCCATGGTGGCGGCCACTCTGGTGAGCGGCGGGACGGCACTCGTCACCAAGCCGCTGCTGGCGGAGATCCACATCATCGTCTCGGCCCTGGCCGGCATGGTGGTGGGCTATGTATTGCACCGGATGAGGAGGTGATCATGGGCTGGCTGATGATAGGGCTGCTGGCCCTGATCACTTTCTTCAACCGTTTTGCCTTCTTCTCGCGGTTGACCCGCTATCAGCCGGGGGCCGAGATGGGGGCTTTCCTCAGCTTCTCGGCCCAGTCGGTGCTGACCGCCATCTGGCTGCCCATCGTCTTCAGCTATGAGCCCGGCCGCGGGCTGGACTGGGATCCGGACTACCTGGCCGCCACCCTGCTGGTGACGGTGTTGACCCTGCTGCGCCTGCCTACCCTGGTGGTGGTGGTCGTCGGCATGGGGGGCTTCTTCCTGCTGCGTTGGCTGGGGGGCGTGGCCCTGTTCTGGCCCTGGTGAAGGATGTGCCGTGATCCGGCATGGCGGATGTCTTGATGGGATATCCGCCCTGTTGGGAATGTCACTTCAAAAAAGACCTCCCAAGTGTGAGGATTTTGGTTCCACCCGCCACGGAGTGAACCATGTCCTTCACCGAAACCTGCCAGCGCATCGTGCGCGACCCTCTGCTCTCACCGGCCCAGAAGGGTCGGGCCCTGGCGCTCGCCGCCGAAAACGCGTTGCCTTACCCCGAGTTGCCTGCCGCCGTGCAGGATGCCATGGCACAAGGGGTGCTGTGCGACATGTTCGAGGGGCACGCTCCCCACAAACCGCGCTACGTGCTGCCGGATTACGCGCGGTTTCTGCGCCAGGGCTCGGCCTGGCTGGAGCTGGCGCCACCCCTGGACTTCGACGAGGCCCTCGATGCCCTGCGCATCCTCTACCATCACGTGCCCTCCGTCACCGGCATGCCGGTCTGGCTGGGGCGCCTCGATCACCTGCTGCTGCCCTTTGTCGGTGAGCTGGATGATGAAACGCTCCATCGCAAGCTGAAGGCCTTCTGGATCTATCTGGATCGGGTGCTGCCGGATGCCTTCATGCACGTCAACATCGGCCCCGACGACAACCGGATCTGCCGGCTGATCCTGCGCATCGACAGGGAACTCCAGCAGGTGGCGCCGAATCTCAGTCTGTTCCACGACCCGGTGCAGACCCCGGACAGCCTGTTGCTGCAAGGGGTCGAGAACATCTCGGCCTGCAGCAAGCCCCACATCGTCAACTATCCGCTGCACAGGGACACCTTCGACGAACGCGGCTTTGGCATCGTCAGTTGCTACAATGCCCTGCCCCTGGGGGGCGGTGCCAATACCCTGGTGCGCCTTTCCCTCAAGGGCGTGGCCGGGCAGAGCGCAGGGGTTGAGGATTTCATGGCGCGCACACTGCCTCACTACTGCGAGCAGGCCTCGCGACTCATCGAGGTGCGCGCCGCCTTCCTGCACCGGGAGTCGGGTTTCTTCGACAGCTTCCTGGTGGAGGAGGGGCTGATCGAGGAGGCGCGTTTCGTCCCCATGTTCGGCATCTTTGGCATGGCGGAGGCGGTGAACCGGCTGATGGAGAAGGGAGGCTTGCCGTGGCGCTATGGCCATGACGATGAGGCCAACCAGCTTGGCTATCGCATCTCGGCTCGCCTCTCCGAATGGGTGGCCAGGAGGGGCCAGACCCATGCCTGGGGCGGCCGCGCCCTGCTCCACTCCCAGGGGGGACTCAGCGTGGACAGGGGCGTGACCCCGGGGGTACGGATCCCCTATGGCGAGGAGCCGGATCCCGCCAGTCACCTGCTGGCCCTGGCGCCCCACCACGGCTTTTATCACTCCGGGATCAGCGAGATCCTGACCCTGGATCCCACCATACGCCAGAACCCTCAGGCGCTGCTGCAGCTCTGCAAGGGGGCCTTCGCCCTCGGCATGCGCGAATTCAGTGCCAACGTGGCGGACAGCGATCTGGTGCGGGTGACCGGCTACATGATCCGCAAGCGCGATGTGGCCCGCTTCGCGGCAGAAGGCTCGCGGCTGCAGACCACCAGCCTCGGCGCCGAGGCGAGCGAGCTGACCGGGATCCGCCAGCGGGCACCGCGGGTGGTGGCTATCGAGACCCTCTTGAATGAGCACTGAGAACGGCAGGCAGAAGGGGGCCGAGCTCAGGGCGACGGTGAGCCGCTGGCTGCCCTTCTCCTGCGTGGACGGCCCCGGCAACCGGCTGGTGCTGTTTTTGCAGGGCTGCAACTTCCGCTGCCCCGGCTGCCACAACCCCCACACCATGGGGTTGTGCGATCACTGCGGTGACTGCGTGCCCGGTTGCCCGGGCGGAGCCCTGGCGATGCAGGAGGGGCGGGTGAGCTGGCAAGCCGAGCTTTGTACCCACTGCGACCGTTGCCTCGATGTCTGCCCTCGCCACGCCAGCCCCAAGACGCGCCAGATGTCGGTGGCCGAGGTGCTGGCCCTGCTGCGCCGCTATGGCCCGCTGCTCACCGGCGTCACCGTCTCCGGCGGGGAGGCGACCACCCAGTTGCCGTTCGTGATCGCCCTGTTCACGGCCATCAAGGCTGCGCCGGATCTGGCCCGTCTCACCTGCCTGCTCGACAGCAACGGATCCCTGGGTGAAACGGGTTGGCAGCGGCTGTTGCCGGTGCTGGACGGCGCCATGATAGACCTCAAGGGGTGGCGCGAGCCTGTGCATCTGGCCCTGACCGGGCGGGGCCGCGAGCGGGTGCTGGCCTCGCTGCAACTGCTGGCGCAGGCGGGCAAGCTGGCGGAGGTGCGGCTGCTGCTGGTGCCGGGGCAGAGCGATTATCTCACTGCCGACGGCACGTTGGATGGCGGGCTCGCCGCCTTCTTGCACTCTCTCGGACCCGTGCCCATCCGCCTCAACGGCTTTCGCCACCACGGGGTGCGAGGGGAGGCGCTGTCATGGCCAGAAGCCGGGTCGGCTGACCTGACTGTGCTTGCCAACGCATTGAAGGCCAAGGGGTTTGGGTCGGTGATGCTGCCTGCGATCTGAGCTCTGCGGCACGTCGGGATGCTGAGACCCGATATGACGCAACTGTGAACTCTGTCTATAGGGGCTGTCCGAGGGGACGGCTAGAATGGGCAAACCGTCCATCACCAACAGATACCCATGAGTGAATCCAACGCCCTTTATCGAGTGCAGTTCATTTGTCACAGCGAGCGTTACGAAGTCTATGTAAGAGAGGTGAATCAGGGCCAGCTGTTCGGTTTCATCGAGATCGCCCACTTCGTGTGGGACACCCACACGGCGCTCATCGTCGACCCCAGCCACGAGAAGCTGAAGAGCGAATTTGCCGACGTCACCCGCACCCTTATTCCCATGCACCACGTGCTGCGGGTCGATCAGGTGCGCAAGCAGGGGGCCGCCCGCATCACCGAACTGGGCAACAACGTCACCTCTTTCCCAGGCCCCATCTATACCAAGAAGCCCTGAGTCCTGCCACCAGGCATCATTGTGGGGCGTCCAGCTCCCGGGCCAGTTGCAGGATGCGCTGACGGAACCAGCGCAGGGCGGGATCTTCCCCCAGGGGGCCATACCACACCAGGCTGTGGGTCACGGCGCCGTAATCGAAGGGAACGGGGCGGCTCACCAGCCCCTGGGTACAAGCCCGGGTAGCCCAGCCCTTCACGGCCGTGAGAATGAGATCGCTCTGGCGCAGCAGGGCGGCGGCGCTGCCAAAATCCGGCAGGGTGGCCCCCAGTCTGCGCCGTACCTGGCGCTGGGCCAGACTCTGCTCGAAGAAGGGATCGGCCAGCTCCTGATCGCGAATGGCGATGTGGCGCCAGCTCAGGTAGGCATCGAGATCCCAGGGGCGCGTCAACGCCGGATGATCCGCGCGCATCAGGCAGACCAGCTCGTCCTCCCGCAAGGTTTCCCAGACGAGGCCGGGCTGATTGACCCCGGGCTGGCTCTGATCGTGGGGCAGGATCACGAAGTCGAGCTTGCCCGCCGCCAGAGCAGCCAGTCCCTGCTCGTCCTTGTTACGCACGACGGGCATCAGCCCCGGCACCTCCTGCACCAACTGACCCAGTACGGCCCCCATGGGCCAGATCATGCTGCTCTCCCGCATCGCCAGGTTCAGCTCCCCCTGCCAGTTGGCAGGGGCAAATCCTTCCTGGCTGGTGAGGCCGTTGAGCTCCCCCAGCAGGCGGCGCAGCGTCGGGCCGAGGCGTTCGGCAAACGGGGTCAGCAGCAACTGGTTGCCCTGGCGGTAGAGCAGTTGATCCCCCAGCAGTTCGCGCAACTGGTTGAGGGTCTTGCTGACGGTGGAGGGGGTGGTGCAGAGGCGCTCGGCGCTGCGGGTGACACTGCGGGTGTCGAGCAGCAGATGCAGGGTCACCAGGTGGCGACCGCCGAGGCGGGAGAGGGCAATGAGATCCATTACGGTTCCACGGGCAAGGGGACAAACGAAAAGCCCCGCCTGAGCGGGGCTTGCGGGCTTAGCCCTTGAGCACGGCGGCCATGGCGTCGGCCACGTAGTCGACGTTGCGGCTGTTGAGGCCCGCCACGCACATGCGACCGGAGCGCACCAGGTAGACGGCGAACTCTTCCCGAAGGCGGTCCACCTGCTCCGGCGTGAAGCCGGTGTAGCTGAACATGCCGCGTTGGTTGATGAAGTAACTGAAGTCGCGGCCCGGCACCTTGGCACTCAGCACCTCGAACAGCTTCTGGCGCATGGCCTTGATGCGGGTGCGCATCTCGGTCACCTCACCGACCCACATGGCGTGCAGTTCGGGCTGGCTCATCACAGCCGCGGTGATCTGACCGCCGTGGGTGGGGGGGCTGGAGTAGTTGCGGCGCACGGTGGCCTTCATCTGGCCGAGCACCCGGCTCGCCTCTTCGGCATCCTGGCAGATGACCGACAGGCCGCCGCAGCGCTCGCCGTAGAAGGAGAGGTTCTTGGAGAAGGAGTTGCTGACGAAGAAGCTGACACCGGCGGCCACCATGGCGCGGATGGCATAGGCATCCTCTTCCAGCCCGTCACCGAAGCCCTGATAGGCGATGTCCATGAAGGGGATCAGGTTCTTCTCGACCACCAGGGCGATCACCTGGTCCCACTGGGCACGGGAGAGATCCACCCCGGTCGGGTTGTGGCAGCAGGGGTGCAGCAGCACGATGCTTTTCGCAGGCAGGCTGCTCAGGCAGTCGATCATGGCGTCGAACTGCACGCCGCCGGTGGCCGCATCGTAATAGGGGTAGTCGTGCACCTTGATGCCGGCCCCCTCGAACATCGCCTTGTGGTTGTCCCAGGTGGGATTGCTGACCCACACCTCGGATGTCGGGAAGTAGCGCTTGAGCAGATCGGCACCGATCTTCAGGGCGCCGGAGCCGCCGATGGTCTGGATGGTGGCGATGCGACCCGCCTTGACCGCTTCATGCTCGGCGCCAAACAGCAGGTGCTGCACCGCGGTGCGGTAGTTGGCGGCGCCTTCCATCGGCTGGTAGGGGCGCGGGGCCGGGGCAGCGGCGCGCTGCGCTTCGGCCTGCTGCACCGACGGCAGCAGCGGAATGCGGCCCTGCTCGTCGTAATAGAGGCCAATCCCCAGGTTCACCTTCTGCTCGCGGGTATCTTTATGGAAGGTCTCGACTAGCGTCAGTATGGGGTCGCCAGCATAGGCATCGACGTGTTCAAACATGGGGGGTCCTTGAAGTTGACTGTCCAATTCGGCCGGCCATCAGCCGGGCCGATATGATGGCGCAATCCAGAGGTGGCCTCAAGTTGTTCGAGATGGCGACAGGGCTGACAAAGTCTGTCGCAGTGGTAAGCGCGGGGCCCTTGCCAGGATCCTGCATCCCGTCTGCACGTTCCCCCCATTTTGTCAGAGAAGGCTGCCTTATCGGGATCGTTTGGATAATATATGGATACATACGGCCCCTCTCATTCCCCTTACACCCATCCGGGGGAGTCAGGTTCAGCGCCACCTGAGACAAATTAATAGTTGCATAATAGTCAGGCTATTCTTTTGACAACCATTGCAGTGTGCCCGGCCCCTTCGGGGGGCCCACGATAACAGGTGACTCATCGCCGATGACCCGACACGTTTCTGATGCCGATTCTCCCTGGCTGGACTGGCACGGCCTGGGTGGCTGGAATGTCTATTTTCTTGCCAAGTTCGCCCTGCTCTGGGGGGGATATCTCAACTTCCATCCCCTGATCAACCTGGTGTTTACCGCCTTCCTGATCTTTCCCCTGCCAAGGGCCGGGTGGCGCCGTGCGCGGCACTGGCTGGCGTTGCCGGTGGGAGCGGGGATCTTCTATCACGATACCTGGTTGCCGGGGATAGAGAGCATTCGTTCCCAGGGCAGCCAGGTCTTCTCCTTCACCCTGGATTACTGGACGGAGTTGCTCGGGCGTTTCATCAATTGGGAGATGGTCGGCGCGGGGTTCGTGCTGCTGACGCTCTATCTGTTCATCGCCCAGTGGCTGCGCTTCACCCCCTGGATCCTGCTGGCGCTGCTCTGGCTCTGGGTCTCGCCCCAGGTGAGCAATCCCTTCGCGAGCAGCAAGGGGGCGAGCGAGCACGCCCTGAACACGTCCCGGGAGGAGACCCGCTCTTCAGTGCTGCCCATGGAGGAGCAGCTTGACCAGAGTGCCCCGCCGACCAACGAGAACCTCAACGCCTATCTCGATGACTTCTATCGGGAGGAGCAGGAGAGACTGGTGCACTTCCCGGAGAGCCTGCCAGCCCAGGCGACCCCCTTCGATGTGCTCATCATCAATGTCTGCTCCCTGGCCTGGCATGACGTGGAGGCGAGCGGCCTGACCGGGCATCCGGTCTGGTCCCACTTCGACATTCGCTTCAACCGCTTCAACTCCGCCACTTCCTACAGCGGCCCGAGCTCCATTCGCCTGCTGCGGGCCAGTTGCGGGCAGACCAGCCACCAGGGGCTCTATGTGACGGCGCCGAAGCAGTGTCTGCTGTTCGAGAATCTGGCCCAGCTCGGCTTTGCCAAACAGGTGGCCATGGATCACTCGGGGGATTTTGGCAACTACCTGACCGGCCTGCAGCAGTATGCCGGGCTGGATGTGACCCCCATGGACAAGAAGGGGCTGGCCCATGATCTCGCCTCCTTCGATGGCGAACCCATCTATCGCGGGGATGCCCTGTTCGGCCGCTGGCTGAACGAGCGGACACAGAGTCAGGCGGCACGCAACATCACCTTCTTCAACCTCATCGCCCTGCACGATGGCAACCGCTATGTGGCGAGCCGCCAGATAGCGCCCTACAAGGAGAGGCTCAAGACCCTGCTGGATCAGCTGGACGACTTCATGACGACGCTGGAGCAATCCGGCCGCAAGGTGGCCGTGGTGATGGTGCCTGAGCACGGCGCCGCTCTCACCGGCGACAAGATGCAGATGGCCGGGCTGCGGGACATTCCCAGCCCGAGCATCACCCAGGTGCCGGTGGGGATTGCCCTGCTCGGTACCAAGGCGCCCCATGAAGCGACCCGCAACGTGGACACCCCCAGCAGCTTCCTGGCGGTATCAGAACTGGTCTCCAGGCTGGTGGGGAAGGATGTGTTCGGGAGCGAGACCATTGATTGGGATGCCCTGCTGGGCGACCTGCCGCAGACCCCGCCGGTGTCCGAGAACCAGGGCTCGGTGGTGATCGAATATCAGGGCAAGTACCACATCAAGCTGGGGCAGGGGGACTGGGTCCCCTATCCCCAATGAGACCGGAAGTGACGATGCGCAGCGAACGGCAATCAGACATGCAGACCCCCTTCGGCGTCCCAGTGGAGGGCACGGTGATCAATGACGTGGCCATGGTCCAGCAGGCCTTTGGTGTCAGCCTCTCCTATCAGGATATTGCCGCCAGGGAGCGGCTCGCCGCCTTGTGCGCACGCTTCCCCCTGCTGGCGGAGGTGGCAGTGAAAGGGCCCGAGGGGACTGGCGAGGGGAGGTCTGCATGAAGGTGATCGCCCTGCAGGGGATCCGGGGAGGTGTGGGGACCACCGCCATCGTGGCCGGACTGGCCCAGGCTGCCCATGAGCAGGGGGCAAGGGTACTGGCGGTGGATCTCTGCCCGGACAACCAGCTTGGCATCCACCTTGGCCTGCCCCATGACGATCCGGGAGGCTGGAGTCGGCTGACCCAGCCGGCGCGGGAGTGGCGAGGTGCGCTTCACCGCCGGGAGGAGGGACTGGATCTGCTCTCCCATGGCGGGGGGGAGGGGGCGTCGGCCGAGTGGCTGGCGGGGATCGATGGCTATGATCTGGTGCTGCTGGATCTGCCCCTGGGCATGGTCCCCGTCATTCCCTGCAGGCGCTTGCTGGTGGTCAATGCGGATGCCAACTGCCATGTGCGGCTTCACCGCCACCCCTGGGCGGCCGATGAGCGTCTGCTGGTGACCCAGTTCTCCAGCCAGCGGGCCCTGCAGCAGGGGTTGCTGGATCTCTGGCTGGCAGGGGGGCTCCCTCTGCTCAATCTTCATCTGCACAGGGACGAAGCCATGGCGGAGGCCATGGCCGCCAAGCTGCCGGTCGGCCGCTATGCCCCCACCAGTCTGGTTGCCCACGAGCTGGCCGCCCTGGCGACCTGGTGTCTGGCAGAGGGGGAGGCCCCCCGATGAGAGTGCGGCTGCTGACGCCGGCTGCGGGCCTCTGGTGCTCGCAGCGCTATCGCGCACTGCGTGAGCGGGGGGCTTCCCGCCCGGGGGCGGCCGCATTGACCCTGGGCTGGCTGCTGGCCTGGGCTCTCTTCCCCCTCGAGCGTCATGGCTGGCAATGGGTGCTGGGCCATGCCCGGGGGCTCTATCCCCAGCTGACGCACCCCCGGGTGGGGGATCCCCTGCGCGTTCTGTTGCAGAGCCTCTGGATGATAGTGCGTCGCCCACAGCCCATCCCCCTGCGCTGGCCTGCCTCCTGGCAGCGGATCTGGCACCGGGGCACACAGACTCTCGGCGCCTTCCTGGCCCGCCAGGAGGAGAAAGGGCTGGCCGCCGCCAGGGCCACGCCCCGCGAGGCACGCTGGAAGAGCGTGCTGCTCTGCGTGGTGGCCGGGAGCCTCTCCCTGCTCTGCGTCACCCAGCCGTTCACCCTGCAGGCGCAGCTGGTGTTCGTCCTCCTGCTGGCGGCCATGGCCTTCATCCTGCGGGCCGTGCCGGGCCGTTATCCCATGCTGATGATGATGGTGCTCTCCCTCACCATCTCCTGCCGCTACATCTGGTGGCGCTACACCTCGACCCTCGACTGGTTCGATCCCGTCAGCCTGGCCTGCGGCCTGCTGCTGCTGGCCGCCGAGACCTATGCCTGGCTGGTGCTGCTGCTCGGCTACTGGCAGACCGCATGGCCCCTGCACCGCCCTCCGGCACAACTGCCGGCGGATCCGGCCCAGTGGCCCAGCGTGGATCTGATGATCCCCACCTACAACGAGGATCTCGCCATCGTGAAGGGGACTGTCTACGCCGCCATGGGGCTCGACTGGCCCGCCGACAAGCTGACCATCTGGCTGCTTGACGACGGGGGGCGGGCAGCGTTTCGAGACTTCGCCGAGGAGGCCGGGATCCGCTATGTGGCCCGGTCGACCCATGAGCACGCCAAGGCGGGCAACATCAATCACGCCCTCAAGATGGCCACCGGGGAGCTGGTCGCCATCTTCGACTGTGACCACCTGCCGACCCGCTCCTTCCTGCAGATGACGGTGGGCTGGTTCTACCGGGATCCCCGTCTGGGCGTGGTCCAGACCCCCCACCACTTCTTCTCCGCCGATCCGTTCGAACACAACCTGCAACGGTTTCGCAAGATGCCGAACGAGGGGGCTCTCTTCTACGGCCTGGTGCAGGATGGCAACGACATGTGGGATGCCAGCTTCTTCTGCGGTTCCTGCGCCGTCATCAAGCGCACTGCCCTTGACGAGATCGGCGGCATCGCGGTGGAGACGGTCACCGAGGATGCCCACACCTCCCTGCGGCTGCACCGCCTCGGCTACACCTCGGCCTATATCCGGATCCCGCTGGCGGCGGGGCTGGCCACCGAAAGCCTCTCTGCCCACATCGGTCAGCGCATCCGGTGGGCGCGCGGCATGGTGCAGATCCTGCGTCTGGACAACCCTCTCTTCGGCAAGGGGCTCAAGCTGGGGCAGCGGCTGTGCTACTTCAATGCCATGCTGCATTTCCTCTCGGGCATACCGAGGCTCATCTTCCTGACGGCGCCGCTCGCCTTCCTGATCCTGCACGCCTACATCATCTATGCCCCGGCGGCGGCCATCGCCCTCTACATGTTGCCGCACATCTTCCACAGCGCTCTGACCAACTCCCGGTTGCAGGGCAAGGTGCGCCACTCCTTCTGGGGCGAGGTCTATGAGACGGTGCTGGCCTGGTACATCGCCAGGCCGACCACGGTGGCGCTCTTTGCACCTCACAAGGGGACGTTCAACGTGACTGCCAAGGGGGGGATGACGGAGGAGGTGTTCCTCGATCTGTCGGTCTCCCGCCCCTATCTGCTGCTGATCCTGCTCAATCTGTGCGGGCTGGGGTTCGGCCTCTGGCGCATCGGCACCGGCCCTGCCGACGAGGTGCCGACCCTGATCCTCAGCATGATCTGGACCCTCTACAACATGACCATACTGGGCGGCGCCCTGGCGGTGGCCTTCGAGTCGCGCCAGGTCCGTGCCAACCCCAGGGTGGAGATGGTGATGCCGGCGGCCATCAGGCTGGCGAACGGTCACCTCTACCCCTGTACCGTCAGGGATTACTCCAACGGGGGGGTCGGGGTGCTGCTCGAGGCGCCCCTGCCCCTGGCCGACAAGGAGAGGGTCTGGTTGCTGCTGCGCCATGACCAGCGGGAGCAGGCGTTCGCCGCCAAGGTGCAGCGGGTGTTCGGCTGCAAGCTGGGACTGGAGCTGGAACCCATGGCGCAGGCGCAGCATGTCGAGTTCATCCAGTGCACCTTCGCCCGGGCCGATACCTGGTCCCTGTGGCAGCAGCGTCTGGGCAAGGATCGCCCCCTCCACAGCCTGATCGACATTACCCTGCTCGGCTGGGGGGCTTACTGGCGTCTGGCCCGTACCTCACCCATCGGCTTTGTTTGTATCCTCCTCGAGAAGCTGGCTCGCTGGCTCCTCTCCTTCGTTCCCCGTCGCGTCTCCCCAGATTTCCGGGCCGGGACTCCGACCTCACAGACAGTGAAAGGATGATGAAACCACAACGCTACCTTATTCCTCTCCTGCTGATGGCTCAGGGTGCGACCGCCGCCGAGGCCGTCGGCCCCCTGCCGCCTGTTCCCGCTCCGGTGCGCACCCAGGGGATGAGCTTCGAACAGATGGCATCATCGCCAGGCACCCTGTCCCTGCGCGGCAATGCGCCAGACGGACTGGCCGACTTCACCGTGCGGCGGGACGAGGTGGTGACCCGGGCCACCCTGGACCTGAACTTCACGCCATCGCCCTCCCTGCTGCCGCTCATCTCCCAGGTCAAGGTCTATCTCAATGACGAGCTGATGGGGGTGACGGCCCTCAACCAGGATCAGATGGGGACGATGACCCATGCCAGCATCGAGCTGGATCCCCGCTATGCCAAGGATTTCAACCGCCTCAAGGTGAGCTTCGTCGGCCACTATCAGAAAGTGTGCGAGAACCCGGCGAGCGATACCCTCTGGCTCAACGTCAACCGGGACAGCAAGCTGACCCTGCAGTTGCAGACCCTGCCGGTGCGCAACGAGCTCTCCTTCTTCCCCATGCCGTTCCTCGACGTGCGGGACAATGGCAAGCTGACTCTGCCCATGGTGTTCACGGGCTCAGTGCCCCCGGAGCAGCAGCAGGCGGCGGCGGTGCTGGCCTCCTGGTTCGGCACCAAGGCCCAGTGGCGGGGCCAGCATTTCCCGGTGCTCATCAACCAGTTGCCGGATCGCAACGCCGTGATCTTTGCCACCAATGACGCGCGCCCCGATTTCCTGGTGGACTATCCCGAGGTGAAGGGGCCCACCATCGACATGATCAGCTCCCCCGGCAATCCCTATGTGAAGCTGCTGCTGATCCTGGGGCGGGATCAGCAGGATCTGCTGACGGCGGTGCAGGGGCTGGCGCGAGGCGA
Source organism: Aeromonas sp. 62-46 (assembly GCF_001898585.1). NCBI lineage: Bacteria > Pseudomonadati > Pseudomonadota > Gammaproteobacteria > Aeromonadales > Aeromonadaceae > Aeromonas > Aeromonas sp. 62-46. Next base: position 42,561 of record NZ_MKUI01000035.1, on the reverse strand, counting down.
TGTCATGCTGCGTGGCCAGAGCGTCATGGTGGACGAGGTGAAGCCGCTCTCCCCGCGTCAACCCTACGATGCCCCGAACTGGGTGCGACTGGATCGCAAGATGCGCTTTGATGAGCTCACGGAGTACCCGGGCCAGTTGCAGGCAACGGGACGCACGCTGTGGCCCATGAACCTGACGCTGCGCCTGCCGCCGGATCTCTATCTGCTGGGGGAGAACGGCATCAGGACGGAGCTGAAGTATCACCATACCTCGCCCACCCTGCGCGACGGTTCCCGGCTGGATGTGGGGGTCAACGGCCAGCTCATGAAGTCGTTCACGCTCGAGCCCGGCGAGGTCAAGAGTGAGCGGTTGCTGACCCTGCCGCTCTGGTTTGCCGACGATGGCGACACCATGGCACTGCGCATGCCCGGGCTCAAGACCACCCAGGCCAACAGCCTGAGCTTCTCGTTCGAGTATGCCCAGCAATACATGGGAGGAACGGAGGATGGCCGTTGCGACCTGGTGATGCCGCCTGCCCATCAGGTGCGCATCGACGAGGGCTCCACCATCGACTTCACCGGCTATCGTCACTTCATCGAGATGCCCGACCTCAAGGCGTTCGCCTATGCCGGCTTCCCGTTCAGCCGGATGGCGGATCTCGCCGACACCCAGATTGTCATGCCGGCCAGACCCCATCCCGGGCAGATCACCACCTTGCTCGATGCCGTCGGTGCCATCGGGGCCGAGACCGGGTATCCGGCGCTCTCCCTGCAGGTTCTGGACGACTGGGAGCGAGCGCGCACCGCGGATCGGGACACCCTGCTCATCGGCACCCTGCCGGAGGAGTTTCGAGGGGATCTGGCCCCCGACGCCCTGCTGCAATCCACGCGCAGCTGGGTCAACGAGCCAACCCGCCAGCACAAGGGGGATCTGCTGCACACCATGGCCGATCGCCAGCCCCAGGCCCGGGTGGGCATGACGGGCAATCGGGCCATCGCCGTCATCCTGGGGCTGCAATCGCCGACCCATGATCAGCGCAGCCTGGTGGCCTTGCTGGCGGATGGGCCGGCGGGGGTCACATTGCTCAATGATGCCCTGCAGACCCGGACCCTACGCGATCAGGTGGCAGGCTCGGTGGCCATCATCCGGGAATCCGGGGTGAAGAGCCTGGTGGTGGGGGATCGCTACGAGGTGGGCTACCTGCCGTGGTGGGAGCGTCTCTGGCAACTGTTTGCCCGTTATCCGGTGCGTCTTGCCGGGCTGACCCTGCTCTGCATGCTGGTACTGGGCTGGGGCCTGCGGGTGCTGCTTGCCAGTGCCAGCCGCCGCCGTCTGAAGGAAGATTAAGAGATGACTCAGATGAAAAATGTCTGTGGTGCCCTGCTCCTCTGGGCCCTTTGTTCCCTCCCGGCGCAGGCCGTCTGCCACTGGCCGGAGTGGGATCACTTTCGCCAGCACTACATCAGCGAAGAGGGCAGGGTCATCGACCCTGCCGAGGGGCGCCGCATCACCACCTCGGAAGGCCAGAGCTATGCCCTCTTCTTCGCCCTGGTCAACGATGACAGGGAGACCTTTGCCCGCCTGCTCGACTGGACGGAGCGGCAGCTCGCCCGAGGGGATCTGACCGGCTTCCTGCCATCCTGGCTCTGGGGCAGGCAGCAGGACGGCAACTGGGGCGTGCTGGACGCGAACAGCGCGTCCGATTCGGATTTCTGGATAGCCTACAGCCTGCTGGAGGCAGGTCGCCTGTGGGACAACCACAGCTACTCTGCCCTCGGCACCCTGTTGCTGCGCCGCATCGCCCGGGAAGAGGTCGCCACGCTGCCGGGTCTCGGCCCCGTGTTGCAGCCCGGGGCGAAAGGCTATGAGGGGGAGGGACGCTGGACCCTCAATCCCAGCTATCTGCCTCCACAACTGCTGGCCAGATTCGCCTCCTTCCAGGGGCCCTGGGGCGAGATGCGGGCCCTCTTGCCCAAGCTGTTGCAGGAGAGTGCGCCCCGTGGCTTTGCCCCGGACTGGGTGGACTGGCAGGCCGACAAGGGATGGCAGGTGACGGCGGACAAGGGCGACACCGGTGGCTATGACGCCATCCGCGTCTATCTCTGGCTCGGCATGCTGAGCGAGGAGGATCCCGCCAGGGCTTCCCTGGTGGCCCATTTTGCCCCCATGCTGGCGCAGCTGACCGAATCGGGTCATCTTCCCGAGCGGGTCTCCAGCCTGAGCGGCCAGGTTCAGGGCAAGGGGCCGAGCGGCTTTGCCGCCGCCCTCCTGCCCCTGTCACGGGGCTTGCCGGCGCAGGTCACCTTGCGCAAGCAGGTCTCCGATCACGGGCTGGATGCGGATGCCTACTACGGCAGCGTGCTGACCCTGTTCGGCGCAGGCTGGGATCAGGGGCGTTATCGCTTTGCCGCCGACGGTACCCTGCAGCCGGATTGGAGCGAGTCATGTCAGGCAGAGTGACCCTGGGGTGCCTGCTCGCCTGCCTGATGAGCGGAGCCCTGGCGCAAGGGACGGTACAGTCGGTGGCCTGGCTGCTGGAGCAGGTCAGGATTGGCGAGGCTCGTGGGCGGGAAGATCTCGTCAGCAACAGCCTCTATTCCCTCTCCCTGGTGGAGCCCGATCATCCGGAGCTGCTGGCAGCCCAGGCCCGTCAGGCCCTGCGCCAGGGCAAGGTCAAGGAGGCCGGGGCACTGCTTGCCCGCCTTGGCAAGCAAGACCCCGACTCTGCGCTCTATCGTCAGGGCATGGCCAACCTGGCCCTGAACGAACCGGCCAGGCGCCAGCAACTGCAACAAGCCAGGCTGCTGACCAGCGCCGGCAGGCTGGAGGAGGCCGAGCGTCTCTATCGCTCCCTGTTCTCCGGTGATTTGCCCCCCAATCTCGACGTGGCGGTGGATTATGCCCTGTTGCAGACACGGATCCCGGCCATGAAGGCGAAGGGGCTGGCAGCCCTGGAGGCACTCAACCGGCAATATCCGGGTGAGCCCAGAGTGCGGGGCGGGCTGGCTCGCCTCTATCTGGCGGACGGTCGGCGCCAGGGGGCGCAGAACCTGTTGCGCGAGATGGCGCGAGATCCCTATCAACGGGACGAGGCCGCCGAGATCTGGCTCGCGGACATCGAATCCCTGCCCATCGGGCCCGGGAGTATCGCTGCCTTGCAGGAGTACATGGTGCTCTTTGGCGAGGGGGATACCACCAAGGCGGAACAGCTGCTCGCTACCCAGGAGGAGAAGTGGGCCTCGCCTGCCTATCGCGCACGCCAGTCGGCGCTCGCAAGCACGGCGGGAGGTGGTGCCTCCATCTCCCGCTTGCAGCGTGCCCTGGCTGCCAACCCGGGGGATCCCGAACTCATGGGGGCCCTGGGGCAGGCCTACTCCCGCAACGATCAGCGAGCGCTGGCCATCGCCCAGTTTGAACGGGTGCTGGCACACCCCGAGGTGACCGACAAGGACAAATGGCGCAGCCTGCTGGCCACCAACCGCTACTGGCTGCTGGTGAGCCAGGGGCGCAGCGCCCTGGAACGGGAGCAGTGGGATGAGGCGGCGACCCTGTATCGCCGTGCCATCGCCCAGGATGGGCGTGAGCCCGAAGCCTGGCTGGGGCTCGGAGACAGCGAGCGTGGCCGCCATCGCGATGCCGACGCGGAGTCCGCCTACCGCAAGGCGCTCGCCATGGGGAGCGCGCGGGAGCGGGCACTGGCCCGCCTGTTCGATCTCTACAAGGAGCAGGATCCGGCGCGTGCTCTGGCCCTGCTGGAGCAGCAGGGCCCCCCCGGGATGCAGGCCGAAGGGCGGCGGCTCAAGGCCGGGCTGTTGCAGGAGGAGGCCGATCAGCTCGATCGGGCCGGCAAGGTGGCGGCGGCGCTGCGCCTTCGCGAGCAGGCACTTGCGCTGACCCCGGAAGAGGTGTGGCTGGCCTATCGAGTGGCCGATACCCGGGCCCGTCTCGGGGAAGCCGGGAGCGGGGAGCGGCTCTTGCGGGAACGGCTGGCGGCGCGGCCCCAGGACGCCACCCTGCGCTACGCCACCGCCCTCTATCTCTCGGGGCAGGACAAGACGGTGGAGGCGAGAGGGGTGCTGGCCGCCATCCCTAGGTCCGGCTGGACACAGGACATGGATGCGCTGGATCGGCGCCTCGCCCGTGACGAGGTGCTCGCCAGGGCGAGGGCGAGTCACGAGGCCGGGGATGATGAGGGGGCCGAACGCCTGCTTCAGCCGTTGCAGCCGGCTGAAGAGGCGAGCCTGATGCTGGCGGAGTGGGCCACGGATCGGGGGGCCTATGCACTGGCGGAGCAGCGCTATCAGGAGGTGCTTGCCCGCACGCCGCAACAGCCCGAGGCCAGGCTCGGCATGGCCGAACTGGCCAGGGCCAGGGGCGATCTGGCAAAGGCCCGTCACTGGCTGCCCGCCTGGCCGGTCAGCCCGCTGCCCCCGGAGGGGGCCAACTACTACCGCCGGGTAGCCAATCTCTATCAGGCGCTGGGAGAGGGCGAGACAGCCCGCGCCATCTTCACCGACTACGAACCCCTGGTGGCGATGCAACCGGCCTCCCAGCAGACGGCGCTGTTCTGGCGCGATGCCGCCCGCCAGCGCGTTGCCGAGCATGATGTGGAAGGGGCTCTGGTGCGGGATCGCAAGGGGCTGGTGGCCGCAGGTCTGGCCCCCCGCGAGGATCTGGAGGGGGGGGCGCTGACCCGGCTGGCCCGCAGTCAGGATGGGGAGGGGTGGCTGGCATCCGGCCTGCGCAGCGATCTCGACAGGCATTACCGGCAGAGCCAGACCACCTTCTCCCTCGACAGCGATTATTGGGGCTCCAGCGGTACCGGGGGCTATTCGGATCTGCGGGCGCTGACCCAGATGGCGCAGCTGGATACGTCGCTGGCCGGTGGTACCGCCTTCGGCCGCCTTGAACTGGTCGACATGGATACCGGAGATCTGCCGGACTCCCCTTACCGGGCGCAGTTCGGTACCTGTGCGGCCAGGGACTGCCGCGGGGACGCGCACCAGCAGAGCCGGGGGACCACCCTGGCTGCAGGCTGGCAGCGGGGGGCCTGGGCGTTCGATCTGGGGACCACGCCCCTCGGTTTCGAGGTGGTGGACTGGGTTGGTGGCGCCACCTTGACCGGTGACTGGCACACGCTGGGGTGGGGGATGACCCTCTCGCGTCGGCCCGTCAGCAGCTCGCTGCTCTCCTATGGGGGAACGGTGGATCCGGGCACGGGCATCAGCTGGGGCGGGGTGCGGGCGAACGGGGTCCGCCTCGATCTCAGCCGGGATCTGGGAGGGGCCGTCGGGTTCTGGGGCAGCGCCCAGCAGCACCTGCTGACCGGCAAGAACGTGCCCGACAACTGGCGCACCCGGCTCATGGGAGGGGGCTATTACAAGTTCGTCAACGAGACCCATCGCCGTGCCAGCGTGGGGCTCAGCACCATGCTGTGGCACTACCAGCAGGATCTGGGGGGCTATACCCTGGGACAAGGGGGTTATTACAGCCCGCAGGGGTACTTCTCGCTCTCGGTGCCGGTCAGCTACCGGCAGCGTACCCCGGACTGGTCATGGGAGCTGGGGGGATCGGGATCCTGGTCCTACGCCCGCACCGACGACAGCCGTCGCTACCCGCTGGAAGGCCTGTTGCCAAGCGGTTTGCCAGACAGAAATGCGCCTGTGAAAGGGGGCAGCAGCAGTGGATTCGGCTACACCCTGAATGGCGTGGTGGAACACAGGCTGACGGAACACTGGCGCATCGGTGGCCGGGTGGACATCCAGCAGGCGGATGACTATGCCCCCAGCCATGTCACCCTGTTCCTGCGCTACACCTTCAAGCCCTGGCAAGGGGATCTCGATATGCCGCCAAGGCCTCTCACCCCCTACGCGGACTTCGACTGACAGGGGCGCCCGTCATCACCGGGCGCCCTTATTTCAGATAGGAACGCAGTACCCTCACCACCTGATCCAGATCGTCCAGCCGCTCGGCATGGGTCGCCTCCTCGGCGCCAAGATGCTCGCGCATGTGCCCCTCCAGCACCTCCAGCATCAGGCCGTTGACGGCGCCGCGGATGGCGGCGATCTGCTGCAGGATGGCGGCGCAGTCTGTTTCCTGTTCCAGGGCGATCTCCAGGGCACCGGTCTGCCCCTTGATGCGCCTGACCCGTGCCAGCAGCTTCTTCTTGTCGTGAACCGTGTGTGACATGCAGGATCCTCTCGATCAATAAAACTATACTGGGGTATAGTATATAGCATCCTCGTTTTCAGGAGAAATCCATGCCATCCCTCGCCTCATCCCACTGCCACCACCCCGTCGTCCACGAAGGGAATCCCCTGGCCGAACAGAAGACCCGCTGGGCCGTGCTGCTCACCGTCGTCATGATGGTGGCGGAGATCGGTGGCGGCTGGTTCTACAACTCCATGGCGCTGCTGGCCGACGGTTGGCACATGAGCTCCCATGCCCTGGCCCTCGGCCTCTCGGTGCTGGCCTATCGCGCTGCCCGCCACTTCGCGCGGGATCACAGGTTCAGCTTCGGTACCTGGAAGATAGAGGTGCTGGGGGGCTTCAGTAGCGCCCTGCTGCTGGTGGGGGTGGCGGGGTTGATGCTGTTCGAGTCGGTGGCCAGGTTGCTGGACCCCAGCCCCATCCATTATCAGCAGGCGATCGGCATTGCCCTGCTGGGCCTGCTGGTGAATCTGGCCTGTGCCTGGCTGCTCAGGGACGATCACGGCCATCACCATGGTCACGACCACCATCACGGTCATCACGACCACTCGCACGATCACCACCACGGCCATCAGGATCTCAACCTGCGCGCCGCCTACCTCCACGTGCTGGCGGACGCGGCCACCTCGGTGCTGGCGATTCTGGCGCTGGTGGGAGGCATGTTGTGGGGGGCGGACTGGCTGGATCCCCTGATGGGCATCGCCGGGGCCGTGCTGGTGGCGGTGTGGGCCAGGGGGTTGCTGCGTGATACCGGGCGCGTCTTGCTGGATGCGGAGATGGATGCGCCCCTGGTGGACGAGATCCGCGAGGTGATTGCCGAGCTGCCTGGCGCCGAGATCCGCGATCTGCACGTCTGGCGGGTGGGGCAGATGCAGTATGCCGCCGCGATGTCGTTGCAGATGGCGACCCCGGTCCCGGCACAGGCGATCCGCGAGCGCCTCGCCATCCACGAGGAGCTGGTGCACCTGACCATCGAAGTGTCTGCCGACTGACACCCCTGGCGGGTGTCAGCGGGGAGGCTCGCTCCCCTGATCCTGCCAGAGGGAGCCCAGCATCAGCCTCAGCAGCAGTCCCGGCGGGTCGTCGAGCAGGCGGCCCGGCTCCAGCAGCAGGTGGCCGTCGGCATGAAAGCCCAGGCTGGCGTGAACCTTGCCTTCCTCGCCACACACCTGGAGGAGGCCGTTCAGGGAACCCCCCTCGCCGGGTTGACAGCGCAGCCGCAGCTCCCGTGGTTCCCCCAGCAGGGTGAAGGCGCGGGCGAGGGGCGGGCTCTCTTCATAATCCGGCCAGTTGAAGAAGTGATAGCGTTCGGCGAGCACGCCGGCCTGCTGGCAGAACTGATCGAACAACTGGGCAATGCCCTGATACTCCTGGTCCAGCCGCCTGGCCTGCTCCTCAATCCGTTTCATCACCCAGCCCCCTCTATCCATTTGATTGGACATTGATTTCGTCACTCGCTCCCCTCTTCTCGCTGGTATGGGCCGAAAGCGGTGCCAGGTCTGTGAGCGCGATCGAATTTTCGTTATGAAAACGTTATCTTGTTGATGCGGATTGGTTTTTTTTGCCCATCCGCTCACATTTACGGCAATTCCCGCTGATTAATATGACACCGCTCGGCAATGACCGGGTACTCGGATATCGAGACTAACTACAGCGGGAATTATAAAAAAATGGATATGAAAAAGACCAAAGTGGCGCTGGTAACAGCCTCACTGCTCGCGCTTTTGTCAGGCTGTAACGACAACAGTTCTTCTGCTCCTGCCCCTCAGGATGAGCCCGTCGCTCGTCTTCCCAACGTCCAGCCCCCGGCCGAACTGCTGACGGCCGGCCCCGACGAAGCGGTCATCGCCCTGGTGGATACCCAGACCAGCGCGGCGCGCGGTGTCACCGGCCCGTTCGCCAGCCACAGCCTGCACCTGTGGAACAACGACGCCTGCAACTCGACCTCGGAGGGCGGCCTCAACACCGGTTGGGATGACAAGAGCAAGACGCCGTCCGCGGCGGACAGTTTTGGTCCGGCCTGGGTCGTGCCGCTCTCCAAGATGGAAGGCTGCATCAACTTCATCGCCCGCAACGGCGATCTCGCGAACCTGACCGGCAGCGACATGAAGGTGGTCTTCAACGACCACCCGGATCGCACCGTGGCCATCGTCGCCGGCAAGAACGAGATCTTCGGCAGCCGGGCGGAAGCCTTCACCGCCGCCTTCGGCGTGGCGGGGGCCAGTGCCCACCTCATCGACGACAACACCCTGATTTGGCAAGGGGGCAAGGACAAGCCCTATGTGCGCCTCTACTACACAGAGTCAGGCACCATCACCGCAAACAGCGAGGGTGTATTCGATTTCCCCTACCTCAAGCTGACTCCGACCAGCCTGACCGAAGAGCAGCAGGCCAAATACCCGCACCTCAAGGATGCCGCCGCCTTCGCCCTGCCTGCGGGGAAAGATCTCAAGCCCCTGCTCAAGGGTGAGCTGGTCGCCATCGGGACCGATGCGGACGGCATCCTGCAGGGGGCGACCCTGGTGCAGAGTGCCGGTGCCCTCGATGCCCTTTACAGCGAAGCGGCCACCAAGCTGGCCTACGGCGCCGTGGTGGAGGGAGGCAATGTCACCTTCCGGCTCTGGGCACCGACCGCCAAGTCGGTCAAGCTGGCGCTGTTCGACGAGCAGCACAAGTCGCTTGGCGAGCGCGCCATGACCCTGGACGAGGCCAGCGGCAGCTGGAGCGTGCAGGGGGGCAGCGATCTTGTCGGCAAATACTACCGCTACGACATCCAGGTCTATCACCCGGTCAGCCGCAAGCTGGAATCCTATCAGGTGACCGACCCCTACTCCTTGAGCCTGGCGATGAACTCCGAGTTCAGCCAGGTGGTGGATCTCGACGATCCGGCCCTCAAGCCGGAAGGCTGGGACAGCCTCAAGGCGCCCCACAGCCAGAAGAACCCCGCCGACATCACCATCTATGAGGCCCACGTCCGGGATCTGACCGGCAACGACGAGTCGACGCCGGTGGAGCACCGCGGCAAGTTCCTCGGGCTGACCGACAGCGACAGCGTGCCCGTCACCCACCTGAAATCCCTGGCCAAGAGCGGCGTCAGCCACCTGCACCTGCTGCCGGTGTTCGACATCGCCACCGTCAACGAGGACCCGGCCAAGGTGGCCAACATCGGCGATGACTTCAGCAAGCTGTGCGAGGTCAATCCCGAGGTCAAGAACTCCAGGTTTGCCAGCCACTGTGGTGGCGGCGAGACCATCGAAGCCGTGCTCGGTGATCTGCAAGCCAGCGACAGCAAGGAGAACCCCGTGGTGCAGGAGCTGTACGGCTATCTGCGCGGGGTGGACTCCTTCAACTGGGGCTATGACCCCTACCACTACACCACCCCGGAAGGCTCCTACGCCACCAATGCGGAGGGGACGACCCGGATCAAGGAGTTCCGCGAGATGGTGCAGGCCATCAAGCAGAACATCGGCATGAACGTGGTGATGGACGTGGTCTACAACCACACCAACGAAGCGGGTCTCGGTTCCAAATCCGTGCTCGACAAGATTGTGCCCTGGTACTACCAGCGCCTCAATCCGGAGACCGGTTCGGTGGAAAACTCCACCTGCTGCTCCAACACGGCGCCGGAACACGCCATGTTCGCCAAGCTGATGGATGACTCCCTGGTCACCTGGGCGCGGGACTACAAGATCGATGCCTTCCGCTTCGACCTCATGGGCCATCACCCGAAAGATCAGATGGTGCAGGCCCTGGCCGAGGTGAAGAAGGTCAATCCGGACATGTACTTCTACGGTGAGGGGTGGAACTTCGGTGAGGTACAGGATGACAAGCGCTTCGTACAGGCGACCCAGAAGCACCTGGCCGGTACCGGCATCGGCTCCTTCTCCGACCGGCTGCGTGATGCGGTGCGCGGCGGCAGCCCGTTCGACGGCGGCGAAGCCATTCGCAAGACCCAGGGCTTTGGCAACGGCGCCCTGGTGGATGCCAACGAGCTGGACGGCGTCGATCTCGCCACCGCCCTGCATCAGTCCGATCTGGTGCGCCTCGGCATGGCGGGCAACCTCAAGGAGTTCGTGCTGACCGACAAGGACGGCATTCCGAAGAAAGGCTCCGACATCGACTACAACGGTCAACCGGCGGGCTATGCCCAGGATCCGACCGAAATCCAGAACTATGTCGACAAGCACGACAACCAGACTCTGTTCGACAACCTGGTGTACAAGGCACCCGCCGGGGCCGACCTGGTGCGGATGCAGGGGGTCTCTCTGGCGACCGCCATGCTGGGTCAGGGCATTCCCTTCACCCACGCGGGTGTCGAGCTGCTGCGTTCCAAGTCCATGGAGCGGGACAGCTACGACTCCGGTGACTGGTACAACCGGGTCGACTACGGCTTAAGTGACAATAATTTTGACAAAGGGCTGCCGCGCAAGGACAAGGACGAGGCCAACTACGAGCTGATCGAGCAGGTGCTCGGCCAGCACGCCAAGCCGGGTTCGGCCGAGATGCATCAGATGGTGAACTTCTACCAGGAGCTCTCCGAACTGCGTCAATCCTCTCGTCTGCTGCGTCTTGGCAGCGGCGCCGAGGTGATCAAGCGGGTCGACTTCCGCAACACCGGCCCTGAGCAGATCCCGGGTCTCATCGTGATGAGCGTGGATGACGGGGTGGGCGCCGGTGCGGATCTGGATCCGGCCATCGACGGCCTGGTGGTGATGATCAACGCCACCAATCAGCCCCAGAGCATCGGCGATTTCCGTGACGGCAAGGATCAGCCCATCGATCTGACCGGCATGGTCCTGAGCGGTGCCCACCGTGACTCCGACAGCATCGCCAGCGGTGCGGCCAATGACAGCGGTCAGCTGACCCTTGGCGCCTGGTCGGCGGCGGTGTTCGTCAAGCCGCAGAGCGGTGCCCAGGGCGCGGGGCTGCCGGTGAGCAAGAAGACGGATCTGAGCACCTTGCCTCCCTTCGGTGACACCGAGGTGTTCGTGCGCGGTTTCCTGAATCAGTGGGATCCGGTCAACAAGATGAACTTCAGTGGCAACTTCACCTATGAGTTCACCACCGAGGTGACGGCGGATCAGCTGGGGTCGACCCAGGTGAAGATCGCTGGCAACGAGTGGAGCGGCCCCGTCAATTACGGCAAGTGCAGCGATACCGACCAGCTTGCGACCGGCCAGGTCAATACGCTCTGTGCCAATGGCGGGGATCTGCCGTTCAACGTGGAGAAGGCTGGCACCTACAAGTTCGTCTTTACCGCCATGAACAAGGACAAGCCGACCCTGAGTATCAGCTACACCGAACCGGCGCAGAGCTGCAAGGTGCTGGATACCGTCGCGGGCAATCCGCTCGGCTTCCCGCTCTATGTGCGTGGCAGTCTGAGCGACTGGAACGCCCAGCCGGCCTACCAGCTGAGCTACAAGGGGATGGAAGGCAACCTCGCCATCTATCAGGCCGCCTTCAACTACGCGGGCAGCTTTGACTTCAAGTTTGCCAACGACGATGGCAACTGGAGCAAGCAGTTCTTCGTGAAGGATGCCGGTGGCACCCTGATCGCACTGGAGCCCGAGCAGGTTTACCCGCTCCAGCACGGCGACGGCGGCATGGGCAACAACAGCATCACGCTGGAACAGGGTCTGTGGAGCTTCCTGGTGAAGGTTGACCCGACCCAGACTTCCGGCGAGGTGGGCAGCGTCATCATCCAGGAGTGCAGCGCCAAGTAAGTCTTTCCCATCGAGCCCGGGGCTGGCTCGGCAGCCCCGGGTTGAATTCCGCCTCGCCAAGGGCGGGATAACACCGAGAGAGTAAGCAAAGCGCGACTGCCGACCGGCAGCCGCGCTTTTTCTTTGCTGTGGGCGAGGCAATAAAAAAGCCGCCCCGTTGGGGCGGCTGTTGGTTGTACCGTTAACGGCCGGACTAGCGTTTTCGCAGCAGGCGCAGGGCGTTGGCGGTGACCAGGGCGGTGGCGCCGGTGTCGGCCAGCACCGCAATCCACAGGCCGGTGATGCCGAGCAGGCTGGTGACCAGGAAGATGGCCTTGAGCCCCAGCGCCAGCGCGATGTTCTGGTGGATGTTGGCCAGCGCCGCGCGGGAGAGCCGGATCATGGCGGCGACCCCGCCGAGCTGGTTGTGGGTCAGTGCCGCATCGGCGGTCTCCAGCGCCACGTCGGTACCGCCTCCCATGGCGATGCCTATGCTGGCCCGCTTCATGGCCGGGGCGTCGTTGATGCCGTCGCCGATCATGGCCACCTTGCGGGTGCTGGCGAGCTGGCTTATCTCCTCTACCTTGCCTTCCGGCAGCAGGCCGGCGCGCCAGCCCATGCCGAGCTCGGTGGCGATCGCCTCGGCGGCGCGGGGGTTGTCCCCGGTCAGCATGATGCTCTGCAGGCCAAGCTGGTTGAGCTCTTGCAGCGCCGCAGCCGCCTCCGGCCGGATCTGGTCGCGCAGGGCCAGCAGGGCGGCCGGGGCGACGTCGGGCTGACCGAGCACCACCACTGTCTTGCCTTGCTGCTCCAGGGTGGCGACCCGGGCCTGCATCGCGGCATCCAGGGTGGCGACCCGGCTCGGCGCCAGCAATTGCCAGAGGGAGCCGTCGATGCGACCTTCCACCCCCATGCCGGGCAGGGCACGCAGCTCCTGGGCGGCAGCGAGGCTGAGGCCCCGTTCGCTGGCCGCCGTCACCACGGCGCGGGCCAGCGGGTGGTGGGAGCCCTGCTCGATGGCGGCCGCCAGCGCCAGCAGGTCGGCCTCAGGCTGGCCATTGAGGCTCACCAGCTCGGTCAGCTGCGGCTTGCCCAGGGTCAGGGTGCCGGTCTTGTCGAAGGCCAGGGTATCGATGTGGGCGAGGCGCTCCAGGGCGGCGCCCCCCTTGATGAGGGCCCCCTGCCGGGTGGCTGCCGCCAGCGCCGAGGTGACCGCCGCCGGGGTGGAGATGACCAGGGCGCAGGGGCAACCGATGAGCAGCAGCGCCAGCCCGCGATAGACCCACTCATCCCAGCCCTGGCCGAAGGCGAGCGGCGGTACCAGCACTACCAGCAGGGCGACCAGCATCATGGCCGGGGTGTACCAGCGACTGAAGCGGTCGATGAAGCGCTCGATGGGGGCGCGCTGGGTCTCGGCTTCCTCGATGAGGTGCAGGATGCGGTCGATGGCGTTGTTGCCGGGTTCGGACACCACCTCGAGGCGCAGCACCCGATCCGCCGCCAGACTGCCGGCGGGGACCTTGTCACCCCGGCGGCGCTCCACCGGGATGGATTCGCCGGTCAGGGCGCTCTCGTCAAAGGCGCCGAGGGGGTCGAGCAGGCGGGCATCGGCGGCCAGGCGGGCACCCGGGGCGATTTCGATGATGTCACCGGGGCGCAGCTGGTCGGCAGCGACTTCTTCCCGCACCTCGCCCTCGGCAGTGGTGCGGATGCGCAGCGCCTTGTCGGGCACCAGCGCCATCAGGGCGGTGACCCCGGCGCGGGCGCGGCCGGCGGCGTAGGCTTCCAGATGTTCCCCCAGCATGAACAGCAGCAGCACCATGGCCGCTTCGGCGGTTTCGCCGAGGAACAGGGCCCCCACGGCGGCGACCGTCATCAGGGTCTCGATGGCGAAGGGGGAGCCGCTTCTGGTCAGTGCCCACGCCTTGCGGGAGATGGGCCACAGCCCCCAGAGGGTGGCCAGGGTAAAGAGCGGCTGACCGAGCTGGTTCGGCAGCAGGGCCGCCATCCCCATCAATCCGGCGAGCGACAGGGGCTGCCAGTATTTGCCGAGCAGGTTACTGACCCTCTGCATCTGCGGGCTGCGGCCCGGTTCGCTGCGAGCCGTGTTCTGAACGCCTCCTTTGAGCTGGAAGCCGGCGGCCAGCACGGCGGCGGTAACGGGATCGGGGGAGAGGCCGGGGGCCAGATCCACCACCAGCTTCTCGGTGGCAAACAGCACCCGAGCCTGCTGTACGCCCTCCACCCGGCTGACGGCGGTCTCTATCTTGCGGGCACAGCTGGGACAATCCATGCCCAGCACCTGCCAGCTATGGCGGCGGCTGTTCTGCTCGGGGGTAGCCAGCGGCGGCTCGGTCGCGGCGGCCGTGTGGGCGTGCTCGTGCCCCTGCTCATGATGATCGTGCTCGTGGGCTGTGTCGGTGGCGCAAGTGCCTCTGGGGGGCTCTTCATCCCCCGGGCCGTCTGCGCCACTTTGCCCCTGATGATCGTGGCGGGTCGGGTTGGCGACACCACTGGCCTGTGCCCCGTTGTCGCAGCAGTGGCTGGTGTGGCTGTGCCCGGCCTGTGGGGTGGCGGCCTTGCTGACGGCCTTGATGGGGGCAGCGGCGTGTTGATGGCTGCAGCAGGATTTGCTCATGATGCGTTCCTCTTGAGGGATCCCGCCCCTGCGGGATCCTGGATGACTGAGCCGAGTGTAAACCTTGGTGTAAAGTCCAAGGTCAAGCCCTCTTCTCCTCTTTGTCCGGGGCCATGTCAGTGGCCGCTGAGCTGCCTCTGGAGCAGGGGGGATGCAAAGGGATGCCAAATCCCTTTCATTAGCGGGTGTTTGTCATCCCGTGGCGGGCCTATACTGGGGACCCTGGATCCCACATCAATCATCAAGGACCTAACATGAGCAATACCGTCACCCTGCAAGGCAACCCCGTCTCCGTCTCCGGCCACTTCCCCGTTGCCGGTGAGCAGGCCAAGCCCTTCTCCCTGGTTGCTGGCGATCTGTCCGATGCGACCCTGGCGACCTTCGCCGGCAAGCGCAAGATCCTGAACATCTTCCCGAGCGTCGACACCCCGACCTGCGCCACTTCCGTGCGCAAGTTCAACGAGCAGGCAAGCGCTCTGAACAACACCGTCGTGCTGTGCATCTCTGCCGACCTGCCGTTCGCCCAGGCCCGTTTCTGCGGCGCCGAGGGTCTGGACAAGGTGGTGAACCTCTCCACCCTGCGTGGCGTCTCCTTCCTGCAGGACTACGGCGTGGCCTTCTCCTCCGGCCCGCTGGTGGGTCTGGCTGCCCGTGCCATCGTGGTACTGGATGAGCACGACAAGGTGCTGCACAGCGAGCTGGTGGCCGAAGTCGCCGACGAGCCGAACTACGCCGCCGCCCTGGCCGTTCTGTAAGTCGCGCCACAGGCTGATTGCCTGACGGCCTGCCCCGTTCACACGGGGCAGGCCGTTTTTATTGCGCTCCCGAACCTTTTACTTATGGGGTGGGTCTGGCTAGACTTCGCCTCCACATCCTCGTTCAGCCTGTATCTGCGATCCCCATGACGTTTGACGAACTCGCCCTTGACCCCGCCCTGTTGCCCCTGCTGCCCGCCGCGCTGGAAAAACCGACCCCCATTCAGCAGCTAGCCATTCCTGCTGCCTTGTCAGGACGGGATCTGCTTGCCCTGGCCAGGACCGGCAGTGGCAAGACCCTGGCATTCGGCCTTCCGCTGCTGCAGAGGCTGGACGCAGCCAGCGACCGGGTACAGGGATTGGTACTGGTCCCCACCCGGGAGCTGGCAAGCCAGGTGAGCGCCGCCCTGCAGGAGATTGCCGACGGGTTGGGGGTGCGCCTTCTGACCCTGTGTGGCGGGGTGGCCCAGGAGTGGCAGGAGCGGGAACTGGCTCTCGGCCCCCAACTGCTGGTGGCGACCCCCGGACGGTTGCGGGACTTGCTGGCCCAGCAGACGCTGGGGCTGGGTGCCCTGCGCATGCTGGTGCTGGATGAAGCGGATCGCCTGCTGGAGATGGGGTTCTGGCCCGATATCCAGTGGCTGATGAAGGCAATGCCGGAGGCGCGGCAGCAGATGCTCTTCTCCGCCACCTTGCCGGTCGAGCTGGAGAGCCTGGCCTCGGGCCTGCTGCAGGATCCGGTGCGCATCGAGGCCGAGCCGCTCAACAGCCTGGTGAACGACATCGAGGAGCGGCTCTATCTGGTCAACAGGAGCAGCAAGGTGCCTGCGCTGATCGCCCTGCTGGAGGCCGGAGAGTGGCCCCAGGTGCTGGTCTTCATCAGTGCCAGGGACGACGCGGACGGGGTGGCCAAGAAACTCGCCAGGGCTGGCATGACGGTGGCGGCCCTGCACGGAAACAAGGATCAGGCCACGCGGGAGCAGGCGCTGGCGGATTTCAAGGAGGGCAGGGTGCGGGTGCTGGTGGCCACGGACCTGATGGCGCGCGGCATCCACGTGGAGGCATTGCCCGTGGTGATCAATCTGGATCTGCCGGAGCATGCGCCCGTCTACGTGCATCGTATCGGTCGTACCGCCCGTGCCGGACAGAGCGGTCTGGCCATCTCCCTTACCTGCCACGGGGATGGGGAGGCGCTCGAGGGGATCCGGGCCCTGACCGGTCGGCCCCTGCCCCTGGCGGCGCTGGCAGGTTTCCCGGTGACCGACAAACCCGCCAGCGGGGAGAGCAAACGGGCGCCAAGAGACAAGCAGGCGAACCGTCGCACCCAGGGCAAGCGCAGCATCAAGCAGTTCAAGGGCAAATCCTGAGACGGACTTCCTGCCCCCGGCGGGAGCCTGTCGTCGTGAAGGAGAGGAGAGATCGGCAGCGCGCCCGGGGGCGCGCCAAACTACACGGCAAGGGGGTCAGTCGTGGAACTGGTTGATCAGGCGGGAGAGGTTTTGCAGCCGCTCCACCAGCAGGGTGATGCCATCGAGGGCCTGACGGCTGTTGTCCGCGGTGTGGCTCGCCAGTTGGTGGATCTGGTGGATCCCCTGATCCAGGGTGCTGGTGACATCCGCCTGCTGGCTCACCGCCTGGGCTATCTCGTCGCTGGTGTGGGTCACCCGGGCCAGCATCCGGTTGATCTGGTCGAGCACCTCGGCGGTGGCCCCCATGTGCTGCTGGCAGAGCACTGATGTCTGGGCCCCCTGCTCCATGCCATCGGACAGTTGCCGGGTGCTCTGTTGCAGCGCCCCTATCATGTCGCTTATCTCGCCGGTGGAACTGCGGGTCTTCTGGGCCAGGGCCCGTATCTCGTCGGCCACCACCGCAAAGCCGCGCCCCTGTTCACCGGCCCGTGCCGCCTCGATGGCCGCATTGAGGGAGAGCAGGTTGGTCTGATCCGCAATCTGCCCGATCACCTCCAGAATGCCGTTGATCTTCTGGCTGTCCTGGGTCAGGCGCGCCAGCACGCCCTGGCTGGCGTCCAGCTCCTGATGAAGCCTGTCGACCGAATCCCGGGTGGTGGCCAGCGCCTGCTGGCCACTGGCGGACACCTGCTGGACCTCGCCCACCAGCGCATTGGCCTGGTGGGCATTGTCAGCCACATCGCGGATGGACTGGCTCATCTGGGTGATGGCCGCCGCCAGTTGCTCGCTCTGGGCCCGCTGCTGTTGCAGGTGAGTGTCTATGGTCTGGATATGCCCCCTGTCATCCTCCGCCGCCTGCAGGATCTGCTGGTTGGTGTCCGCGCTGCGACCTACCACGGCGCGCAGCTCCGCCTTCTTCATGCGCAGCAGCAGTTCAAGGGCGGCCAGGCTGTCCTGACGCCTGGCATAGAGCACCTGGCAAAGGGCGCTGCCCTGCTCCTCGCCCGCCGTGGCCAGCAGCCTGGCCAGCCGCCGTTGCAGATGCCAGCCATGTCCCATCTGGGCCAGCAAGCAGAGCAGAGTGATGACTCCCCACCCCGGCTGGCCGGTGACCAGACTGGCCCCCATGCCGAGCAGGGCGGTGCCAGAGAGCAGCAGACACAGCTGCCCCGGCTCCAGGGTCAGCCGGGTCAGCCAGGGCAGTGCCTTGCCGTCACGGATCCGGGCATAGAGCTGCTCTGCCCAGGCGATGTCGTGATCCTGGGGACGGGTGCGGACCGACTGGTATTCGATGATCTGCTGCTGATCGTTGAGAATCGGCGTGACGTAGGCGTTGACCCAGTAGAACTGACCACTCTTGGCGCGGTTCTTTACCAGCCCCATCCAGCTCTTGCCTTGTTGCAGGCGGCGCCACATGTCGGCGAACGCGGCCTTGGGCATGTCGGGGTGGCGGACCAGATTGTGGGGCTCCCCTTCCATTTCGGTCGCGCTGTAGCCCGCCACATCGCAAAAGTGCTGGTTGGCATAAGTGATGTGACTGGCGGGATCCGTGGTCGAGATCAGTGATATGTGATCGGGGAAACGGATCTCCCCTTCGTGCCGGGTTGTGGTCATGTGCGCATCCTGAATGAGCCAAGTAACTGATAAAGTTATTTTTTATTTTTGTGATTGTTACGGCGTCATTGTAGATGCGGACTGTTACACCACCTTGGCTTGGGTCAATAAATCAACACGGGAAAGGCTGAAAAAAGTCGTAGATGGCGGCTCAGCCGCGGGGAGTGAAGTCGTGGATCTCCCCCGTCCTCGGCTTGAAGCGGGGGTCATTGTCTTCTGCGCTGGCGACCCAGGCCATGGCCTGGCAGAAACTCTCCTGCTTGGCGAAGGCATCCCGGGCCTGATCGATGGCTCGTTCGGCATTGCGCCGCTCCATCTTGCTGGCCTTGCGGTCGCTGAACTGCTTCTGCTGGCTCAACATCCATTCGAGGAAGGCCTGGCGGCATTCGGTTTCATCGGCGGCCTTGGCGGGAAGGGCAACAAACAGGGCAATCAGGAGCAGAGCACGCATGGCAGGATCGGATCACGGGGTTGATGAATGAAAAGAGGCGGCATTTTATGCCGGGAACTTGAACAGGAACAGTGCCAGGAGGGGTCAGATGTCCCGACCCCTCCCCGGACTCAGTGTTTGACGAGGTAGAGCTGACGGCTGTAGGCCACGTCTTCCGGGTTGTTGATGGGATACCCCTTGAGCCAGGGCTTGATGAGCCGGGCATTGGTGTACTGGTAGATGGGGGCGATGGGGGCCTCCTTCTGCAAGATGGCCTCGGCCTCATCGAACAGGCGGGCCCGTTCTGCGGGATCCTGACTGTTGGCCGCCTGCGCCAGCAGCTTGTCGTAAGCCGGGTTGGCGAACCGGGCCATGTTGCCGCTGTGGCCCGATCCCCAGAGCCCGAGGAAGGCGGAGGGGTCGTTGTAATCGGCGACCCAGGAGGAGCGGATCACCTCGAACTGGCCGCTTTGACGGCTGTCGAGATAGGTCTTCCACTCCTGGTTGGTGAGCTCGACCCGGGCCCCCAGCTTCTGTTTCCACAGGTTGGCGATGGCCAGCGCCATCTTCTTGTGAATTTCCGCCGTGTTGTAGAGCAGGGTCAGCTTGAGGGGATTACTTGGGCCGTAGCCCGCTTCTTTCAGCAGGGCTCTGGCACGCTCGTCCAGCGCCTGCTGACTGCTGGTGGAGAGCAGATTGGGCTTGGGGTCGAAGTCGGCGGTCACGTCCGGGGTGAAGTGGTAGGCCGGTTTCTCCCCGGTGCCCAGCACCTTGTCGGCAATCAGGCCCCTGTCGATGGTGTAGGAGAGCGCCTGGCGCACCCGCACATCATTGAGGGGCGGGCGCTGGGTGTTGAAGGCGTAGTAGTAGGTGCCGAGCTGTTCCGGGGTATAGACCTCCCCCGGGATCTGGGCCATCAGGCTCTGGTACTGCTCCTTGGGGAAGGATTCGGTGATGTGCAGATCCCCGGCCAGATAGCGGTGGGTGGCCGCGCTCTCCTGGTTGATGGGCACGAAGGTGACGCGGGTCAGCACCGTGTGAGCGCGATCCCAGTAGTAGGGATTGGGCGTCAGCTCCAGTTTCTCGTTCACCACCCGGTGACTCAGCACGAAGGCGCCGTTGCCCACCAGCTTGCCGGGCTGGGTCCACTGGTTGCCATATTGTTCCATGCTGGCCCGGTGCAGGGGCGACAGGCTGGGATGGGTCAGCAGGCTCAGGAAATAGGGCACCGGCTGGGAGAGGGTCACCTTCAGGGTATGGTCATCGACGGCCTCCACCCCGAGCGCATCGGGGGCCAGCTTGCCTGCCACTATGTCGTCCACCTTGTCGAAGCGGGCGAGCTGGGCGAACCAGGCGAAAGTGGCGGCTTCCCTGGGGTCAACCAGCTTGCGCCAGCCATAGACGAAGTCGGCGGCGCGCACGGGGTCGCCGTTGGACCAGCGGGCATCCTGCCTCAGATGGAATGTGAACTGCCGGTTGTCCTTGTTCTCCCAGCTCGCGGCCACCCCGGGCAGCACCTTGCCGTCCGGTCCCTGGGTCAGCAGCCCCTCGTAAAGGTCCCTGAGGACCTGCAGCTCCGGCAGTCCCACCAGCTTGAGGGGGCTCAGGCTCGCCGGTTCATCCTTGAGATGACGGACGACGGCCTGTTCAGCGGCGAGTGGGGTACCGGGCGGCACATCGGCGGCCTGGACGCAGGCACAGCCCAGCAGGGCCAGCAGGGGGCTCCATCCTTTCATGGTGAATCCTTCAAAATGTGTGAAGCGGGGAGAAAACTCGGCGAGAATGCATCGCCGGCAGATGGGAAATCATGATATCCCCTTTGCTGGTCAGACCGCCAGCATGAGTCCCATGATATCCGATGCGGCTGTCAACGAGGGGGCGCCGTGAGCGCCAGGAAAAGGAGAGAGTGATGAGAGCATGGATCTTGTTGGCCTGCGTGCTGAGCCAGGGCGCCTGGGCGTTGTCCCCGTGCGAGAAGAGCAGCCCGGTGGGAAGCTGGTGCGAAGTGAACATAGAGGCGCTGCACCCCACCCAGGGCGGCGTGGGGCAGTTGCAGGTGGATACCACAGCCCGGGAGCTGGCGGACAAGAGCGAGAAGCAGCTCGACAAGCTGATGAAAAAGAAAGAGATCCCTATCGTCATCGCGCCGGATGGGGGTTACTGGCTGGTGGACAGGCACCACCTGACCAAGGCGCTGTGGCAGCAGGGGGTGAAGCAGGTCAGGGTCAAGGTGATTGCACGGTTGCAGGACAGGGCCAATTTCTGTAGCCAGATGCAGAACAACCACTGGGCCTGGCTCAAGGATGAACGGGGTCAACCCCTGACTCCCGAGCAGTTGCCCGGCCATATCGGTGAGTTGCCGGATTATCCCTACCGCACCCTGGCGGGGCTGTTGCAGGATGCGGGCTACTTCAGCAAGAAGGATCAGGTCTACTTCGTCGAGTTTGCCTGGGCCAGCTGGCTCGGCCAGCAGATGGCCTGGCAGCCGATCGATGAGGTCAACCTCGCGGATCGCCTCGCCGAAGCCAAACGGCTGGCGTGCAGCAGCAAGGCGGCGGATCTGCCTGGTTACCCCGGCAAGCAGTGTCGCGTCAATCCGTCACAAATTGCGAAATGAGCAAATATATTCACAAGAGAGGGCGACACCGGGTCGCCCTTTTTTGTATTCAGCGCCCAGTGAGTGGGCTCGAATGCTCTTGCCACTGCTTGGCCGCTTGCTCTAGCAGGGACACTTCCCCTTGCTGGATCCAGGGGAGCAGCGCCTGTACCTTTTCATCGGGCCAGTCCCACCAGGCCAGCGCCTGCAGTCGCACGATGTCGTCATCGCCGAAACGCATTCGCAGGACTTTGGCGGGCGTCCCTGCGACCATGGCGTAGGGGGGGACATCCTGATTGACCAGCGAGCGCGCTGCAATGATGGCACCATCACCAATACTGACTCCGGGCATAATCATCGTGTCCATGCCGATCCAGACATCATTGCCTATGCGGGTATCGCCAGCCGGTCGATAACTGCGCTTGAGTGCCTCCATCTCCAGAAACGGATAAGTACTGATGAAGTCGGTATTGTGGGTATGGTTGCCCCCCATCAGGATCTTCACACCTGCGGCGATCTGCACGTAGTCGCCGATGTGAAGTCTGTCGATATGCCATAGCGGTTCCCAGCCAGTGTCGGGATGGCGGCTAAAGCTGTCGCCATGTAGATAGCGTACGGCGGCGTCTTCGAACGGACCGTCCCAGGCGCCGGAGTAGTAGCTGTGCTTCCCTTTGAGACAGATGTTGGGATTGGTCACAGTCAGGTGCAGATATTCGACCTGAGACCAGTGCTTGCAGGGTTTCATCTTGGTATTCCCTCTTGTTGATGGATCTGGTTAGTGGCGTTCGATTGAGCGCAGCTAATAGATCCAGACCAGCATGCGGGGGATGCAGAGCAGGGAGCAGCCCAGCATTTGAGGGAGACGAGGCGTCATGAGTGATGCATGCAGTTGAATATCGAGGGTGAGGATCGTAATCGAGACGCCCCCAGGTAGCCAAGTGCTATAAAAACCAGCACAAAGGGTCTGGTTGATATTTGTTCTCGATTGGCCATGATACAGACTCCACTCGTGTCGGCAAAGGAGAGGAACATGGAACATCAGAACTGGCAACGTTACATGCTGGAGGCGGAGAATGCCCTTGGCATGGGGGCTCTGGGCACGGCGATCTGCCTCTATCAGCAGGCCCTGGGGGAAGTCTATGAGCTGGCCTCCGGGGATCTGGACGAACTGGCCAGCATGCGGGTCGCCACCTGTCACCGCATGGCCGACTTCTGGCGTGCCATGGAAGAGCCCGCCTATGAACTGCGCTACCTCAAGCTCGCCTCCGAGCTGGTCACCGCCCTGGTGCCCCAGTGCCCCAACCGGGAGTGCGAATCCCTCATCAGCGAGCTGGGCTGCTGTCGCGCTGCCCTGCTCTCCTTCTTGAAGCGCCACCCCAATCCGGAGATTGCCCGGCTTATCCAGGTGCAGGACAGGGTGCAGGGCTGCGAGCTGATAGGCCGGTTCCGTCTCAACTGAGTTCAGCGCCGTTTTTGCAGCTTGCTGGCGATGCGGCTTTGCGCCTCTTCCCCTTGCAGGGCCTGGGCGAAGGCGCGCGCTTCCAGGTCGATGACGAAATGCACCGCCTGTTTGAGCTCCTGCTTGAGCAGCGCCTTGCTCTTCTGGAGCGCCATCGGCGGCTTGGCCGCCAGTTTCAGTCCCTGCTCCCGAGCGAAGGGGAGCAGGTCCGCCGGGGCCAGCACCCGGTTGGCGAGCCCGAGACGCAGCGCCTCTTCTCCATCGATGGCCTCTGCCAGCAGCAACAGTTCCGCCGCCTTGAGGTGACCGACGGCGCGTGGCAGCAGCAGGCTGGCGGCAAACTCCGGCACCAGTCCCAGCTCGACGAAAGGCAGCTGCAGCCGGGCGTTGTCAGCCAGATAGACCAGGTCGCAGTGCAGCAGCAGGGTAGTGCCTATGCCGACTGCCGGGCCGCCCACGGCGGCGATCACCGGTTTGGGGAAGTCGGCCAGGGTGTGCAGAAATTGCAGGATGGGATCGTCCGGCTCAAGGGCGTGCTTGCCAACAAAGTCGGCCAGATCGTTGCCGGCGGTGAAGCACTCCGCCTGGCCCTGCAACAGCAGCACATGGACCTCTTCGTCCCGGGCGGCCTGGCGCAGTGCGTCGGTCAGCGCCAGATACGTCTGCGTGTTGAGGGCATTGCGCTTTTCCGGTCGATTGAAGGTCAGGGTGAGCAAGCCGTCCTGCTGTTCGGCCAGAATTGTGAGGGCCATGTCTGAATCCTTGTTGTCGGGGGCTGTCAAAAGCTTGCCACAGGGGTAAGCTTTGTCTCGTTTAACAACATCATAAAAGGATTTCAACCATGTTTAAACGTGCGTTTTATTCCACCATGGCACTGCTTCTGGCCGCCCCGGCCCTGGCCAAGGTCGACGCGGTCGATGGTTATGTGCGCCTGCTGCCCCCTGGCTCGCCGAACACGGCGGCGTTCATGGTGCTCAGGAACGATGGGGACAAACCGGTGAAACTGGTGGCGGGGGCGTCCCCTGAGGCGGGCCGTGTCGAGCTGCACACCCATTTGCACGAGAACGGCGTCATGAAGATGCGCCAGGTGGAGAGCATCGAGATCCCGGCCAAGGGGGAGGCCGTGCTCAAGCCCGGCAGCCTGCACATCATGTTGTTCGACATCCATACCCTGGCCCAGGGCACGCCCTTCCCGCTGACCCTGACCCTGGACGATGGACAGACGCTGTCACTGAGCCTGCCCGTGAAGCCGGTCGAACCCATGAAAGGGATGACGCACTGACATTTATGGACGCTTGTTCAGCTTTTTACTCTAGGTATTCCTTGCCCAGCGGGTAAAATGATGGCCTTTCCAGTCCAAAATGGAGCGAAGTGATGAAGAAGACCCTGATTGCCGGCACTGTGATGGCTCTGCTCAGCCATGGGGCCATGGCCGCCAATGACTGGCGTTTTGCGGCGGGTGCCGATCTGTGGAATGCCCAGGGAAGTGGCCAGGTCAGCAGCGTGGGTGCCGATGGCAGCTACGACGAGAACTACAACTGGAGCGGCTACCTGCAACTGGAGCACGGCATCCTGCTGCTGCCCAACGCCAAGTTCGAAATGTCCGACTTCAGCAGCAGCGGCGGCAGCTTCAACAACGATCTGCTGGCTTACGACCTGAGCCTCTACTATCGCCTGTTCAACAACGACCTGTTCCAGATCGACCTGGGTCTGACCGGTCGTCGCTACGACGGTGATTTCAACACCCAGCACTACTCCTATGACAAGGATGTGCTGATGGCCTACACCGGCGCCGAAGTGCGCATCCCGGGGACCGGCTTTGCCGCCTTCGGTGATGCCCGCGTGCAGGATGCCGACAACTACGACTACCGTCTGGGCGGCTCCTACAAGTTCTCTTCCGTGCCGCTCAAGATCCGCGCCGGCTGGCGTGAGGCCGAGATGGACTTCGACCGCGTCGATCAGACCATCGACGGCTGGTTCATCGGTGGTGAATTCACCTTCTGATCTCCCTGAGGAGCACACATGGGCCACATCATAGTGACTGGCGCGGGGTCCGGACTGGGCCGCGCCCTGACCATAGGGCTGGTTGAACGCGGCCATCAGGTTTCCATGATGGGTCGCCGTTACCAGAAACTGCAGGAGCAGGAAGAGCTGCTCGGCAAGGCGGTGATCGGCATTGCCGCCGATCTCGCACACCACGAAGAGGTGGATGTCGCCTTTGCCGCTGCGGTGGAGTGGGGCGGCCTGCCCGACATGGTGATCCACTGTGCCGGTGTCGGCGAGTTCGGCCCGGTGGGTGTCTACACCGCCGAGCAGATCCGCCGGGTGGTGGAGAGCAATCTCATCTCCACCATACTGGTGGCCCAGCAGACGGTGCGCCTCATCGGCGACCAGGGCGGCGTGCTGGCGAATGTGCTCTCCTCCGCCGCCCAGACCGGCAAGGCCAACGAGAGCCTCTATTGCGCCTCCAAATGGGGGATGCGCGGCTTTCTCGAATCCTTGCGGGCCGAGCTGAAGAGTGCTCCCCTGCGACTGGTGAACCTCTATCCGAGCGGGATCCGCAGCGAGTTCTGGGAGAATTCGGATCACGTGGATTCGAGTGGTTTCATGACGCCGGAAGACGCGGCAGCCTACATGCTGGATGCGCTGGCCGCGAGAAGCAGCTGCCATGTGACCGATCTCTTTATCGGTCGCAATGCCTGAAGCGCCGTGAACCGGCCCCGTCGCCAGATGACAAGGAAAAAAAGCGCGCCATTTGGCGCGCTTTTTCATTGATGTGCAGTGCTAAATTATCTGCTTGCCTGCCTCTCTTTACGCCGGGCCATCATGGATTTGAAGGCGGGGAAATTCAGTGCCGACATGGCATGGATGATTGATGATGCATATCGGCACATATTATTTCCGAGTCGCATATTCCCGCAGGAAGGATGGAATCACCTGTTTTGGCTTCTTGCCAAGGGTCAGCAGCAATGCAAAGTCCGGGTCGATAATGCCATGTCGACACGCCAGCTCTTCCAACAAGGCAAGCCAGAGGTGGGCCGTCACCTCTGCATCCGCCAGGGCACGGTGAAACACCCCGTCATTGGGCAGGCTCCGGTATTGCACCAGGGTACCCAGCTTGTGATCCGGGGCATCGGGAAACAGGCGCCTCGATAGCAGCAGGGAACAGGCGAACTGGCCGCGGTATTGCGCCGGCAATCGCTCTATTTCCGCATCCAGAAAGCGCTTGTCGAAGGAGGCGTTGTGGGCGACCAGATTGTCATCACCGATAAAGTCGACGAAATCCGCCATCACCTCGTTACAGGGGGGAGCCTGTTTCAGCATGGCATTGCTGATCCCGGTATATTGCTCGATGAAACTGCTCACGTTGAAGCCCGGATTCATCAATGCCGAGAAACGCTCACTGATATGACCATCCTTGATTCTGACGGCACCGATCTCGATGGCTCTATCCCCTTGTCCGGGTGAAAGCCCTGTGGTCTCGAAGTCGAGCACGACAACGGTATTGGCTGAGGCGATGGACATAACTTCTCGGGCAAGCTGGGTAAAGAGCGCCAGTCTAGGAAATCAGCCGTACCGTGTACAGGGCAATGCAGTTATCTCATTGGTTCACGCTGGAGACGCATTTTTGTGCATCATGGCTGAGAGCCATATAAAAAGCCCCGAATGCCGTGGCACTCGGGGCTTTCCTATGAAAAGCGAAAGGCGGTGTCGGCGTTATCAGCGACCCAGCTTGGCCTTGAGCAGGGCAACGATCTCGCCGATGGCCACTTCCTGCTTCTCGCCGGTGCGGCGGCACTTGTACTCCACCACGCCGTTGTCCAGACCACGGTCACCGATGACGATGGCGTGGGGCACACCGATCAGCTCCATGTCGGCGAACATCACACCCGGGCGCTCCTTGCGGTCGTCAAACAGCACGTCCACACCGGCGGCTTTGAGCTCGGCGTAGAACTGTTGCGCCTGTTCGGCCACGCGCTCGGATTTGTGCATGTTCATCGGCACGATGGCCACTTCGAACGGGGCGATGGCATCCGGCCAGATGATGCCGTACTGGTCGTTGTTCTGCTCGATGGCCGCAGCCACCAGACGGGAAACCCCGATACCGTAGCAACCCATCTCCATGGTGACGGACTTGCCGCCTTCGTTCAGCACGCTCGCCTTCATCGCTTCGGAGTACTTGGTACCCAGCTGGAAGATGTGGCCCACTTCGATACCGCGCTTGAGCAGCAGCTTGCCCTGGCCGCACGGGCTCGGGTCGCCTTCCACCACGTTGCGCAGGTCGGCCACTTCGTAAGCGGCGATGTCGCGATCCCAGTTGGCACCGGTCAGGTGGAAACCGGTCTCGTTGGCGCCGCAAACAAAATCGCTCAGATGGGCGGCGCTGCGATCGACGATGATGCGACCGGCAAAGCCGACCGGGCCGATGGAGCCTGCGTCGCAACCGGCGGCCGCTTTGATCTGCTCGTCATTGGCGAAGGTCAGCGGGTTAGCCACGCCAGAAAGCTTCTCGGCCTTGATTTCGTTCAGCTCGTGGTCGCCACGCAGTACCAGGGCGATGACGGCCTGTTTGCCGTGCTCGTCTTCCTCGGCCAGTACCAGCAGGGTCTTGGCGATGGCGGTCGGCGCCACGTTCAGGAAAGCGGCCACTTCGTCGATGGTGTGGACGGCCGGGGTGGCCACCTTGGTCAGGGCTTTGGTTGCGGCAGCGCGCTCGCCAGCCGGTGCCAGGGCTTCGGCCATCTCGATGTTGGCGGCGTAATCGGATGTATCGGAGAAGGCGATCAAGTCTTCACCGCTCTCGGCCAGCACTTGGAATTCGTGGGAGCCGGTGCCCCCGATGGAGCCGGTATCGGCCTGCACCGGGCGGAAGTTCAGACCCATGCGAGTGAAGGCGGTGCAGTAGGCCGCGTGCATCTTCTCATAGGTATCGACCAGGGAGGCCTTGTCGATGTGGAAGGAGTAGGCATCCTTCATCAGGAATTCGCGGCCGCGCATCACGCCGAAACGGGGGCGCACTTCATCGCGGAACTTGGTCTGGATCTGGTACAGATTCAGCGGCAGTTGCTTGTAGCTGTTCACTTCGTAACGGACCAGCGCGGTGATCACCTCTTCGTGGGTCGGCCCCAGCACGAAGGGGCGGTTGTGACGGTCGGTCAGGCGGCACAGCTCGGGGCCGTAGTCATCCCAGCGGCCGGACTCCTGCCACAGCTCGGCGGGCTGTACCACCGGCATGGATACTTCGACGGCACCCGCATTGTTCATCTCTTCGCGGACGATGTTTTCAATCTTCTTCAGGACCCGCAGGCCGGTCGGCAGCCAGGCGTACATGCCGGAAGCGAGTTTGCGGATCATCCCGGCGCGCAGCATCAGCTGGTGGCTGACAACTTCAGCGTCGGAGGGGGTTTCCTTGAGAGTGGAAAGCAGATATTGGCTGGTACGCATCGCGGTAGACCTTCGCTAGTTCGGGCGGCTTGGCCCTGGAAAATTTCAAGTGCGGAATTTTAACAGGCGAAGCCCCCCGGCCCAAGGGCTAAATTCAGCGGCGCTGGGGGGAGGGCGGGGGCCTTGCTCCGCCCGCACTAGACCCGAAATTGCGACAGCAACTGCTGTTGCTGCTGGCTGGCCTGATGGAGGGAGGAGGCCAGTTGCAGGCACTCCTGGGCTTCCTGTTCGCCCGTCTGGGCCTGCAGGCTGATATCCGAAACCTTGCCCGTGGTGTGCCCCAGGGTGTGGGAGAGCTGGCTGGTCGCCTCTGCCACCTGTTGCACCATGTCGGCGAGCTGATCGATGGCCTCTTCTACCTTGAACAGGATCTGTTTGGTGTTGTCGGAGTCCGCCATACCCGATTCCACGGTTTTCAGGTTGCGTTGCATCATCAGATAGGCCTGCTCTGTCTGCTGCTGGATGCTGTTGATCACGTCCGTTATCTCGGCGCTGGAGGTGGCGGTGCGATTGGCCAGGGTGCGCACCTCGTCGGCCACCACGGCAAAACCGCGCCCCATCTCGCCCGCCCGGGCGGCTTCGATGGCGGCATTGAGTGCCAGCAGGTTGGTCTGCTCCGAGATATTGCTGATGGTGGAGATGATCTGGCCAATCTGCCCTGCCTGCTCCTTGAGGGCGTTGATGGCGGTGGCACATTCACCCACCTCCATGACCACCCGCTGCATGCCGGCGGTGGCGGAGGAGACATACTGGCTGCTTTGCGTGGTGAGCTGGCGCACCTCGTTGGCGTTGTGTGCCGCCAGGTTGCAGTTGTCCGAGATGGTGGTGGCCACCTGCACCATCCGCTCGCTGTCGTGGTGCAGCGCCTGGGCATGCGCTGCGGTCTGGCGGCTGCTCTGGCTGATGGCCTGGACCCGGTTGACCGAGGTGTGCACGTGCTGGTTGATGTGCCGGTTGTTGTCCATGGTGGCGCTGATCATCTTCTGCAGCTTCTCGATGAAGCGATCCACGCTGCCGGCCAGGGAGCCAATCTCGTCGTCGCGTGAGAGGTTGATGCGGGCATTGAGATCTCCCTCCCCGGCGGCGATGTCCTGCATGCGCTTGTCGACCTGGAGTAGCGGGCGAACAATGGTGCGTACCAGCCAGAAGCCGCAGCAGGTGACGATCAGCAGGCTGAGCAGCAAGCCCCCCAGGATGAGTCCCCTGGTGTAGTCGATGATGGCGTTGAGCTGGTGAACCTGATCCTCGACGGTGGCGTCCCCCTGGGCCTCGACCTCGACCAGAGCCAGCCTGAGCTGGTCGGCACTGTCTTCGTAACGGGCCAGCTGGTTCTGATAAGCGCTCAGGGCTGTGGTCCATTCACGGATCAGGCGGGCATTGTCGGCTTGCAGGGCGCGATACTGGGTGGAGAGCATTTGGCCTGCAAACTCCCCGTCACCGGGCACATCGAACTGGCCGGTTGCCAGCATGCCGTCAACCGCGTCCTGATAGAAGCGGGTGGCTTGTGCCAGCTCGGCCTGGATGGCAGGAGTGGGGCCTTCGCTCTGCATCTTCTCCAGCGCATAGAGCTGGCGCAGGAATCCGATGTTGGCCTCCATGCCGCCATCGGCCGCCTGCCAGCGGGTCGCGAGGCCGCCGTTCCAGCTGATGGCCTGATCCGGTGAGCGGGTGAGGCTCTCGACGGCCTCGTCACCGATCACCTCCAGCCTGGTCGAGAGGCGTGACATGCGTTCCGAACTGGCGCGCAGCGCCTCATCGGCGCTCGTGAAGGTGCGATAGAGGGTCAGCAGCTGTGCCTGCTCTTGCTGATAGGTCTGCTCATGTTGCTTCAGCGTGGTAATGGCCGCCGCATCGATGAGCCCGCCTTGCTCCACCCGGCGCAAAGCGTCGCTGGCCGCCTCTTTGGCCCGTTGCAGCTCCGGTGCGTCGAGGGGGATCCCCGAGAGCATTTTCTGGATATAGAGCGACTGGTTGCCGAGTTCGATGGAGCCCTCCATGGCACCATCTGCCGTCTGCCAGGCGGCACCCAGGACGTAGGAGAGCAGATCAGCCAGCCGCTGGCTGCCATACCAGCCGATCCCCCCCATGCCCAGGGTGCAGCCGAGCAGAATGGTGAGTCCGAGGTTGGATGTGGTGACGATTTTCATGATTCAAGCCTTCCCTGGTGCCGAACAAGACCATTTCAGTGTTCAATCAATGACGAAGATGTGCCATCCCCGATGGAAAATAAAGTGACAGACTGTGTTCTGAACGAGGGAAATGGCCGGGTATGAAGAGCGGGTCATCCCATGATCTGCATGGACCTATGCTGGATACTTATCCAGTTATTCTTTATGCTATGACCCAATTTGCGAGAGTCTGCGTGGCGAGGAAAAGAACATGATCGGTCGCTTGAGAGGCGTCATCATCGAGAAGCAACCCCCCGAGGTGTTGCTGGAAGTCGGAGGGGTGGGATATGAGGTTCATATGCCCATGAGCTGCTTCTATGATCTGCCCGAACTCGGGAAGGAGGCCGTCATTCACACCCACTTCGTGGTGCGTGAAGATGCCCAGCTGCTCTACGGCTTCAACCACAAGCAGGAGCGGGCGCTGTTTCGCGAGCTGATCAAGACCAACGGGGTCGGCCCCAAGCTGGCCCTGGCCATTCTCTCCGGCATGACGGCCACCCAGTTTGTGATGAGCGTCGAGCGCGAGGAGATAAGCTCCCTGGTCAAGTTGCCCGGCGTGGGCAAGAAGACCGCCGAGCGCCTGGTGGTGGAGATGAAAGACCGCCTCAAGGGCTGGGTCAGCCACGATCTCTTCTCCCCGGCCGAAATCACCCTGCCCGCGAAAGAGAGCCCGCTGCGTGCCCCGGATGCGAGCGAGGAGGCGGCCAGTGCACTGGTGGCCCTCGGCTACAAGCCGCAGCAGGCCAGCCAGATCGTCAGCAAGGTGGCCGCCGACGGCATGTCGGTAGAGGAGATCATTCGTGAATCCCTGCGCAGCCTGGTGTGAGGTAGACAATGATTGAAGCGGATCGCCTCATCTCGGCCGGTGCCGCCCGTGAGGACGAGATCATCGATCGGGCCATCCGGCCCAGAAAGCTGGCCGATTACACCGGACAGGATCACGTCTGCGATCAGATGGAGATCTTCATCGAGGCCGCCCGCCAGCGCGGGGAGGCCCTCGATCATCTGCTGATCTTCGGGCCTCCCGGCCTTGGCAAGACCACGCTGGCCAACATCGTCGCCAACGAGATGGGGGTCAACATCAAGACCACCTCGGGCCCCGTGCTGGAGAAGGCCGGCGATCTGGCGGCACTCCTCACCAACCTAGAACCGAACGATGTGCTCTTCATCGACGAGATCCACCGTCTCAGCCCGGTGGTGGAGGAGGTGCTCTATCCGGCCATGGAGGACTACCAGCTCGACATCATGATAGGGGAGGGGCCAGCGGCCCGCTCCATCAAGCTCGATCTCCCTCCCTTCACCCTGATCGGTGCCACCACCCGGGCCGGCTCCCTCACCAGCCCCCTGCGTGACCGGTTTGGCATCGTGCAGCGCCTCGAGTTTTACAACGTCAAGGACCTGACCGACATCGTCTCTCGCAGCGCCCGCTGCCTCGGGCTCGACATGACGGAAGACGGCGCTCTCGAGGTAGCCCGTCGCTCCCGGGGGACGCCGCGCATTGCTAACCGTTTGTTAAGGCGGGTACGAGATTTTGCCCAGGTGAAGTCTGACGGGCGAATTGACGGACCCATTGCGGCCCGAGCCATGGACATGCTGGACGTGGACAATGAAGGTTTCGACTTCATGGATCGCAAGCTATTGTTGGCCGTCATCGACAAGTTTATGGGGGGGCCCGTCGGGCTCGACAACCTGGCCGCCGCCATCGGTGAGGAGAAGGACACCATAGAAGACGTGCTGGAACCTTATCTGATCCAGCAAGGCTATCTGCAACGTACACCCAGAGGGCGGATCGCAACTCAGAGAGCCTACGTACACTTTGGTCTGGAACGACCGGCAGATCAGTAGACGTTGCGATATGAACCAAAAAGCCGCCCTTGAGGCGGCTTTTTGTTTTGCAGGCAAAAAAAAGCCCACGGCACAGGCGGTGGGCAAAGACAATTCAGGATGGATGTTCACAGACAGTGAGCGCGTCTGCAGACCGGTCGGGAAAAAACAGAGGAGCCGTCGCGAGGCTTCAGAGTCGGTTCATTTGATAGAGTTGAACGAAAGAAAGCTTGTAGTAACGGATGGTCTTGGCAACAAACTTTTTCATCATTAATCCCAACAAACAGGTTCGAAATGTTCATCGAATACGTACCGGGAACCCGGAATGACCGGCCTGTATTCAGAGGTATGCCCTCACTGCGAGGCGCATTGTAGGAGCTCTTTCCGGGTGGGGCAAACAAGAAAATCTATGGGCTTTTGATTAGATAAACTAATGATTTTGGTGGGGGTGTCAATCCGCATAAACATGTGTTTTTACTGGGTTTAAATTGATTTTTGGATGAGCCTGGCCATTTATTGAAATAATCGAGATGCGAAGGCTTTATTTCCGGGGTTGCGTATTTGTTTAACAGAATTGAAACTATTTTAGTGAGTCATAAAATTGATTTAAATCAATTATTTACGACTTATCGTTTTTTTGTGATGAAGCTCCCATAATTAATGGGGAAAGCCCCATAAGTTACCTTGAAAAAACATGTATTGAGGGCGGTTTTACATTGATTTCAATCAAATAAAGGTGATATAAAACAGCGATCATTATAGGCGGGAATAGAACCCTGGCTATTGTTTATTAGATGTTAAACATTAGCTTTTTTTGTTCCTGTATATTGCCTTGTTGTTAATGTGGTGGCAGTCGAATCCGGTCAGTCCGCGAGGGGTGACCGACCGTTCGGGGACTTCCAATGGAAGCTTTGTCCTTAAAACTTAAAATAGCCGTGCCAATAATCGGTGAGGAAACATCATGATTGCTGAGCATGTGGTAGACCTATCGCGGTTCCAATTTGCTGCGACGGCCCTTTATCACTTCCTGTTTGTACCCTTGACGCTGGGGATGGCCTTCATCCTGGCGATCATGGAGTCTGTCTATGTGATGACCAACAACACAGTGTACCGGGACATGACCAAGTTCTGGGGCAAGTTGTTCGGTATCAACTTTGCCCTCGGGGTTACCACCGGGCTCACCATGGAGTTTCAGTTCGGTACCAACTGGGCTTACTACTCCCACTATGTCGGCGACATCTTCGGGGCCCCGCTGGCCATCGAAGGCTTGATGGCCTTCTTCCTGGAGTCCACCTTCGTCGGTATGTTCTTCTTCGGTTGGGATCGTCTCAGCAAGCGCCAGCACCTGGCGGCTACCTGGCTGATGGCGCTCGGGACCAACCTCTCCGCACTGTGGATCCTGGTCGCCAACGGCTGGATGCAGAACCCGGTGGGTGCCGAGTTCAACTTCGAATCCATGCGCATGGAGATGGTGAGCTTCGCCGACCTGGTGTTCAACCCGGTTGCACAGGTCAAGTTCGTCCACACCGTGGCGGCAGGCTATACCACGGGCGCCATGTTCGTGCTCGGGATCTCCTCCTATTACCTGCTGAAGAATCGTGATGTGGCGTTCGCTCGTCGCTCCTTCGCCATCGCGGCCGCGTTCGGCATGGCCTCCATCCTCTCCGTGCTGGTGCTGGGTGACGAGTCCGGCTACGAGACCGGGGAAGTGCAGAAGGTGAAACTGGCGGCCATCGAGGCCGAGTGGAACACGGAGCCGGCTCCGGCATCCTTCACCCTGTTCGGGATCCCGAACCAGGAGGAGATGCGCACCGACTACGCCATCAAGATCCCCTATGCCCTCGGCATCATCGCCACCCGTTCCCTCGACGGTCAGGTGACTGGTCTCAAGGATCTCAAGAGCGAGCATGAGCTGCGCGTGCGCAACGGCATGACCGCCTACGACCTGCTGACCAAGCTGCAATCCGGTGACAAGTCCGACGATACCCGCGCCCGCTTCGACGAAGTGAAGCAGGATCTGGGCTATGGTCTCCTGCTCAAGCGTTACACCCCCAACGTGACCGACGCCACCGACGAGCAGATCAAGGCTGCCGTGGATGACTCCATCCCGCAGGTACTGCCGCTGTTCTTCGCCTTCCGCATCATGGTTGCCTGCGGCATCCTGATGCTGGTGCTGATCGGTCTGGCCTTCTATGACAGCACCCGCCACAAGATCGGCGAGCGCAAGTGGCTGCTCAAGGCGCTGCTGTACGGCATTCCGCTGCCCTGGATCGCCATCGAGGCTGGCTGGTTTGTCGCTGAGTATGGTCGTCAACCCTGGACCATCGCCGAGATGCTGCCGACTTATGTCTCTGCATCCAACATTCCTGCGTCCGAGATCTGGTTCTCTCTGATCGGGATCTTCCTGTTCTACACAGTACTGCTGATCATCGAGATGTACCTGATGTTCAAGTATGCGCGCCTGGGCCCAAGCAGCCTGAAGACGGGCAAGTACCACTTCGAACAGAGCAAGGCATAAGGAGAGTGACCCATGTTTGATTACGAACTGTTGCGTCTGGTCTGGTGGGTGCTGGTCGGCGTGCTGCTGATCGGGTTTGCCATCACCGACGGTTTCGATATGGGGGTGGGCGCCCTGCTCCCCTTCGTCGGCAAGAAGGATGTGGAGCGTCGCGTGATGCTCAACACCATGGGGCCGCACTGGGAAGGCAACCAGGTCTGGCTGGTGACCGCCGGTGGAGCCCTGTTCGCCGCCTGGCCCATGGTCTATGCGGCGGCCTTCTCCGGCTTCTACATCGCCATGATCCTGACCTTGATGGCGCTGTTCTTCCGTCCGGTCGGCTTCAAGTACCGCTCCCTGCAGGAAGACGCCAAGTGGCGCTCCAACTGGGACTGGGCTCTGTTTGCCGGTAGCGCCATTCCCCCTGTTATCTTCGGGGTGGCGTTCGGCAACCTGCTGCAGGGTGTACCGTTCAGCTTCAACCAGTTCCTGATGATGACCTATCACGGCAACTTCTTCGGCCTGCTCAATCCGTTCGGTCTGCTGGCCGGTCTGGTGAGCCTCTTCATGATCATCACCCAGGGTGCAACCTGGCTGATGATGAAGACCGAAGGTGAAGTGCTGGCGCGCTCTCGCACCGCCGCCATGATCTTCTCCCTGCTGACCCTGGTGCTGTTCGCCCTGGCCGGTGTCTGGGTGAGCGGCATGGATGGTTATGTGATTGTGGGCTCCGTCGCCACCGACGCCGTCACCAACCCCCTTCACAAGGAAGTGGTGGTGCAGGCCGGTGCCTGGATGCAGAACTACAACCTCTATCCCTGGATGATTGCCGCACCCGTGCTGGGTCTGGTGATGTGTCTGCTGACCGCCGTGGCGGCCAAGCTGGACAAGGGTTGGGTGGCGTTCCTGTTCTCCTCCCTGGCCATCGCCGGCATCATCCTGACCGCGGGCTTCTCCATGTTCCCGTTCGTGATGCCTTCGAGCCTCGAGCCGTCCCAGAGCCTGACCATGTGGGATTCCACCGCCTCCTTCAACACCCTCAAGGTGATGACGGTAGTCGCAGTCGTCTTCGTGCCGACCGTGCTGGCTTACACCATCTGGACCTACATCAAGATGTTCGGCCGGGTGAGTAACAAGCACATCGAAGACAACCAACAATCGCTCTACTAAGAAGGTGCCCTGATATGTGGTATTTCACCTGGATCCTGGGGCTGCTGCTGGCCTGTGCGTTTGGGATTATCAATGCGCTCTGGCTGGAGCACACCGAGAACCTGGATCGTCAGATTGATGAAGACAAGTGACAGGCTCGCCCGGCTGGCCGCTCCTCTGGAGCGCCAGCCATGGCAAGGTCTGATGCTGCTGGCGGCGGCCCTGCTGGCTGTCGCCATCTTGCAGGCGCCCAACCTGGTCGCGGCCAACACCAGTGAGCACGGCCTCTGGCTTGCGCCCTGGCTGATGTGGGCGGTCTGTTGCGGTGTCATGCATGGACTGGGGTTTCACCCGCGCAGCCTGGTGGGTCGCGTGCTGTTCTTCCCCTGGCTCGCCCTGCCCAGCCTGCTCTACGGGCTCTGGCTGACCAGCAGCTACTACCTGCCATAAATGATGAAGGAGGTCGGCATCAGCCCACCTCCTTCTTCTTTTTTGGGGGGCGTGCCGTCGCCCGGTCAGAGCGACAGAACCTCGCTCGTCACGCCGCTCGCAGCCACTGCTCTTGTCCGCTTTTCTTGCGATGCTGACAGCCCTGTGGTCTTCGGCCTGTCGGCGCCGCAGCACGCCATAAAAAACAGGGTGAGAGGGGATTTCCCTGTCTCCCCCTGCTTCTTTCCTATTCAGCCCTGCGCTATGATAGCCCCCCATCTGACTGTCGAATGGATCACAGATTTTTATGGGGGAAGTCTCTGAGTTTCCGGTGCGTGTCTACTACGAAGACACGGATGCCGGAGGCATCGTCTACAACGCCAATTATCTCAAGTTTATGGAACGGGCCCGCACCGAATTCCTGCGCGCAGGCGGCATCGAACAGGATGTCCTGCTGCAGGCGGGGATCGCGTTTGTGGTGAGTCGCGCCGAAATCGACTTCCGCGCGGCGGCCCGCTTCAATGAACTGCTGACCGTAATGACGCAAGTAACTGAGGTGAAACGCGCTTCCATGCGTTTTTCACAGCAGATCCTGGCGGCTGATGGACGGCTGATCACTCAGGCCATGGTACAGATCGCCTGTGTCAGTCATCCGCAAATGAAACCTGTTGCAATACCTGAAAAAATCAAGGGAGTGCTGTTAAGTGCACGCTGAAATTTCGTTTATTGGCCTGTTCTGGCAAGCCAGTCTGTTGGTGAAACTGGTCATGATGACCCTGATGGGCATGTCGGTCGTCTCCTGGGCGCTGATCATCCAGCGCTCCAAGGCCATCAAGGCGGCCAACCTCGCCTCGGAGCAGTTTGAAGACAGATTCTGGTCCGGGGTCGACCTCAATCGTCTCTACCAGGAGTCCTCCTCCCGTCGTGACGACATCGAAGGCATGGAAGACATCTTCTACTCCGGCTTCAAGGAGTATGCTCGCCTGCTCAAGGCCGGTGCCCGCGGTCAGGATGCGGTGATGGACGGTACCTATCGCGCCATGCGCGTTTCCCTGTCCCGTGCAGTGGACGATCTCGAGTCCAACCTGCCGGTATTGGCGACCATCGGCTCCATCAGCCCCTATATCGGTCTGTTCGGTACCGTCTGGGGGATCATGAACGCCTTTATCGCTCTGGGCCAGGTTCAGCAGGCGACCCTGCAGATGGTGGCACCGGGTATCGCGGAGGCGCTGATCGCCACCGCCATGGGTCTGTTTGCCGCCATCCCGGCCGTTATCTTCTACAACCGCTTCACCAACAAGGTCGAACGGCTGGAAAACGCCTACGCCAACTTCATGGACGAGTTCACCACCATTCTGAACCGCCAAATCGCACAGCAGGGTGAGAAGTAATGCAAACCTATCAGCGGCTCAAACGCAAGAAGGTCGCCGAGATCAACGTGGTGCCCTATATCGACGTCATGCTGGTGCTGCTCATCATCTTCATGGCGGTCACGCCCGTGATCACGCAGGGGGTCAAGGTCGACCTGCCCCAGGCGGAGTCCGAGCAATTGCCGGAAGACTCCAAGCCGCCTTTCATCGTCAGCGTCAATACCGAGGGTGAGTACGTCATCAAGGCCGGCGAGGCGGATGACGAGCCCGTACCGAGCGGCACCCCAGAGGCGATGCAGCAGTACATCACCGAGAAGGCCATGGGCTATCTGGCCATCAACCAGAACGCGCCCGTGGTGGTCGCCGGTGACAAGTCCGTGCGCTACGAGGAGGTGATCCTGCTGATGGTGGCCCTCAAGAAAGCCGGTGTGCCTCAGGTTGGTCTGATGACGGATCCGGTGAACTGACGGAGATGGATGTGAAGCGTGGTATTTCCGGTTATCTCGTCGCGTCGCTGCTGCTGCATCTGATCATCGGCATCATCCTGCTGGTCGGTGTCGACTTCAGCAAACCCAAGCGCCCCGAGTCCAAGGGACAGATCGTCAATGCGGTCATGATGGACAGCGAAATGCTGGAGCAGCAGATGCAGCAGATGCAGCAGGTCCAGCAGCAGAAGCAGGCCCAGCCCAAGGCTGCACAGCAGCAGAAGGACAAGGAAGACGCTGAGCGCGTCAAACGCGAGCTGGCACAGGAGCAGGAGCGTCTGCGTATCGCCGAGACCAAGCGCAAGCAGGCCGAAGAGGCGACCCGCAAGGCCGAAGCCGACAAGCAGAAGAAAGAGGCTGAACAGAAGCAGGCGGAAGAGAAGGCCCAGAAAGCCGAGGAAGCCCGCAAGCTGGAAGAGCAGAAGACCAAGAAGGCCGAAGCCGAACGCAAGGCGGCGGAAGAGGCCAAGGCGCTGGCGCTCAAGAAGAAAAAAGAAGAGCTGGAGAAGAAGCAGGCTGAAGAGAAGGCCAAGGCGGAAGAGGCCAAGGCCAAGAAAGCGGAAGCCGAGAAGAAGGCCAAGGCCGAAGCCGAGAAAAAGGCGAAGGCGGAAGCCGAGAAGAAAGCCAAGGCCGAGGCCGAGAAGAAGGCGAAGGAAGAGGCTGACAAGAAGGCAAAAGCTGACGCAGAGAAGAAGGCGAAGGCCGAGGCCGACAGAAAGGCCAAGATTGAGGCGGAGCGCAAGCGCAAGGCGGCCGAAGAGGCCAAGTTGCAAAAAGAGATGGAAGCCATGATGGAGCAGCAGTTGGCCGCCGAGGCCAATGCGCGCAGTCAGGCAGCATCGGCAGCCGCCAAGGGCGAAGTCGACAAGTATGCCGCCCTCATCAAGGCCACGGTCGAGCGTTACATGATTTTGGATCCCACCATGCGGGGCAAAACATGTACTATCGGTGTCAAGTTGGCCAGTAGCGGCTTCGTCATCTCGGTGGACAACGGTCAGGGTGATCCGGCGGTCTGCCGCTCCGGCAAGGCGGCGGTTCTGAAGGCCAACCAGTTGCCGGTGCCGAAGGATCCGGCGGCATTCGAGATGTTGAAGGAGTTTAACCTCAAGTTAGAACCGAGCATCTAAGCGTGATAGAACGGGGTCAATGACCGTGGTTGGCAGCATCTGCTGATAAAGGGATTTCACCTCTCATTTTTTTGGAACAGAGTATTTAAGCCATGATAAGAAAAGTGTTTTTTGCTTTGGTTGGCTGCCTTCTGCTAGGCCAGAGCGCTCAGGCGGCCTTGGACATCGTCATCACCGGCGGTATCGACAGTGCGCGCCCCATCGCCATCGCCCCCTTCAAGTGGGAGGGCAATGGCCAGTTGCCGCAGGATATCGCGGAAGTGGTCTCCAACGACCTGATGCGCAGCGGCAAGTTCAAGCCGCTGGCCCGTGGCCAGATGCCACAGACGCCGAGCACCAGCGGCGAGATCAACTTCGCACCCTGGGCTTCCCAGGGGGTCGAAGCCGTGGTGGTCGGCTCCATCGCCGCCGTGGGTGATGGTACCTACAAGATCAACTTCGAGTTGGTCGACGTCCTGAAAGGCCAGCTGGCCAAGACCCAGGGCGGTGAAGCGAACGGTTACATCCTGGACAGCCGCATGGCGACCATCCCGGGTGCCCAGATGCGCCAGTTTGCCCACCGCATCTCCGACATCGTCTACGAGCGTCTGACCGGTGAGCGTGGTGCCTTCCTGACTCGTCTGGCCTATGTCTCCGTGCAGCAGGGCACCCAGTTCCCGTATCAGCTGCGGATCTCCGACTACGACGGCTACAACGAGAAGACTCTGCTGCGCTCCCGTGAACCCCTGATGTCCCCGGCCTGGTCGCCGGATGGCAGCAAGCTGGCTTACGTGAGCTTCGAGAACCAGAAGTCCGAGATCTATGTGCAGGACATCTACACCCAGCAGCGCAGTCTGATCACCAGCTTCCGTGGCATCAACGGTGCGCCGGAGTGGTCTCCAGATGGTCGTCGTTTGGCTATTGTTCTGTCCAAAGATGGGCAGCCTGACATCTATGTCGTTGATGTTGCTAGCAAGCAACTCACTCGAGTCACAAATAACCGTACCATCGACACCGAACCCTCCTGGATGCCGGACGGTCAAACTTTGCTGTTCACCTCTGAACGTGGTGGCAAACCCCAGATTTATAGCGTAAATTTGGCGACTGGCATGACTCGCCGGATGACCTGGGAAGGGGATTCCAACCAGGGGGCATCCATCACACCGGACGGCAAGTCCATGGTGATGGTGACCCGGGTTCAGGGACAATATCGCATCGCTCGCCAGGATATGGAAAATGGAGCCATGCTGGTACTGACCCAGAGTGCTCTGGATGAATCGCCAAGTGTGGCTCCCAATGGCAGCATGATCATTTATGCCACCATCTATCAGGGTCGTAAGAGTCTCGCATTGGTGTCGACCGACGGTCGCTTCAAGGCAGTGCTTCCGACCAGTAGCGGTGAAATTCGTGCACCAGCTTGGTCGCCCTTCTTGAATTGATAAAAATCGATTGTTTTTTGTTTTGTTATAAAGGTTTAAGGAAATAGCATGCAACTCAATAAACTGCTCAAGGGTCTGGCCATCGCACTGCCACTGTTCACCCTGGCTGCCTGTAGCTCCTCTTCCGACTCCGACGCCGCTGGCGCCGAGTCCGGCATGACCGACGGCATGGGCGGTGTACAAACCGGCGGCGCCAACGGCATGTTGTCCCCGGAAGAGCAGATGCGTCAGAAGTTCGAAGCGCTGCAACGCGACAACGTGATCTACTTCCCGTACGATGGTTACGACATTCAGGGTCAGTACGCCGACCTGCTGGATGCCCACGCCAGCTACCTGCGTGAACGTCCGAGCGTCAAGGTATTGATCGAAGGCCACGCCGACGAGCGCGGTACGCCGGAATACAACATCGCGCTGGGTGAGCGTCGTGCCAAGGCTGTTGCCAAGTATCTGCAAACCCTGGGTGTGCAGGCCGAGCAGCTCTCCATCGTCAGCTATGGCGAAGAGAAGCCGCTGGATCTGTCCCACACCGAGGAAGCCTTTGCCAAGAACCGCCGTGCGGTCCTGGTTTACTAAGGTTTGAGTCGAACGAAGTTCGTTTATATGCAAGCGGCCATTTCGATGGCCGTTTTATTTGCACTAAACGTCAAGGTTTGATCCGAATGAAATCTGTATCAGCGAGCGATTATGCGCTGGCCGTTTTATTTGCACTAAACGCTAAGGTTTGATCCGAATGAAATCTGTGTACAAGCAAGCTGGTGTTGCGCTGGCCGTGTTGGTTGCTTTGAATGCGCAAGCGGCGGCACCCGTGAGCGATCTGAGCGGGGATTCTGGCAGCAGCGGCGTGGTGCTGAGCGGCAACAATGGTGCCATCGTACCGACCGGCAGCCTGGAAGACCGGGTTGCTCTGCTGGAGCGTACCCTCAACGCCCGTCTGCGTCTGCAGGCCGAACTGCAGCAACAGGTCGACTCCCTGCAAGGGGAGGTCTCCGAGCTGCGTGGTCAGCTGGAACAGCAGACCTACCAGATGGAGCAGTCCCAGGAGCGCCAGCGCCAACTCTACCAAGAGCTCGACAAGGTGGCCAACAGCCAGCCTGCCGCCGCGCCCGCAACACCTGCTGCAACGCCTCCTGCCGCGGCAGCCAACTACTCCACCAACCAGGATGAGAACCAGGCCTACGACGCGGCCGTGAACATGGTGCTCAAGGAGAAGAACTACGACAAGGCCATTCCTGCCTTCGAAGGGTTCATCAAGCAGTTCCCGAACTCCAGCTATGTTCCCAATGCCCACTACTGGCTTGGCCAGCTGATGTTCAACAAGGGCGACAGGGCGGGGGCCGCGAGCCAGTTCTCCACGGTGGCGAACAAATACAGCAAGTCACCCAAGCGGGCCGATGCCCTGCTGAAACTCGGCATGCTCGCCCAGCTTGACGGCAAAAAAGCAGAGGCCAAGGCCTTCTATGAGCAGGTGATCAAGGGTTACCCCAACACCTCGCCGGCCCAGCTGGCCAAACAGAGTCTGGCCAAGCTGTGACATTGCTGCATGTCACTGTTTTCGTAACACTCTTGTAAAGAACTCTCTGCTTTGTATGCGCAGTGAACAATCAGATTTAATTTAAGATTTTTCTATTGCGCCAGGATGATAAATCCGTAATATAGGCCGCCGTCAGAGCCGGAGCAGTAATGCAGTCGGCACTGGTCGTGGTGAGGGTCGTTAGCTCAGTCGGTAGAGCAGTTGACTTTTAATCAATTGGTCGCTGGTTCGAATCCAGCACGACCCACCATTTCTTCACAGCAGGTGAAGACAATATTCCCAGGTCGTTTAGCTCAGCTGGGAGAGCACCTCCCTTACAAGGAGG
>NZ_MKUI01000034.1:0-112426 GCF_001898585.1 Aeromonas sp. 62-46 | reverse complement strand
CCTCGATACGTTGCCGTATACACACTTTCCAGGCGTGCTCCTTCAGCCACTCGGACACCTCACCAAATTTTTACTTCTTTGAAGTGGCTTTCGGAGCACGTAAACGTACATCTTGCCGACTTCGTCGGTGGGCAGCCACTCGGACACCGCACCCAATTTTGGTCTGTGCTTTAACGTGTTCAGCCAACACGAATTCGCTGCGCCGTTGCGCTGGAACGGGGCGTAATGTAAGGGATAGGCGCGAGGCGGTCAATGCAATTTTTTATCTTTTGCCACTGTTTGCTCAATAAGCGAACCAAGTGACTAAAAATATGCCATTTCCTATCCCTTTCCATCAATTTTCAACCGCTTCGTGCAAATGTTCTCCTCGAATTGCCTCTTCCAGCGAGCCGTAGAACTCCAGCTCTCCCGCCACCGGACGCACCTTGGCCCGCGCCAGGGTCTTGAGGGGCTGGAATTGCAATTCAGCCACCTTGAGACGGACCCCCGCCTTGGCCATGCGTTTTGCGAACTGCTGGAAGGCGGTGAGACCGCCAGCATCCAGGATGGAGACCGCCTCCATTTGCAGGATCAACTCCTTGTGGTCCTTCACCTGGGCAAGCAACTCGTCAAAGACCCGCTCGGCGGCGGCAAAGAACAGTGGCCCGTTGATCTTGTAGACAAGGGTCGAGGGGGACACCTCGCTGGCATAGCGCTTGTGATCCGCCAGGTTGTGCAGCCTGGTCATCTTGGCTATCTCGCGCATGAACAGCAAAGAGGCCAGGATCACCCCGAAGGTGATGGCGATGACCATGTCGAAGATGACGGTCAGCGACAGGCAGACCAGCAGCACCAGTACATCGGATTTGGGCGCCCGGCGCACCAGATCCACCACCTTGTGGGCCTCGCTCATGTTCCAGGCCACCAGCAGCAACAGGGCCGCCATGGCAGAGAGCGGCAACCAGGAGAGCCAGGGAGCCAGCACCAGGATCGCGGCCAGTACCACCAGCGCATGGACAATACCGGAAATGGGCGAGGTGGCACCGGCCCGCACGTTGGCGGCGGAGCGCGCGAT
The DNA here is from genome assembly GCF_001898585.1 of Aeromonas sp. 62-46. NCBI lineage: Bacteria > Pseudomonadati > Pseudomonadota > Gammaproteobacteria > Aeromonadales > Aeromonadaceae > Aeromonas > Aeromonas sp. 62-46. Next base: position 111,372 of record NZ_MKUI01000034.1, on the reverse strand, counting down.
GGCGGCCGTCGCCGTGATGCCACCGAAGAAGGGGGCCAGGATGTTGCCAAGGCCCTGCCCCACCAGCTCGCCGTTGGAGCTGTGCTTGCGACCCGTCATGCCATCGAGCACCACGGCGCAGAGCAGGGATTCGATGGCCCCCAGCATGGCCATGGAGAAGGCGGCGGGCAGCAGCCGCTCGATGGCGGCGAGGTTCCACTCCACCGGAGCCCCGTCCGGCCCCGGCAGCGCCCAGGGCATCACCAGCGTCGGCGCGATGGGGGGAATACCCATGCCCTGGGTTCCATCGGCCAGGGTATAGCTGAACTTGCTGCCGATGGTGGCGACGTCCACCCCGAACTGGTGCAGACCAAACCCGAGCCCCACCCCCACCAGCACCGCGGGCAGATGGCCGGGTACCGGCAGGCGCAATCTCGGCCAGAGCAGCAGCACCGCCAGGGTTGCCACACCCACCAGGGTGTCTCCCCACTGCCAGCTTGACAGGGCATGAGCCAGCGCCTGCACCTTGCCCAGATAGGTTTCCGGCATCTCCAGGACCTGCAGGCCGAAGAAATCCTTGATCTGCAGGGTGGCGATGACGATGGCGATACCACCGGTGAACCCCAGGGTCACCGAGGGGGGAATGTACTCGATGAGGCGCCCGAGACGCGCCATGCCCATGGCCACAAGGAAACAGCCCGAGATGAGGGTGGCCATCAACAGGCCGCCCACGCCAAATTGCTGGGCCACCGGGTAGAGGATCACCACGAAGGCGGCAGTGGGGCCCGAAATGGAGAAGCGGGATCCCCCGGTCACGGCGATGACGATGCCGGCGATGATGGCGGTATAAAGCCCGTGCTGGGGCGGCACCCCACTGGCGATGGCCAGCGCCATGGCAAGGGGAATGGCGATGATGCCGACCGTGATGCCGGCGATGAGGTCGCGGCCAAAGCGCGCCACGCTGTAGGGTTCGTCAATGCAGGATTGGCGCAATGCGATGGCCAGCTTCACGCCTTGTAAGGAAGCTTGATTGTGCATGTCTAGGGTAATACCAGAAGAGGGAGACAAAGGCCGGGGTGAACCGGCACCCGATCATCATCAAGGGCCGGCAGAGCTGTCGACGCGGCGATGGTATCGAAGGCAACCATACCCGACCCGGCCAGATAATTCGATGGGCGGGATCAAGAAATGGCCATGAGCGCGCAATATTGTCGGTGACACCCCGAATATCAACGCCGTTTCCCGCCACGGCAGGTTTCCCCGGGCACGGTACTCTGCGGATGAACGACACCACGCCTCCTCCTGGCAGTATGCGGGAATCAGGATACCAAGCAGGCACAACCCGACCGAAGGCGCGATCTCAAGCTCCTGATTGTGCTGAAAATAGTCCGCGCTGCCCAAGTTTTGGGCAAACGGGCCAAAAAGCCATTTTTTACGCCGACAGGCGGGTTGACACCCAGGAGATGGGCCATTAATATCCGCCCCGTCTCGACGAGACAGGCTATTCCTCCTTAGTTCAGTCGGTAGAACGGCGGACTGTTAATCCGTATGTCACTGGTTCAAGTCCAGTAGGAGGAGCCAATTCCCTCGTAGTTCAGTCGGTAGAACGGCGGACTGTTAATCCGTATGTCACTGGTTCAAGTCCAGTAGGAGGAGCCAATTCCCTCGTAGTTCAGTCGGTAGAACGGCGGACTGTTAATCCGTATGTCACAGGTTCAAGTCCTGTCGAGGGAGCCACATTTTAAAGCCCAGCCTTTTGGCTGGGCTTTTTCATATCTGCTCTTCCGGGCCTGTCCACGGCCCCCCTGCCCGATGGCGCGCCAAACCGCCACCTGCTTGCTTTCCTGATTCCCCATGGCCTTCGATGACGACCCTTACTCATCACCAGGCTCGTCACCAGGGTGTCACAGAGATCCCAAAGACTATGATTGATTCAAAAAGGACCATTTGGATCTATCCAGTCAAGGAGCCATCATGTCACACCCTGCTTCACTGGCCAGTCGCCTGCATGCCCTGGCACTCAACGACACCCTGTTCCCCGATCTCCATCATCTCGAGAAGGCACAACGGACCCGGGCCATCTACCGGATTTTCCACACTGTCGCCAGCACGGCTGCACTCGGGCAAGAGGATATCGTTGACGACCTGGCCCCCCTCCTCACCCTGATGGAGTCTCCCTGCCTGACCCGGCAAGGGGGGCTCTGCCCCTTGCTGGCCAGTCATTACAATCTCTATCTCGGCACGCTGCTGGAACTGGGGGATCGGCACCATCCGGAGATCATCGGTCAGATTGAGGAGGCTCTGGCCCTGCGCACTCACGGGCTCTATCTGGTCACCGAGCTCGGTTGTGGCAACAATGCCATGAGCATGGCAACCGAAGTCCGCTACGACTGTGCCACTGACGGCTTTATCCTCCATACGCCCCATCGGCATGCCGCCAAGTTCATGCCCTACATCGCCCTGGAAGGGCAACCCAAGAGCAGCGTGGTGATGGCCAGATTGTGGGTCGACGAGCAAGACTGCGGCATTCATCCCTTTCTGGTGCCCTGCCGGGACGCCCGTGGCGCACTGTGTCAGGGGGTCAGCGTCTCCAGCCCGGACGTGCTCGACCTCCCCTACTTCGACGTGGTGGATCACGCCATCATCACCTTCGAGCAGGTGGCGCTCCCCCGCTGGGCATGGCTCAGGGGTCATGAGCACGACATCAGTGCAGGGGGCGTCTTTCACTCTCGTCTTGCCAGCCAACGCGACATTTTCTTCAGCTCCCTGCGCCGTGTTGAGTGGGGAAAACTGGTGCTGACCGCCTCCCTGATCCCCGGCTTGAAACTGAGCCTCGCACTGGCCATTCACTACGCGCAGCAACGACCGCTTCACGCCCACAACGGGCGGGTCATACCGCTGGCGCACCATGCCCTGCACCGCCGGATACTGACTCGTGCCTATGTGACGGGGCTGGCCGCCATGGCGCTGTATGAAGGGATAAAGCAACGACATTTGCCGGATGGGCGGCACTCCTCCCGCTTTCAGACAGACGCTGGCCTGGTCAAGGCCGTCGCCGTCGAACTGATGCGAACCTCCCTGCAACATTGCATGCAGCGGTGTGGTGCCCAGGGAAAATTCCTGCGAAATCGCATCGCCCCTACCCTGCAACTGTGCGATCTGGTCGGCACCGCCGAGGGAGACAGCATGCCCGTCCTGATGAAGGTGGCGAAGGATATTCTGGCCTGGCCTGATGAATCCCTGGATGACGACACCCCCCTGGGCCAACTGCTGCTGCGGATGCGCCGACAGATGAATCAACAACTGGCCGACGCGACGGACAAACTGGCCACCTGGCACGACCTCGGCTGCGAGACGGCCCGCCTCGGCTGGCTTGCTGGCAACCTGGAAGCCTTGCGTCACCTGGGGAGCAGGGACGACATCCGCACGGCCTGCCGGGAGCAGCTCATGCTCGATTATGCTCCCCAGCTCCTGCACCACGGGCTTTGCAGCCCCGCCGAGATTGCCGCCCTGCCCGCACGCCAGGAAGCCACGCTGGATCATGTCTGGGAACATCACGCCGCCCGCGTGCCGGACGAGTTTGACGTTCGTGACCTCATGGCCGCGACGCCGCTGGGCAGCCCGGACCTGGCTTCGGCCTGGTTTGCCCTGGCCCCGTCCCTGCATGATCCCCATCCAGAAGGTTGAACGTTGGGGCCAGCAGGCCGCCCCTCCACTCCCGATGCCTGAATCCCCCCAAGCCCGGCCATCGGCCGGGTTCTTTCTTATCCCCCTGCCCCACCTCGGGGCAAGGGCGCTCGCCTTCCGCCCCCGCATCCCTATGCGTCCGTCCCTTGCCCTCATGGCCTGTTGCCACAAGATGGCGCAGGCTTACCCTCTATGGGGTACCACTCTGGTGCGCCCTGCCTTGCCCCGTGATGATATAAAAGTCATCCATATGATTTTTCAATAAAAAATTACTGACACTGGCTTCGATAGCGACTCAATTGGCTGGCACAGCCCTTGCACTTTGTGATGTACGCAGGGACGTCACAAGGAGTTGCCTATGCTGCCCATCAAGCCCCCCGGACCCGGTTGTTACGACGAGATGCTGCTCACCGACAACCAGTTTCGCGATCATTACCACGCCTACCTCTCGTGGCTGCACCAGACCGACGAGAAGAGCATAGAGCGCAAGCGTGAAGAGGCCGACCTGCTGTTTCGCCGGGTCGGCATCACCTTCAACGTCTACGGAGACGGGGACGGCGCCGAGCGCCTCATCCCGTTCGACAGCATTCCCCGCATCATTCCCGCCCGGGAGTGGCAACATCTGGACAAGGGGATCCGCCAGCGCGTCACCGCCCTCAATGCCTTTCTGCACGATATCTATCACGATCAGCGCATCCTGAAGGCGGGGGTGATCCCGGCCGCCCAGATCCTCACCAATGCCCAGTACCAGCCCTGCATGCAGGGGGTCGACCTGCACCGGGACACCTATGTCCACATCACCGGGGTCGACATCATCCGCAACCACGACGGTGAGTACTATGTGCTGGAGGACAACCTGCGCACCCCCTCCGGGGTCTCCTACATGCTGGAGAACCGCAAGATGATGATGCGCCTCTTCCCGGAGCTGTTTCACAACCAGCCCATCGCACCGGTGGAGCGCTACCCGGCCCTGTTGCTGCAGACCCTGCGCGAGAGCAGCCCGGTGGACAACCCCTGCGTGGTGGTGATGACTCCAGGACGCTTCAACAGCGCCTACTTCGAGCACAGCTTCCTCGCCCAGCAGATGGGGGTGGAGCTGGTGGAGAGCGCGGATCTGGTGGTCAAGGATGGTCAGGTGCTGATGCGCACCACCACGGGGCTGAAAAGGGTGGATGTCATCTATCGCCGCATCGACGACGACTTCCTCGATCCCCTCGCCTTCAACCCGGACTCCCTCATCGGCGTGCCCGGGCTGCTCTCGGTCTACCGCGCCGGCGGCGTGGTGCTGGCCAATGCCATCGGCACCGGGGTGGCGGATGACAAGTCCATCTACCCCTATGTGCCGGAGATGATCCGCTTCTATCTGGGGGAAGATCCCATTCTCAACAACGTGCCCACCTGGCAGTGCCGCGAGCCGGCTGCCCTCTCCCACGTGCTGGCCAATCTGGAGGAGCTGGTGGTCAAGGAGGTCCATGGCGCCGGCGGCTACGGCATGCTTATCGGCCCCTGCGCCAGTCGCGAGGAGCTGGCCCGTTTTCGCGAGCTGCTCAAGGCGCGGCCGGACAACTACATCGCCCAGCCGACCCTCTCCCTCTCCACCTGCCCGACCTTCGTCGACGCCGGCATCGCCCCTCGCCACATCGATCTGCGCCCCTTCGTTCTCACGGGGCAGGAGCTGCGCCTGGTACCGGGCGGCCTGACCCGGGTCGCCCTCACCGAAGGCTCCCTGGTGGTCAACTCCTCCCAGGGTGGTGGCACCAAGGACACCTGGGTCATGGAGGGCAGCCCATGCTGAGCCGCACCGCAAGCGAACTTTACTGGATGTCCCGCCATCTGGAGCGGGCGGAGAACACGGCGCGCATGCTGGACGTCACCCAGACCATGTCGCTGATGCCCTCCATCGACGCCGATCACAGCGAGCTGGTGGCGCCTCTCACCATCAGCGGCACTCACGAGCCCTTCCTGGCCCGCTACGGCCAGGTGAACATGGAGAACCTGCTGCAATTTTTCTGCTTCGACGAGGAGAACCCGAGCAGCATCTTCAGTTGTCTGCGCATGGCCAGGGACAACGCCCACGCCGTGCGGGGCAAGATCCCCGGTGAGGTGTGGGAGAGCATCAACGCCGCCTGGATAGAGATCCGCCGGCGCCGCCAGGCGGGCCTCTCCAGCGGCCAGGCCCAGGAGTTCTTCGACTGGATCAAGGAGCGCTCCCACCAGTTTCGCGGCGCCACCTATGGCACCATCATGCGCGGTGACGTGCTCTGGTTCCTGCGCCTTGGCACCTTCATCGAGCGGGCCGACAACACGGCGCGCATCCTGACCGTGAAGTATCAGGTGATCCGGGAGGACGAGGACAGCGTGCGCGAGTTCTACCGCTGGAACGCCCTGTTGCGGTCAGTGGGTGCTTACGAGGCCCACCAGACTCTCTACAAGACACTCTCCCATGCCTCCATCGCCGAGCTGCTGATCCTGCGCAATGAAGTGCCGCGTTCCCTGCGGGCCTGTCTCGACGAGATGGAGCTGATCCTGGCCCAGATCGAGGGCAACGCCGGTCAGACGCCCCGGCGCCTGACCACCATACTCAACGCCCATCTGACCTATGGCGCCATCGACGATGTCTTTGCCCTCGGCATGCAGGCGTACCTGAGTGATTTCCTCAGCGACATCGGCGCCATCGGCCAGAGCATCCACGCCGCCTACCTGGAGGTATTATGAGACTCATCATCGATCACCAGACCCGCTACCACTATGCCGACGTGGTGCGCCGCAGTACCCAGTACCTGCGCCTGACCCCCCACAGCACGGCCCGCCAGCAGATCCTCTCCTGGGAGCTGGAGCTACCGGGGGAGGCCACCTGTACCACGGACGGTTACGGCAACATACTGCACGTGCTGAGCCTGGAGTCCCCCCACGAGGGGATCCTGATCCGCGCCCACGGGGAGGTGGAGATCTGCGACGACGCCCCGGAAGATGAGGAGTCCTCCCTCATCTCTCCCCTGAGCTACCTGAGGCCCACCCCCCTCACCAGACCGACCCCGGCCCTGCAGGATCTCGCGAAGGCCTGCCTGCCAGAGGAGCCGACCCTGGCCGACTTGCAGAGCCTGATGGCACGCATCCTGGTGCTGATGCCCTATCAGCCCGGCAGCACGGATGCCACCTTCAGCGCCGACGAGGCCCTCGCGTCGGGCAGCGGCGTCTGCCAGGACCACACCCATGTCTTCCTGACCTGCTGCCGCCACGCCGGCCTGCCGGCCCGGTACGTGAGCGGTTACCTCTACAGCCAGGACAACAGCCACGTGGCGATGCACGCCTGGGCCGAGGTGTGGATCGAGGAGCGCTGGCACACGTTCGACGTCACCAACCTCACCAGCTCCACCAGCGAGCACCTCAAGCTCGCAGTCGGCATGGATTATCTGGATGCCTGTCCGGTGCGCGGCGTGCGCTATGGCGGCGGGTGCGAACAGTTGCAGAGCCAGGCGCAGGTGACCCGCCTGGATGGACAGCAGCAATGAAGACCGGGAGAGTCCTGGCGGGAGTGCGGTCATGACCTATTGCGTCGCCATGTGCCTGCAAGACGGCATGGTGTTTGCGTCCGATTCGCGCACCAATGCGGGGGTGGATCACATCGCCACCTTTCGCAAATTGCACCTCTTCACCCGGGAGGACAGGGTGATAGTGCTGCAAAGCGCGGGCAATCTGGCCACCACCCAGAGCGTCATCAGCCTGCTGACGGAGGGGCAGGAGCTCCTTGCCCTCCCCAGCCTCTACGAGGCTGCCGCCCTCATCGGCCAGACCATACGCACCGTCATCAGCCGGGATGGGGGTCAGCAGCAGGGCCATATCAACTTCGGCTGCAACATCCTGCTGGGGGGGCAGATCCGGGGGGAGCGCCACCGCCTGTTCCATATCTACCCGGAGGGCAACTTCATCGAGGCGAGCGCCGACACCCCCTATTTCCAGATTGGTGAGAGCAAGTACGGCAAGCCCATCATCGATCGCATCATCCACCATGAGACGCCGCTTCAAACCGCCCTGCAGTGCGCCCTCATCTCCATCGACTCGACCCTGCGCAGCAATCTGTCGGTGGGCTTGCCCCTGGATGCCCTGGTCTATCACGAGGGCAGCTTCTCGGCGACGAACCAGCACCGCATCACCGAACAGAACCCCCATTTCGTGGCGCTGCGAAAGGCCTGGAGCGAGGGGTTGCAGCAGTTGTTCCAGGGCCTTCCCACCTTCCCCCTCTAGGCCGGGCGGGAAGCGCCAAGGCGCTTTCCCGCTCCTTTCTTTCCGGATATTCTGGCTGCCTTCCTTTTCGATGGAGTTTCCCATGCGCCGCTTCAACGTCATGCTCAACGGCAGCCGGTTGATGATGTTCCCCTTCTATGTCTGCATCCTTATCTGTGTCGCCCTCCTGATGGTGAAGTTCGCCATGCAGCTCTATGTGCTGTGCCGCGATATCATCGACATCCACTATCTGGACCTCATCACGGGGGTACTCACCCTGGTGGACTTCGTGCTGGTGGCCCAGATGCTGATCCTGGTGGCCATCTGCGGCTACGTGCAGTTCATCAAGACCCCGGAGCAGCGAGCAGCCCTTGGCGACAACTGGCTCAGCAAGATCAACTTCGCGTCCCTCAAACTCATCGTCATCAACTCCCTGGTGACCATCGCCGGCATCGAGGTGCTCAAAGCCTTCCTCGACGACGGCACCGGCAACGAGATCGAGATGAAGTGGTCGGTCATCGTCTTCCTCGCCTTCTCCACCGCGGCACTTATCTATGCGGTGACCGAGCGGCTGGCGGAGCACAAATAGGGCCCGGCGCCATTCAGGGTCTATTCATCAAGAGCCGAATTGATAACTCTTTTCATTACCCTTACTGCATTGTAAACTTGCTCGCCCCGGGCTGAACCGCCCGGGAGCTGGAGCACCCATGACGAGTCTTTCCCTCTCACCACGACACTGCTGGCAGTGGCTGGCCTATCACCATCAGGCGGCCGAGGGTGCCCTTTATCTGATGTTTTTCTCCGGTCTGCTGCTGTGGGAACCCCTGACGCCGACCTGGTCCCTGGCGCGCTGGAACCTGTTTTTGCACGTCGCCCTCTCGCTCACCCTGTTCCCCTTGCTGTTTGGCGCCTTCTGGCTTTCCCATCGCAGCCTGCTGCGCAAGAGCCGCAAGCCTTTTCTGCGCACCACCGGGCGCATCATCGAAGCCTTGCTGCTGATCTGTCTGGCCAGCGGACTGGTGCTGGTGCTGCACGGTACCCCGGGGGATAGCCTCGGCAACCTTGCCAGCTGGGCCCACTGGCTGAGCGCGCTCGCGTTGACGCCCCTGGTGCTGCGCCACGCCTGGCGCTGGACCATCTTGAAATGGCGCACCTGATCTTATGTTGAAGTTGTTGTTATCCCTGATGTTGGCCGCCCTGCTGCTGGGGACCGCCTCGGCCCGGGAGATGGGCGCCGCCATGATTGCCTATGACGAGGGGAGCGCCCCGCGCCTCGTCACCGCCAACCAGAGTGCCGGCTCCGTCACCCTGCTTGAGCGCGATAGCGGCAAGCGACTCAAAGAGGCACAACTAGGTGGCGACCTGCGCCAGCTGGCCCGCGCCGATGACGACACCCTGCTGGTCACCGATTACAGCGGCGATCGCCTGCTGCTCTTGGAGGATGATCTCACCCTGGACAAGGCGATCCCCACCGACCATAGACCCTATGGCGTCATCTTCGATCCCAAGCGTCAGTGGTTCTGGGTCACGCTGTTCGAGGGAGGGCGCCTTCAGGCTTATGACAGGGCGGGCAACCTCCAGCTGGATGCAAAAACCGCCGAGACTCCCCGCGGGCTGGCACTGACCGACGACGATCGCCTGCTGCTCACCCACGCCATGACAGGCCAGCTCGCCATCTATGATCTCGCCAAACTTGAGAAGGGCGCTACCCTCCCCAAGCCCAAGCTCATCACCCTGGCGGAAACCCACAGCGATACCCCGAGCGACTCCCAGGGCTTGCCGCGCCTGCTGGACGGCATCGCCCTCTCCCCCGATGGCAGCGAAGCCTGGCTGCCCCACGTGCTCTGGAGTTTCGACCACCCCTTCCAGTTTCAGAGCACCGTCTTCCCGGCCGTCTCCATCATCGATCTCGATGAAGAGAAGGAGCGGGTCGATGAAAGAAAACAGCTCTTCTTGCAGATCAACCTGCCCAGCGTCGGCAACCGCAGCCAGATCGTCTCCAACCCGTTCGCGGCGCGCTTCGCCGCCGATGGCAAGCGGGTCTACCTGACCCTGGCGGGTTCCGAAGACTTGCTGGTGTTCGACCTGTCGCGCAGCGGCAAGCAGAACAGCAACCGCCACCGCCGCAAGAAGTTTCAGGGGGGCGCCAAGGCGACCCAGCTATTGCGTCACCTGCCGGGCCAGAATCCGCGCGATCTGCTGATCGATGGCGACCATATCCTGGTCCACAACGTCATGGGGCAGGATCTCACCCGTCTCAATAGCGGCGGCAGCGGCCCGTTTGCCCGGGTCACCGTCGATGTGCCCCACTTCGCCAAGCTGGTAGAGACGGATCCCCGCCCCAAAGCACTCAAGCGCGGTGAACGATTGTTCAACCTGGGTAATACTGCCGCCAATAGCCGCTTCCCCATGGCGGGGGACAACTGGATGAGCTGCAACTCCTGCCATCTGGACGGGTTCAACTTCACCAACCGCTATCTGATGGCGGCCCATCGCCAGAAGAGCGGCGACAACGCCATCAACGGCCACGCCAACCTCGCCAACATGGTGGCGGGGGACTTTATCGGCGAATACCTGCGCATGACCCAGCAGACCCAGGGCGGCATGGGCCATGACACCCGCGATGGGGCCGATGCGGTCGACCCCGCGAGGCCCCAGCCCGAGGTGCAGGCGATGATGGAGGATCTGCACGCTTTCGTGACCAGTGACGGCAACCTCCCCTATCTGGCCAACTGGCTGCGGCTCGATGCCCCGCGCAGGGATCCTGCCAAGGCGCCGACCACTCATCCGAAGGAGTGGCTCAACTCCGCCTCCTGCCAGAACTGCCACCAACAGGCGTTCCAGGACTGGAGTGAGAGCAACCACCGGCTGATGGGCAACTCCCACCCCTACTACAAGGTGGTGCAGGCGCTGGCCCGCGAAACCGAAGGGGAGGCCTTCGGCCAGTGGTGCCAGGGCTGTCACATGCCCCAGCAGGTGATGAACGGTCAGACTGATCTGCCCAAGGGCTCTCACATGTTCGAGCAGGGTGGGGCTTCGCTCATTGCGGCCCACCAGAAAGGCGAGCCCGTGGTGGAGGAAGGGACCGGCTGTGTGCTCTGTCATCGCATCACCAAGCTCGAGGATGCCGGCGGCAACAGCGCCTTTACCGTGAATCTGAAAGACCGCGAGAGCTATGTGTTCGAGGATGCCGCCGGCGGCAGCCTCCAGCACTGGCTGGCAGAGCGGCAGATCAACGCCCGCCCCGCCATGCACAAGGCCTCCTACCAGAAGGATTTCTACCGGGACGCGGCCCTGTGCAAATCGTGCCACAACGAGTTCGCCCCGGGCACCGGCGCCAATATCGTCAACACCTGGGATGAGTGGGAAAAATCCAGCTTCGCCAAAGCCGAAGATCCCGCCAAACGGCGCACCTGCATCGACTGCCACATGAATCCTACACCTGGCAACGGCGGCGCGCCGGTGGCGGGCCAGTCCACCGAAAACGGCACAGTAAAAGAACGACTCTATCGCCACAACTTTACCGGCGCCCAGCACCAGCTGGTGGGGCTGAGAAGTGCAACCCTTGAGCAGGAGAGCCTGGCGCTGCTGCGCTCCAGCGCGACCCTCTCGGCCCGCATGGAAAACCAGAGTGGCCAACCCGCGCTGGTAGTGAGAGTCGCCAATACCGGCGCAGGCCATGCCCTGCCCACCGGGGTCGCCGATTTCCGTGAACTCTGGCTGGAGCTGACCGTCACCGACGCCAGCGGCAAGCGGGTGCTTGAAAGCGGCCAGCCGGTGAACGGCGCCGTCCCTGAGGATGCGCGGCTATTTAGAAAAGTGTTTGGCGATGCCGAGGGCAAGCCGGTGGGGCTCAAGTTCTGGCGTTACGCCAAGCTCCTTGAAGATACCCGCATCCCGGCCGATGGCTGGCGCGATGAAGCCTGGCCGCTACCCGCAGATGCCCGGGGGCCCTTCAAGGCCGATATCAGACTCAATTTCCGCACCTACCCCAAGTGGGTCAATGATGCGGTGCGCGCCGCCGAGCCGAGCTTGCCGGAGCCACCCATAGTGCAACTCAATCGGCTGCAACTGACCCTGCAGCCCCTCCCCCTCACGCCCGATACGGAGCCTCAATCCTGATGTTCGCAAGTTTTCTCATTACCCTGCGCGAGGGGCTGGAAGCCTTCCTGCTGGTCGGCATCTGCCTCTCCTACCTCGCCAAGCTGGGGGCAAGCCGCTACAACAAGTTCATCTATCTGGGGGTGGGCCTAGGTCTCGTCGCCTCCCTTGTCGTCGCCTTCCTGTTCCAGGTGGTGGTGAGCCAGTTCGAGAGCGAACGTTACAACCACCTCTTGATGGCGGGGATCCTGATCTTCGCCACCCTGGTGCTCACTTATATGGCTATCTGGATGCAAAAACAGGCCAAATCCCAGGTGGGGGCCATGACGGCGCGCATCGATGCCGCCATCGACGGTGGCAACCTGTTTGGTCTGGTGCTGCTCGCCTTCCTGGCGGTGATGCGCGAAGGCTTTGAAACCGTGCTCTTCTTCTCGGCCCTGGTTTACTCCGGGCAAGGGGTGGATCTGCACCAGGGGCTGATGGGCGCGCTGGCGGGGCTGCTGGTCTCTGTGGTGCTGGTGTGGGGGCTGCTGCGCTCCACCCGCAAGGTGGCGCTGGCCCCCTTCTTCCGCTGGACCGGCCTGCTCATCATCATCATCGCCGCAGGCTTGCTCTCGTCCGCCGTCAACATGTTGCAGGCAGCGGACGTCATCACCTTCTGGACCACGCCGGTCTTCAACATCAGCCACATCCTCGACGATCAGGGGGTATTCGGCACCTTCCTGCGCGCCCTGTTTGGCTACAACGCCTCACCGGCCGGCCTGCAGTTGCTGACCTGGGCCTGCTACCTCATGATCTTTGTCACCCTCTGGCATCGCAGCTATCGCCCCCAGGGGAGCGCCGCCCCGACCAGGGGCTGAGCCCGGGGATCACACTCTGTTCGGGAGCCGCGCACAGGCGGGCTCCCCCAGCTATCACGCCGTTTCGGAACACTCATGAACGACAACAACAACAAGAAGCACATTGCGGTGCTGGGCGCCGGCCCTGCCGGTCTGATGGCCGCCTGGCGCCTGCGCCAGGCCGGTTTTGCGGTCACCCTGTTCGAGCAGGAGCCGGTCGTCGGCGGCATGTGCGCCACCCAGACCTTCAAGGGGCGCGACGGGGAGTATCGCTTCGACTACGGCGGCCACCGCTTCATCACCAAGAACCCCGAGCTGCTCGCCTTTATCGACGAGCTGATGGGAGACGACCTGCTCCACGCCGAGCGAAAGAGCGTCATCCGCTTTGGCGGGCGTACCTATGACTACCCCTTGAACCTGCCCAACCTGCTCAAGACGGCGCCGCTGGCCCTGATGGCCGGGGCGGTGAAGGATCTGCTGCTGTTGCCCTTTGCCAAGAAACCCACCGATTTTGCCAAGGCGAGTTTTGCCGAGTGGATCCAGAGCCACTTCGGCCGTACCCTCTACCGCCAGTTCTTCGAGGGCTACACCGGCAAGTTGTGGGGCATCAACCCGGACCAGCTCTCCGCCGACTGGGCTGGCCAGCGCATCAGCCTGATCGATCTCAAAGACGTGGCGCGCCGCCTGCTGCCAAGGCGCAACGGCAGCATGTCGGTGCGCACCTATGCCCGCAAATACCGCTATCCCAAATATGGCTTCGGCCAGATTTTCACCACCCTGGGGGAGCGGTTGGTGGCCGAAGGGGCCCTGCTCAAAACCGGCGCCACCATCACCCGCCTCGAGCAGGCTGATGGCCGCATCGAACGGGTGTATTGGTCACAAGATAACGTTGAACAGAGCGAGCGCTTTGATCAGGTGATCTCCACCCTGCCGCTGCCGCTTACCTGCCAGCATCTGGGCTTGCCGTGCGATCTGCACTACCGGTCGCTTCGCTTCGTCAATATGCCTCTCAAACAGGAGAACCTGTCGGACAACACCTGGCAGTACCTCTCCGACCCCCATATTCTGGCGACCCGTTTGCAGGAGCCGCGCCGGCGCAGCCCCTTTATGGCGCCACAGGGCCAAACCTCGGTGATGCTGGAGATCCCCTGCAACCCGGGCGATGCCACCTGGCAGGCACCGCTCTCTGATCTGCGCGGCCGGGTCACCGCCGATCTGGCGAGCCTCGGCGTCGATACCCAGAAGCTCGGCGATGAGACATTCGAAGCGCGCAGTGAATACGCCTATCCGCTGATGGATCTGGGTTATCAGGCCCGCCGCAACGACGCCATCAAGGCGCTGATGCCGATAAGCAACCTCATCATGACCGGCCGTCAGGGGACATTCCGCTACATCTTCACCGACACCGCCATGGAGATGGGGATGATGGCCGCCGACATGGTGATCGACGGGGTGGACAGACGCCACGCCATCTTCAATCATCGCAACGAAAATACCGTCATTGAAACCCAGAGCGTGGCGTGAGCACGATGACTGGTGTTCAACAGGCAGACAGACGCCGCAACACCTTCAATCATCGCAACGAAAATACCGTGATCGAGACCCAGAGCGTGGCCTGAGTGCCGCGCCATGGGCATAACCTCTTGGCATAAGTAAGGAGAACAGGATGACCATCCGCCCGGGTTTACTCGCCCTCACCCTGCTGCTGACCCTGAGCGGGCAGGCGCAGGCTTACTCCTACGCCGCCGCCGGCAAGGAGCCGCTGATCGATGCCCGCGAGGCACTGCTGGGCGCAGCCACTGACGGCAAGGATGCCAGCGCCACCTTGAGCGAGATTGCCGAGGAGCTGACCTATCTGGAACAGCACCACAAGGTCGAGCTGCAAGCACCGCTGGCAGCCGCCATCAAGGCCAAAGACGCCGCAGCCACCGCCGCCCTGCTCAACCGGGCCTACAAGGCGGAGATCGAGCGCCGCCTCGAGGGGGCCAGCCAGAACCTTGGCGACTACCAGACCGCCAAGGTGCTGGTGGTCAAGAGCAAGCGCTTCTTGGATTTGATCCTCCCCTCCCTGAATGAAGGAGATCGCAAGGCCGCCGAACAGGCGCTGGCCAAGGTGCTCGATGCCATCGGCAACCCGGGAGTGTTCGGGGTGGGTGCCAAACCTGCCGATGCCGCTGCCTTTAGCGATGCCGAAAAAGCGCTGATGGCCGTGCTGGCACCGCTTTGATGGCCACCAGCCCATCATTGCGCCAATTCGTTGTGACAAACGGTGGGTTTCGCTGCACTCTCCCCACCCTACGCACGGCCTGCCGATAGATGCACCCGGACGCCGGTTTGCCCCCTTCTCCCCTTGCGGGAGAAGGGCTGGGGATGAGGGGGAAGGCAACGTATCGGCGTTGGCCTTCCACCAGCTCAATCACCATGTGGCTGCTTACCCTGCTGCAACTGGCCTGGCTTGGCTGGCTGCTGACCTTCCCGGTAGCGCTCGATTCCGACGATGCCCTCAACTTTGCCCACGGGGTGGTGCGCTTCAGCGTGCTGGAGTTCTCCCCCCACTTTCCGGGCTACCCCGCCTTTATCTGGCTGGCGCGGCTGATCAATCTGGCGGTGGACGAGCCGGCCCGCGCGGTGCAGTGGGCCAGCCTCTTGGGGAGCAGCTTGCTGGCGCCGCTCGCCGCCTTCCTCGCGGCCAGATTGTGGCAGCGGCCCAGCCTGCTGGCGCCTGTCTGGCTGCTGGTATTGGCCCTGCCGCTCACCCCGACCCTGGCCCTCTCCGGCCTGTCCGACGGGCCTGCGCTGGCCGCCTGGCTGGGCGCGCTCCTGGCTTTGCAACAGCGCAAGATAGCGCTGGCGGGTCTGCTGTTGGGCCTCATGCTGGCGCTGCGCCCCTCCTACTTCGTGCTGGCCCTGCTGCCCCTTTGGCTGGGGATGGCGCAGCAGGGCACGCGCGTCAGGTTTCTGCTCCCCATCGCGCTGGTGGGGCTAGCCTGCCTGCTGTTTGTCTGGCAGGCCGATGGCTGGGCCTATTTTGGCGAGGGGCGGCGCTTTACCGACGGCCACTTTACCCTGTGGGGCAACACGGCGGCGGCCCACGGGGATCGACTGCTGAGCTGGGCCCGTACCTTCCACGAGCAGCTGACCCCGCTCTGGCCCCTGTTGATGGGAGCCTTGCTGGTACTGCCACTCTGGCAACGCTCAAAGGATCACAATCCAGCCCCCTCCGTGCTCTGGACGCTCTACTGGCTCGCCCTGCTGCTCTGGACCCTGTTTGGCCAGAATCCGGACAATCCCCGCCATCTCGCGCCCATCACCCTGCTCGGTATCGTGCTGCTGGCAGGCTGGCTGCCACGCCGGGGCGAGCTGACAGCCATGCTGGGAGCCCTGTTGTTGCTGCTCTGCACCCTCACCCCACCGGTGGCACCAGCCATGACCCGGGCCGCCAGACTGGCCGAACAAACGTGCCCGGCGCTGGTGACCCAGTGGGGAGTGAGGCTGCTTAGGGAAACCACAACCCTGCCCGTCACCGACGGCTGGTACCGGGGGGATGCCGCCCTTGCGCTCACCCAGGGGGCCTGCCGCCTCAGCCGCCGCCCCCTGGGGGCAGAGGCGCTACCAGGCCCTTATGACACCCTCTGGTTTTCCCCCCGCTTTCACGCCGAACCCGGCCTCTGGCTCGCCCTGCCCCGCTGAACCGGGCACTTGCGAGGGCATCGCACGACTCGTCTACACTCACAGCCGGGTCTGTCAGGAACCAGTGCAATGGAAAGAAACACGAGCGGAACCAGGGAGGGGATCCGGGTCGCGCTGGCCCTGTTGCTGGCCTGCGCCCTGCTGATGCTGCCGCTCTGGTGGCAGGGGGGCAGCCAGGGACACGATCTGTTTCATCACCTGCTCTCCGGCCACTACTTTGCCCGCCAGCTCTGGCAGGGGGAGCTCTATCCCCGCTGGCTGATGGCCATGAACGGCGGCTTCGGCAGCCCCACCTTCTTCTTCTATCCCCCGCTCCCCTACTACGTCAGCGCCCTCTTTGCCGGGCCCGGTGCCCACCCCCAGCAGGCCACCTACCCTTTACTTGGCAGCGCCACCCTGGCCCTGCTGCTCTCCGGGGTGTTTGCCTATCTGTGGCTGCGTGCCACCACGCCCCCTGGCCGGGCCCTGGCCGCCAGCCTGCTCTATCTGGCGCTGCCCTATCATGTCGCCATGGATCTCTATGCCCGCTTCGCCCTGGCGGAGTTCTGGGCCTTCGCCTGGGCTCCCCTTATCCTGCTGGGGCAGGATCTCGCCCACCGCGGACGACCTCAGGGGTTGCCCCTGCTGATCCTGGGGCTGGCGCTGCTGGCCTTCTCCCACCTCCCCAGCCTCTTGCTCATGATGGGGCTGGTCACCTTGCGCGCCTTCTGGTTCGCCAGACGCACCCGCACTCTGACGCCCTGCTGGCAAGCCCTCGGCGCCCAGGGTGTGGGGCTTTGCATGGCAGCCGCCCTGCTGCTGCCCGCCCTGGCGGATCAGGGGGCCATCTCCATGGAGCTGATGCGCGGCGGCATGTTCGACTACAGGCGCAACTTTCTCGACCGCCTGCCCAGCGCTTGGGAGGACTGGCGTTTTCGCGGTCACCTGGCGTGGCAGAGCATGCTGACCCTGGCCCTGCTGCTCATCGCCTGGGCCGCCGCCCGGGAGCCGCGCCACCCCGAGCTGCTGTGCTGGGGGGCGATCGGCGTCGTCGCCTTCCTGATGATGCTGCCCCCGAGCCAGCCTCTCTGGAGCCTGCTTCCCCCCTTGCAGCGGGTGCAGTTTCCCTGGCGGCTCAACCTGGTGCTCGCCCTTGCCACGGTCGCCGTGGTGGCGCTCGGCACCCAGCCCCATCGTCTCTGGCAGTGGCTCTGGTGGGGAGTATTTCTGCTGACCCTCCTCTCCACCCTGGCCTATGTGCGTCACGCCCCCCTCACCCAGGCCCCCGAACGGGAGGCCATGGCATTCGAGTTCGACAGCAAGCGCAGTGCCCGGGAATACAGGCCAAGGCAGGTGCCGGGGGGCATGTTCGCCCCGACCCTGCTCGCCTGGAAGGAGGAGTTCCAGCCGCCTGTCAGCGCCGAACCGCCAGGCGCAAGCTGGAGCCTGACCCGCTGGCAACCCCGCGCCCTGGCGCTGGAGGTCAAGGCCCGGGTACCGACCCGGCTGGTCCTGCACCAATACCATTACCCCGGCTGGGAGGCCCGCCTCGACGAGCACCTGACGCTGACGGTGAGCGCCAATCGCCAGGGGTTGATGCAACTCTGGGTTCCGGCGGGCCACCACAGCCTCACCCTGACCCTGGCGGCACGCTGGCCGGAGCGCACCGGCAATGCCCTCTCCCTGCTCGGATGGCTTGCCTGGCTCTGGCTGCTCTGGCGCCACACCAGACAAAAGGGCATCGGGCAGGATGCACCTGATCGCGCCCGCCAAAACTGATAGACTCAACACCTGCCTCTTAACCCGGCCCAGCCCACGACTCGGATACCCTATGCCCCAAGCCAGCTCCCTCTCCCCCCGTTTCCTCTTCATCCTGCTCGGTGCCCTGGCGGGCCTGACTCCCCTCGCGGTGGACATGTATCTGCCCGCCATTCCCGCCATCGCCCGGGATCTGGCTACCAGCATCGACGGCGCCCAGCTCACCATCAGCGCCTTCCTGGGGGGCTTTGCCATCGGCCAGCTCTTTTACGGGCCGCTCGCCGACAGCTTCGGCAGAAAGCCGGTGATCCTGGCGGGCCTGACGATGTTTGCCGTGGCCTCCGTGGGCTGCGCCATGGCGGACTCCCTGCCTGAGCTCCTCGCCTGGCGCATGTTGCAGGCCGCAGGGGGCGCCGCGGGTTCCGTGGTGGTCAACGCCCTGCTGCGCGACCTGTTCGAGAAGGATGCGTTTTCCCGCGCCATGTCCTTCGTCATCCTGGTGATGACCCTCGCCCCCCTGGTGGCCCCCGTGGTGGGGGGGTACATCAGTGCTCACAGTGACTGGCGGGTCATCTTCTGGCTGCTGGTGGCCATCAGCCTGCTCATCTGCCTGGTAATGCAGTGGAAAATTGAGGAAACCCTCAAACCCGAGCACAAGCAACCCCTGCGACTCGGGCAGGTGCTTCGCAACTACTGGGGGGTGCTCTCCCACCGTGGTGCCATGGGCTATGTGCTGTGCGGCGCCCTGTCGAGCTCCGGCATGTTCGCCTTCCTGAGCGCCTCCCCCTATGTCTACATCGAGTATTTCAAGGTGCCGACCGAGCACTACGGCTGGCTCTTTGGCCTCAATATCCTGCTGATGATGGTGGTCACCTTCGCCAACAGCCGGCTGGTGAAAGGGGTGGGTGCCGAGCGCATGCTGCGATACGGCCTGACCGTGCTGCCGCTCGCCGGGGCCCTGCTCATCTACAACGCCTGGAGCCAGACCGGGGGCCTGTGGGGTATCGTCATCCCGGTGGTGCTCTTCGTCGGCCACATCAGCCTGGTGGGGGCCAACGCCATGACCGGCCTGATGGGCCACTTTCCCCAGTCCGCAGGCACCGCCTCGGCGCTGGCGGGTACCCTGCGCTTTGGCCTTGGGGCCCTGGTGGGGGTGCTGGTCAACCTCAATCCCCCCGAATCGCCGCTCCCCATGGCCATCGCCATCGCCGGTTGCGGCCTGGGGTCGGCCCTCAGTTACTGGCTGCTGAGCGGCAAGCGCGTCCCCTGATGCCCTGCAATGAAAAAGCCCTGTCCATGGACAGGGCTTTTTGCATCGGGGCGCAGGCCTCAGTCATCGGCCTGCAACCCGCTGCGCGCCAGGATCTCGCTCTCCAGCCCATCCAGGCTTAGCTGGTTCTTCTTGCGCCAGTAGGCCTCTATCCCCTCCCGGCCCTGACGGGCCGACCAGTTGGCAAGATCCTCCCTGTCTCCCTGATAGTCAAACAGAGGCACCGACATGCCGCACGACGTCTGAACCCGTTCAATGTCCAGCAGGAAGATCTGGCGAGCCGCGACGCTTGGGGGGAACAGCGCCAGCAACGACGGCCACTGCGGATCAGTGCGGTGCAGCACCCGTGCCTGGCCATAGGCTCGCAGAATAAGCGGCGCCCCCTCGAAGGCGCAGAACATCACCGTCATGCGCGGCTGTTGCAGCACCTGGGCCGCGGACTCGTTGCCGCTGCCGGTCAGGTTGAGCCAGGCCAGGGTGTGGGCATCGAGGACGCGCAGCGAATCCCCGCCCTTGGGGGAGAGATTGACCGATCCCTTCGCGGCTGCCGTGCCGACGAAGAAGATCTTCTGCCCCTCGATAAAGGTGACATGGCGCGGCAAAAGCGCCTCGAACAGTTGTCCCATCCTGCCTCTCCCTGGTGCCTGGAACCGGATTCCCTAAAACAGGGCGCTGTTGAGCCACAGGTGCGCCCCTATGCCGACCATATAACCAAGCAAAATGGCAGGCAACCACTTGAGGTGCCCGACGAAGGTATACATGCCCCTGGCCTGCCCCATCAGGGCCACCCCGGCGGCGGAGCCGACCGAAAGCAGACTGCCCCCCACCCCGGTGGTCAATGTCACCAGCAGCCACTGCCCCGTGCTCATCTGCGGCTCCATGGAGAGCACGGCGAACATCACCGGAATGTTGTCGATCAGGGCGGAGAGCAGGCCGATGGTGACGTTGGCCAGGGTCGGATCGCCACCGTCATAGAGGAAATGGGAGGCAAGCGCCAGATACCCCATAAACCCGAGGCCGCCGACGCACATCACCACCCCGTAGAAGAAGAGCAGGGTGTCCCACTCCGCCTTGGCAATCTTGTTGAACACATCGAACGGCACCACCGAGCCCAGACGCAGCAGCCTGGCCTCGTCCCCGGTGCGCTCATACAGCGCCCGTGCCCGGGCCAGGGTGACGGGCTGGGTCTTTCGCAGATAGAAACTGAAGAATTGCAGGTAGCCCAGCCCCATCATCATGCCGAGCACGGGGGGCAACCCCAGGAAATGATGGCAGGCGACGGCGGTCACTATGGTGAGCACAAAGAGCAGCACGATGACAACGGCGCCGCGCCTTGGCACCACCATCTCGCCCGGCATGGCGGACACCAGACGGGGCACCATCAGGCTCATCAGGGTGGCCGGCACCAGGAAGTTGAGCAGGGCGGGGATGAAGAGCAGCAAGAACTGCTGGAACGGCACCTTGCCCGCCTGCCACACCATCAGGGTGGTGATGTCGCCAAAGGGGCTGAAGGCGCCGCCCGCATTGGCTGCCACGACGATGTTGATGCAGGCCAGGTTGATGAAGCGGCGCTCCCCGTTGACCACGTTGAGCACCACTGAGCACATCAGCAGCGCCGTGGTGAGGTTGTCCACCACGGGGGAGATGAAAAAGGCGAGAAAACCGGTGAGCCAGAAGAGCGTACGCAGGCTGAATCCCGCCTGCACCAGGCGTACCCGCAGCACGGCGAACAGCAGCCTGTCCTCCATGGCGTTTACATAGGTCATGGCCACCAGCAAGAAGAGCATCAGCTCGGCATACTCCAGCAGGTTGTGGCGAAAACCGGCCTGAACCAGCTCGCTGTGCCCCTGCCCCGTATAGACCAGGCCGATGGCTATCCAGATGATGCCGGCGGCCACCAGCACCGGCTTGGACTTTCGCAGCTTCAGGTACTCCTCGGCCATCACCAGGGCATAAGCCAGGGCGAAGATGGCGAGGGCGAAGAGCCCGACCCCGCTGTGGGTCAGATCGAGGGGGACGTTGCCCGCAGCGGCGGGGGCACTGAGCAGGGCCGCCCCGGGCACGAGGCGAAGGAGTCCAGACATGGCGGCATCTCCTGGCAGGCGTCTGGCATTGAGGCTAGCAGCGCAAAGGGAAGCCGCTCTCTTTGTCATCCTGATGAGCGGCCCGCCGCGGGCACTCAGGCAAACATGAGCGAGGCCCGTTGCCGGGCCCCGTCATCAGGAGGTCTTCTTGCCAAAACCCGATTGCTTGAGGGTGTAGCCTGCGCTGTTTTGCCAGGCATCCAGCCCGCTTCGGTTGTTGCCCGCCACCAGGCTCGCGGCCAGGCTCGGACTGTTGAAGAGCTGATCGGCGGTAAAGATGAAGCCCCCTTCGGGGTGGGGAACGAGCACCCCCTTGCCCAGCAGCTCCTGGCGCAGCTCGATCACCGCCTCGCGCAGGGAGGCCGCATCCTCGCCGTTGGCGGTGGAGCCCGCCTGGACCATGAAACCGGGGTTTTGCCGCTTGCCCACCGGATAACCATGGGCCTCTGCCCCCTTGCCGTTGAAGTGGTAGAGCTCGCGCTCCCCCGGCTTGTTGTCGGAGAGGGCCTTTTGCAGGGTCATCAGCTCGTTGTAGATATCGATGGGGACCACGGCAGCCTGCTTGACGCCCTTGCTGTCGACGATAAAACTGACTTGCTTGTGTAACATCCTTGCTCATCCTGTGACCCATGGAAGGCCCTATTCTAACCACCTCAGGCAAGCGGGATCCAGCGAGGATCCCCATCCCTTTTGCAGGCGCGATCACTAACTGGCATAGTGACGGACATTGTGAAAGCCATTGACCATCAAACGGTTATCCCATGCTTAGCCTGCGCAACCTCAGTAAACGCTTCGCCAACGGCGGCGAGACGCTCCCCCTGTTTGAGGGGCTGGATCTCGCCCTCACCCCGGGGGAAACCTGCCTGCTGCTGGGGCAAAGCGGCTGTGGCAAGTCCACCCTGCTCAACCTCATCGCCGGTCTCATCGCCCCGGACGAGGGGGAGATCTGGCTGGAAGAGACCCGCCTCGACACCCTGCCGACAGACGAGCGGGCCCGCCTGCGTGGCCGCCATTTCGGCATCGTCTATCAGGATTTCAACCTGCTGCCGACCCTGACCGTGGCCGAGAACCTCGCCCTGCCCCTTCAGATAAACAACCTGCCCCAGGACGATGGGCGCCTCGATGCCCTGCTCGCGAGCCTTGGCATGAGCCACAAACGCCACGCCTGGCCGGAACAGCTCTCCGGCGGCCAGCGCCAGCGGGTGGCGCTGGCCCGCGCCCTCATTCATCAGCCCCGTTGGCTGCTCGCCGACGAACCCACCGGGAGCCTTGATGAACACAACGCCGAGCAGGTGATGGCCCTGATGATGAGCGCGGTGCGCGATACCGGCGCCGGTCTCTTGCTGGTGAGCCACAACCCGGGCTATGGCGACCTGGCGGATCGGGTGCTGCGCCTTGAAGGGGGGCAACTGGTCGAGCTCAAGGGGCGCCGCCATGGCTGACGTCTGCCGGGGGGCCTGCTGATGTTGCCGCTCAAGGCGCTGCTGCGCCTCTATCGCGCTCACCCCTGGCTGCTCTTGATGAGCCTGGCCGGACTCACCCTCGGGGTCACCCTGGTGGTGGCCATCGAGCTCTTGAACCACAGCGCCCGCACCAACTTCGTCGCTGCCCGCAGCCAGCTCGCCGGGGAAGCCAACTACCGCCTGGCCCCCCAGGGTGGCCTGGATGAGCAAGTCTACGTGAGGCTGGTGCGAAGCCAGCCGAACCTTGACGCCATGCCAGAGCTTCACGCCTGGCTCAAGGACGAGCAGGGGCGCAGCTTCCAGTTGCTGGGGATGGATCTCTTCAACCCCGGCCCCCTGCGCCGCCTCTTTGGCGATGCGCCAGACAGCCAACCCGATGTCTCGTTGAATCGCGCCGACAGCGTCTGGCTGGCCGCCCCCGAGGCCAGACGCCTTGACTGGCAACCGGGCCAGTCGCGAACCTTTGTGCTGGGGGATGAGGGGCAACGCCCCCTGACCCTGACCCTGGCGGGCACCTTCGAGCCCGGCGCCGTCCCCATGGAGCGGCTGCTGGTGACCGACATCGGCCTCGCCCAGCCCCTGCTTGGCAAGGAAGGCAGACTGGATCGCATCGTCTTCAAGCTGAGCGATGCGCAGGCCAATACCTTGCAAAGAGCCTTGCAGGCCGTGCAGGGAGCCGAGTTCCCCGCTCAGCCCTTATGGCTCGAGCCCATCAGCCCGGCCCTCGATGCCAGCCAGCTCGGGGATGCGCTGGCGCTGAACCTCACCGCCCTCTCCCTGCTCGCCATGGCGGTGGGATTGTTTTTGGTGTTCAACGCCCAGCGCTTCGTGCAGAGCGTGCGCCGCCCCCTGCTCGCCCAGCTCATCATCCTCGGGATGCCGCCGCGCCGGGTGCTGCGCTGGCTGACCCTGGAGATCCTGATCCTCGCCACCCTCGGCACTCTGCTCGGGCTGTTGCTCGGAAGCCTGTTGGCCCTCGCCCTGATGGGGCAGCTCACCCAGGCGCTGGCCGATCTCTATGGCCCCAACCCCATCGACCTGCTGCGTCTCTCCCCCACCAGCCTTGGCAAGGCGCTGGTGATTGGCCTTCTGGGGATGCTTGCCGCCAACCTGCCCGGCTGGTGGCAACTGCAGCGCCAATCCCCCCTTGCGCTGCGAGAGGGCAACAGTCGCCCACCGGCTCACCCCTGGCAACGCCGGGGGCTTGCCATCGCCATTTTGCTGCTGTGCACCCTGTGTCTGTGGCAACCCGCCACTGGCCTTGGCGGCGCCCTCTTCGTGGCCGGGGGCTGGCTGCTCGCCATGGCCCTCCTGCTGCCCGATGCCCTGCGTTGGTTGCTGGGGCGGCTGCGTGCACGCGGCCCCCTCACCGCCCGGCTCGGGGTGGCCGAAACCCTCTATCACCTGGATCGCACCGCCATCGCGGTGATGGCGCTGCAACTGGCCATCGCCGCAGCCATCGGCATCGGGGTCATGGTGTCGAGCTTTCGCTCGAGCGTGGAGATCTGGCTCGGCCAGCGTCTGGCCGCCGATCTCTACGTCACCGCCCCCAAGGGGGTGGCCGGCAGCAGGGGCGCCCTCGGCGAGCAGACCCTCAACACCATCCTCGCCGCGCCGGATGTGCGCGCCGCCTCCCGCCGCGCCGTGCTCCCCGCCCGCTGGCAGGGGCAGCCCATCGAGTGGGCGCAGATGGACTTTATCCCCGAGCTCAAAGCCGCCTATCCCCTGCTGGCCGGGCGCTGGCCCGCCGCTCCCGACGAGGTGCTGGCGAGCGAACCGCTGACGGTACGCCTCGGGGTCAGGGTGGGCCAGCGCCTCGAGGTAACCAGTGAGGGGACACCAAGGGCTTTCACCGTCACCGGCGTCTATCAGGATTACGGCAGCGACAAGGGGCAGATACTGCACGCCTTCGAAGGGGGCAAGGTGCAATCCCTTGCCCTCTTCAGCCCGGCCCCCGAGCGCCTTGGCGACAGGCTCAGGAGCCAGTTTGGCGAGCAGGTGAACCTGTTGCCCGCCCCCGCCATCCACGCCGCCGCCCTCAGGGTGTTCGATCAGACCTTCGTGGTGACCGAGCTATTGAAGTTGCTCATTCTGGGGATCGCCTTCGTCGGCATCGGCTCGGCCTTCATGGTGCTGGGGCTGGCCCGGCGCGGCGAGTTGCAGACCCTGCAGAGCCTTGGCCTGAGCCCCCGCCACTGCCGCCGGCTGCTGGTATGGCAGGGGGCGGGCCTCGGGCTGCTCACCGCGCTCCTGGCACTGCCGGTGGGCTATGGCCTTGCCTGGGTGCTGATTGAGGTGGTCAACCCCCGCGCCTTCGGCTGGCGGCTGGCCTTCGAGGCCGCCCCCCTGCACGCCGTCACGGCGCTTCTGCTGGCGCCGGTGTGCGGGGCGCTGGCCTCCTGGTACGCCGCAAGGAGAGTGGTATGACATATTGGTTGGCGCTCTGGCTCGGCCATGGCTTGACGTTCCCATTGACCAGATCTCTGTCACCGCACTTGATTCAGCGCAGAGAAGCGCACAGAGCTGCCGCGAACCATCCCCTCTCCCTTCGGGAGAGGGCCAGGGTGAGGGGAATCTTGTCCTCTTTACGGTCCCTGTGGCTTGCAGCCCGCTTGATCCCGCTTGTTGCCATAAGCGGCCACGCGCAGGCCAGCGATCTGGGGAGCATCCTCGGCGGTGGTAGCGATCACTTCAAAAAGGCTCTGCCGGGTCAATCCATCCTCCTGCCCACGGATCACGCTGCCCACCCCGACTACCGCTCCGAATGGTGGTATCTCACCGGCAACCTCAAAGACGAGCAAGGGCGCGGCTACGGCATGCAGTGGACCCTGTTTCGCCAAGGCATCGAGCAGGGGATCACATCGGAGAACCCCTGGCTCACCCCCCAGCTCTGGTTGGCCCAGTTCGCCATCACGGATGTGAGCAAAGGCCGCCACCAGCAGGACGAGCGCACCAGCCGCCAGGGGCCAGGGCTCGCCGGTGCCAGCGGCGGTGAGTATTGGCTGAAAGAGTGGGTCTTGGCCTCTCAAGGAGAAGCGCTCTTTCCCGCCACCCTCAAGGTGCAGAGCAAGGGGGGGGATCTTGATGTGCAGGTGAGCGCCACCAAGCCTGCGGTGCTGCAAGGCAAAGCGGGTTACAGCGAGAAGAGCCCGGGCAACGCCTCCTTCTACTACTCCTACCCGCGCCTGACCATCAGCGGCACCCTGACCCTGGATGGCGAGACCCGCAACGTCAGCGGTGAGGGGTGGTTTGATCACGAGTGGAGCAGCTCGGTATTGGCCCAGTGGCAATCGGGCTGGGACTGGTTTTCGCTGCAATTTGACGATGGCCGCGAGCTGATGCTGTTTCGCCTGCGCACCAAGGCAGGGCGCACCGAGCCTGAAAACCGCTACGGCATCCTGATTGAACGCGATGGCAGCAGCCGGGTGCTGAACCCAGACCACATCCACCTCACCCCCGGCAAGACCTGGCGCGGCCCCAAGGGGCAAGCCTACCCCATCGAGTGGCAGCTGGAAGCCGCCGATTTGAACCTGACGATCCGCGCCCGCCAAGCCAATCAGGCCATGACCGGTCGCTTCGACTACTGGGAAGGGGCGGTCTTAGTCTTGGGAGACGCAAAAGGCGTTGGCTATCTGGAAATGACGGGGTATTGAAACCTTGAAATCTGTTTCGCTTCAAGAAATTATCCATTCCCCACATCCTGAGGTGCATTTTAACTCAGTAGAGATGACAGGTTATGATAAAGCCTCCATCTGCTCCTTGTTAATTTATCAACCTTTTGTAAAAGAACTCAATGCACACTTTCTATCATATTTTGCCAAAATAAAGTTCTGTATCACATTCTAATGTTAATGTTTTACGCATTATGATTTATTCAACAACAAGTTGAGGACAAAATGAAAGTTGAGGATTTAAAACCCAAAGAACGCCTGCGTGTTATGGACCTAGTTTCTGAGGCGGGTATTGACGTAAGTGATTGGGCAAATTTCAAAGGTGGTGAGGGAAAGGCTGCATCTAACCCGAAGTATTGCTATGAATGGTCTTACGAGAACACGAATAAAAGTATAATCGTGTTAAACCTTTGGTATGAAGACATTAAATTTTTAAATGGCAGCATTGTCCAGAGTTTGAACATGCGAAAGGTCGCCCAAAATGTCACAACTTCGCCACAATCAAGGCGAGCGATAAAAATGGATTTTTCCCTCCAAAAAGCAGCGCGTCTAAATTGGCCACTAAGGGTAATCATCTGTGATGGAGTCCAACACGAGCAAACAACGGGCCGTGTGAAGTCTACTGCAGAAACGCGCCTTCTTGATTCTGAACTTTGGTACGTTCAGTCTTATGATTCTGACAGCGGCGATTGCCTCCTTATTCGCAGTCAACCCGAGCCAAAATATGTTGACCAGTTCCAGCATTTGGAGTTACCCGAAGGTGAAGGGAAAAGAAAGGAAGTCACTGGAATGATCTTTCAACGGGACCCCTAAATCAGGAATTATGTGTTGACCAGGGCCAGGGGACTGTGTGAATGGTGTGGTGCCAAAGGCTTCGAGACACGGTCAGGCTCTATTTATCTGGAAACCCACCATATACAGCCACTCTCAGAGGGTGGAAGCGATGCAATCACTAATGTAATTGCACTCTGCCCGAGTCATCATCGTGAAGCTCACTTCGGTAACAAGGCTGATGACTTAAGAAGTAATTTTTTAAAATGCATCATGAAAACAAGCACTCAAATGTAATCAACGGATAGATTAAATATACCGTAGGCTCGATTTAGCCACGCCAATCGAGCCTACTATATAACCCTAAACCGAAGTCCTGTATTGAACCTCACCCAACTCTGTATAACTTATTATCAGCATCTTCCATTAAATAACTCACGCATCGACCATCTGGCTAGATACAGTCGTCAACACCGGTCAATTGAAGTGCTCCAGCATGTCGATTACAACCCCCTTTCACTCTCTGCCTTGATGGCGCCCAGTATCCGGCGCCGGATCAGGCCGCTGACGGGGCGGATCAGATACCAGTAAGGTGCGAACTTGAGGCGGCAGGCCAGATCCGGGCAGAACACCCTTGTCTGGGTGGTCAACCGGGTGGTGCCGTTTGGCTGGCGGCTGGCCGAAAACCCCAGGGCGAGCTTTGCGACGCCTGGCGCCGCAAAGTCCAGATACGCCTGACTGTCCGCCATAGTCACCAGACCAAAGTCCGGCCTCCAGAACCGGCCGACAAGGCCGTAGAGCAGCGTGTTGTCGTCCTGGCTGTCGAGCGGCACGAATCTGTCCAAGCCAAAGGGAGGCGGGCTGGCGCTCTGTTGGCGGCCAAGAAGATGCCCAAGGCGCATCGGCACTTCCCGCAAGCCGATCAGGTGGCGAAAGGCCGGATCCGCTTCCGGTCGATAGTTGGCCGCCGCCTGGATGACGGTGTGCGGGTCGGCGGCAATATCGCGGGCGTGCTCTTCACAGAAGTGATAGGCAGGCAGATAGTGGTTTAGCGGCGTCATCAATCCTTCCTTGCCATCGTTCGTATCAGTATCGGCCCCTTTCATAGCACGTAGCACCAGACAAGTCCCGTTTTTAAGCCACCTTGTTCACCCCATTGAAAACGGCAGGATAGTTATCCTGCCGTTTTTTTCCCCTATCTCGCCGCCTGATCCACCAGATAGAGGATGCTGTGATAGGGAATGCCGGCGTGCTGGCTAAGCCCCATTTCACAGGTGCGGCTGTTGCTGAATCCCTGACGGCAATCGCTGGGGACCTGGGCGGGCAGGCTGGCAAGCGCCGCGGCGTTGAGCTCCGGGGTCATCAGCCCCTTGTCACCGGCAAAGCCGCAGCACTGGATATGCTCAGGAACTATCACCTCGCGGGCACAGGCGCGGGCCACCGCCAGCATGCTCTCCCCCAACCCCATGCGTCGGCTGCTGCAGGTGATATGGAGCATGACGGTCTCATCGATGGGGGCCAGCTCAAGGTGGGGCAGCAGGTGTTCCAGCACAAAGGTAGCGGGCTCGAACACCCGAAGGCCCTTGCCGAGCGCCCCCGAGAGCAGTCGCTGCACACAGGGGCTGGTATCGAGCAGCACGGGCCAGCGCCCCTGCTCGCTTGCCTGCCACAGCGCCGCCGCCAGCTCACTGCGCTTGGCCGCAGCCACCTCGCTCATACCCTTGCTGTCATAGGGCATGCCGCAGCAGAGCCCCTCAATTCTCGCCGGCACGATGACCCGGCAGCCCGCTTTATTGAGAAGTGATTGCACCACGTCCGGCAGTGACGGGGCCTCCTCCTGCTGGCCGAACACCCGGCTGGCGCAGGACGGCAGATAGACCACAGCGCGCTCGCATGAACCGTCATTGCTCCCCTCCCCTTGCGGCCACCGATAGCGGCTCGGCCCCGGCAGGGTGGGCAGCCAGGCGGGTGTGCGCTGGCCGCTCAGATGGCGAACCCCGTTCACCAATCGCGCCAGCGCTTTGTCTCCCAGAAGCTTGCCGGCAATGGATTTGAGGCCCAACGCACTGCGGGCGGTGCGGGTAACGCCGGCGAAGTGATCGGCGCTCCAGCGGGCGATGGGCACGAAGCGCTGATATTTGTCTGTGCGCAGCTTCTTGATCAGGCTGCCGGTGTTGATGCCCACCGGGCAGCGATCGGCGCACAGCCCGGTGGCGGCACAGGTCTCAATCCCTTGATAGTCAAACAGCCGGGCAAGATCCCCTGCCACTTCACCGCTGCGACCACGGCGTGACAACTCCCGATAGAGCACGATGCGCTGGCGCGGCGACAGCGACAGCGTGCGCGAGGGGCAGACGGCCTCGCAAAAGCCGCACTCGATGCAAGGGTCGACGATGGCATCGCTCGCCGGCATGGGCTTGAGATGGGCCAGGTGGGCCTTGGGGTCATCGTTGATGATGACGCCGGGATTGAGCAGGCCATCGGGGTCCAGCAGCGCCTTGATGCGGCGCATCAGCGCCATCCCCTCCGACCCCCATTCCAGCTCCACATAGGGGGCCATGTTGCGGCCGGTGCCGTGCTCGGCCTTGAGGGACCCGCCAAAGCGCACGGCGACGAGCTCGGCCACCGCATCCATAAAGGCGCCGTAGCGGGCCACCTGGGCCGGATCGTCAAAGCCCTGGGTAAAGACGAAGTGCAGGTTCCCCTCCAGCGCGTGGCCGAAGATGATGGCTTCACCGTATTCGAAGCGATCGAACAGGGCTTGCAGCCCCGCTACCCCTTCGGCCAGACGCTCGATGGGAAAGGCGACATCCTCGATGATGACGGTGGTGCCGGTGGTGCGCACCGCCCCCACCGCCGGGAAGAGCCCCTTGCGAATGGCCCAGAGGCCGGCGCTGTCGGTAGTAAAAGGCACAGAGGCGACCTGGGCGAACTCGGCCGCCATGGCCGTCACCTGCTCGCAGCGATCGACCAGCTCCTCTTTCGATTCCCCATGCACCTCCACAAGCAGGGCGCAGGCAGCCAGGTCCAGCGCCTTGATAAAGTCCGGCAAGCCGGGCTTGCCCGCCACCGAGCGAAGGGAGCGCCCATCCATCAGCTCCACCGCCGCCACCGGGGCGCTTTTCAGGCGCGAGGTGGCCAGACACGCCTGCTCGGCGTCCCGGAACACCAGCAGGGCCGAGGCCTTGTGGGGGTATTCGGGCACGGTATCGAGCACCACCTCGGCGATAAAGCCGAGGGTCCCCTCCGAGCCAATCATCAGGTGGGTGAGGATATCGACGGGATCCTCATGGTCGAGCAGGGCGTTGATGGCGTAGCCGGTGGTGTTCTTGAGCCGGTACTTGTGGCGGATCTTGGCGGCAAGTTCAGTATTCGCCAGCACCTCGGCGCGCAGGGCGGCAAGCCCCGTGAGCAGCTCCGGGCGCCTGGCCGCCAAGGCGGCGCGGCTGTGGGGATCACCGCTCTCCAGTACGGTGCCATCGGCCAGCAGCAACGTCATGGCGTGCAGGGTGTGATAGCTGTTGTGGGCGGTGCCGCAGCACATGCCGCTCGCGTTGTTGGCGGCGATGCCGCCGAGCTTGCAGGCGTTGATGGAGGCGGGATCCGGCCCAATCTTGCGCCCCAGAGGCGCCAGATAGCGGTTGGCATCGGCGCCGATCACCCCGGGTTGCAGGGCGATGCGGGCCCCCTCGTCCAGAATGCGGTGGCCGCGCCAGCTATCGGTCAGGGTGATGAGCACCGATTCGCTCAGGGCCTGGCCCGAGAGGCTGGTGCCGGCGGCGCGAAAGGTACACGGCAGGCCCAATTCGCGGCACACCGACAGCACGAAGCGCACTTCATCCAAAGAGTCGAGGCGCACGATGCGCTCGGGCACCAGGCGGTAGAAGCTCGCGTCCGTGCCGTGGGCGAGGCGCAAATCCGGGTCGCTCACCAGGCGCTCCGGCGGGATGCGCGAGAGCACGGCGGCGTCAAATTCATTCCAGCGCATCAGCAATCCTCCACCAGCACTACCAACAGGCGGCTCGGGCCGTGGGCACCGTAGGCCAGGGTCTGCTGGATGTCGGCAGTCTTGGAGGGGCCGGACACCAGCAGCAGGTTGGTGGGCATGGCCTGCTGCCAGCGCCCGGCGTCCACCAGCCCCGCCAGGTTGTCGGCGATGGTGGAGGCCGCCAGCAGGGCGATATTGCAGGGGGGCACCAAGGAGAGAGTGCGCGGCTCACCGTTATCCGGCAGCAACACCAGAGTGCCGGTATCGGCGATGGCCCCCGCGCAGTGGATGATGCCCGCCTGACAGACGTCGAACAGCGCGTCCTTCCAGCTCGCGAACTCGCCAGAGGGGGTCAACACAGATCGCCCGGCGCAGGCGGCCGCGACCGCTTTCTGCCAACGGCCGCCCTGGCCACAAGCCAGATGCGTTATTGCTTCTCTATCCAGCCAAGCGGTCAGCTCCCGGGCCAGTGTTTCCTTCTTGACGGTGAGGATCTCGGCGTGGCTGGCGGTGATCATGCCAAGGAAACGCTCGCGCCGCGCGCCGTCATCGGCCCCGCGCCAGGGCTGCCAGCCATGGGGGGCGTGGGCAATGGGGGTGGCGGCACCGCGCAGGCGGCTTAATATGGCCTCTTTGCTCGACATCTCAGGACTCCTTCTTCTTCTGGCGCAGCAGGGCGTGCAGGCTCTGGGGGGCGGGTTTGGGGGCCTCGCGGCACTGGGTCCAGGGGCCCAGGTGTTTGGGCATCAAGCCCCGCAAGCGACCGGCCACACCGGTTGCGGCGTGGTAGAGGCGCGGGTGGGTGGCGGCGAAGGCAAAGCCCTGCATGGCGAGGGTCTCGAGCCGGCTCCTGGCCGCCCCCTGCCCCGCCAGCGGTTCGTGGCCGGGCTGTGCGTCGTGCTTGGCCTCCCGGCGCAGGCGCTGCAACAGGTCGGGAATGGGGATGCGCACCGGGCACACCTCGCCGCAGGCACCGCACAGGCTGGAGGCCGTCACCAGATCGCTCGTACTCTCCAGCCCCAGCAGGTGGGGGGAGATGATTTTGCCGATGGGCCCCGGGTAGATGGTGCCGTAGGCATGGCCGCCGATGCGGGTGTAGACCGGGCAGTGGTTCATGCAGGCGCCGCAGCGGATGCACTGCAATGTCTTGCGCAGCTCTACGTCCCGATAAGCCTGGCTGCGGCCGTTGTCGAGCAGCACCAGGTGCACCTCGTCCGGGCCGTCCAGCTCCCCTGCCCGGCGCGGGCCGCTGATGACGTTGAAGTAAGTCGTGATGGCCTGTCCGGTGGCCGAGCGGGTCAGGGCGCTGTAAAGGGGCGGCACGTCGGATAGGCACTCCACCACCTTCTCGATGCCGGTGATGGCCACGTGCACTTTCGGCACAGTGGTGCACATGCGCCCGTTGCCCTCGTTCTCGACGAGGCACAGGCTGCCGGTCTCCGCCACCGCGAAGTTGACCCCCGACAGCCCCATGCCGGCGCGGCGAAACTCTTCGCGCAGGGCCCGCCGCCCGGTCTGGATCAGGGCGTCCACGTCCGTGGTGGGGGTGAAGCCTTCCAGGTTGCTTGCGAAGGTGTCGCTCACCTCCTGCTTGTTCTTGTGGATGGCGGGCATGATGATGTGGGACGGGGTGTCGCTGTCGAGCTGGACGATAAACTCCCCCATGTCGCTCTCAAGGCAGCGGATGCCGTGGCGCGCCATCTCGTGGTTGAAGCCTATCTCCTCGCTCACCATGGACTTGCCCTTGACGATGCTGCTCACCCCGTGTTGCTGGGCGATGCGAAGGATGATGGCGTTGGCCTCGGCCGGCGTCTGGGCCCAGTGCACCCGGATGCCGTTGCGCTCGCAGTTGGCTTCGAGCTGCTCCAGCAGGTCCGGCAGACGCGAGAGACAGCGCTGGCGAATTTGCTCCGCCGCATCGCGCACCGCCGTCTCCTCGGCGGGGTCAGCGAAAGCATCCCGGCGCTTGCCGCGCAGGTAATCCATGGCGCCGCGAAAGTTCTGGCGCAGCACGGGGTCGGCCAGGGCCGCCTCGGCCTGGGGATGGAAGCGGCGCGGCGAATACTTGGCGTGATCAGACATGGGGCTGGGCCTCTTTGGTATGAGCCAAATCGCTAACAGCGGCGCCGTTATGAGCTATTTCGTCACTGTCGGGGCGGCTGTGGGCGAGCAGGAAACTCGCCAGGTGGGTGGCAGGCAAGATCCTGCCCTGATAGGCCAGGGATCCCTTGATGTTCAAGAGGCACCCCCAGTCGGCGCTCACCAGGGTGTCGGCGCCGGTGGCCAGCAGGTGGCGGGTCTTGTCCTCCACCATGGCCTGGCTGATGTGGGGGTGGCGCACCGAGAAGGTGCCGCCAAAGCCGCAGCACTCGCTCTCGTAGGCCTGTTCATGCAAGGTGACGCCATCGAGCTGCCCCAGCAGGCTGCGGGCCGTGGTGTGTACCTGCATCTCGCGCCGGGCCGAGCAGGAGGTGTGCATGACGATGCTCGCCTCCCCCACCCCGTGCCAGCGCACCCGGCAGATCCGGGCCAGAAACTCGGTGAGCTCGAACACCCGATCGCAAAAATCGGCCACCTCGGGGCTCTCGGGGAAGAGGCGGCGGTAGTGGTGGTGCATCATGCCGCCGCAGGAGCCCGACAGCACCACCACCGGCCAGGGCTCGGGGAAGAGCGCCATCTGGCTTTGCGCCACCTTGCGCGCCTCCTCCTCGTGACCCGAGGTGTAGGCCGGCTGCCCGCAGCAGGTCTGTTTCTCGACAAAGTGCACCCTTATCCCTTCCCGCTCGATCAGGGCGATGGCATCGAGCCCCGCCACCGGGTCGAACAGGTCCACCAGACAGGTGGCGTAGAGATAGACATCGGCCGGCTTGGCCGGGTAGACCCGCATTACCTTCATCACTTGCTCTCCTTACTTGAGCTGCAGCAGTGCGTCCGAGATGTGGAAGCTGTACATGAGCGCCAGCCCGATAAGGCCGGTGACCAGCAGGTAGTAGAGGGTCGGCAGCGCCGTCTTGCGCAGCGTCGCCCCCTCACGGCCGAGCAGCCCCACGGTGGCCGAGGCCGCCACCACGTTGTGAATGGCGATCATGTTGCCCGCAGCGGCGCCAACTGCCTGCAGGGCCAGCATGGCGGCGGTGGAGACCCCCAGGGTCTGGGCCACTTCAAACTGGAACTGGCTGAACATCATGTTCGATACCGTGTTGGAGCCGGCGATGAAGGCCCCCAGCGCACCTATGGTGGCGCTGAGCGCCGGGAAGAACTCCCCCACCAGCCCGGCGGCAAAATTGGCGGTGGTCACCGGCATGCTGGCGAGATCCGCCCCGTTGACCCCGGAGTTGATGAAGATACGCACCATGGGCACGGTGAAAATAAGCACGAAGCCGGCGCCGATCAGGGTGCGGCTGGACTCCCCCAGCGCCCGACCGAAGGGGGCGAGGGAGCGCGACTGCAGCCAGGTGGCGAGCAGGGCGCAGAGCACCAGCAGGCCACCCGGCAGGTAGAGCGGCTCAATGGAGGCGCTGACCCCCTTCTCCCCCAAAAGGTCCGTGAAGGCGAGGCTCACCGACAGGAGGCTTGCCTTGAACTCCGGGCTCACCCGGCTCGCCACCAGCAGGAGCGCCAGTGCCACATAGGGGAGCCAGGCCAGCATGAGCGACATGGGGCGACCAGCGGCCTCTTTGAGATCGAGCTTCAAGGAGCCCAGCCACTCGGCGGGCCACTCGTTCTCGGGGGCGAAATCCCAGGAGTTCTTGGGCACCAGAAAACCGGCTCGCGCCGCCGTCACCACCAGGGCCAGCCCCACCAGACCGCCGATGAGGGACGGGAACTCGGGGCCGAGCAGCATGCCGGTGAGGGCATAGGGGACGGTGAAGGCGAGCCCGGCGAAAATCGCAAACGGCAGGATGGAGAGCCCCTCGGTCCAGCTGCGGTTGCGGCCGAAGAAGCGGGTCAGCATCATCACCATCAGCACCGGCATCAGGGTGCCGACGGTGGCGTGAATGAGGGCCACGTTGGTGGTCACCTGTTGCAGGTAGACCTCCCAGCTGCTGCCACCGGCGCTCAGGGTCTGGCCGATGGCCTGGTTATCCAGCCCCTTGTTGATGCCCACCAGGATGGGGGTGCCCACCGCGCCGAACGATACCGGGGTGGACTGGATCATCATGCCGAGCAGCACGGCGGCGAGCGCCGGGAAGCCGATGGCCACCAGCAGCGGCGCGGCGATGGCGGCCGGGGTGCCAAAGCCCGAGGCCCCTTCGATAAAGGCGCCGAAGCACCAGGCGATGATGATGGCCTGGATGCGCCGATCCGGCGAGATGTTGGTGAAACCGCCGCGAATGGCGGTGATGGCACCGGTGTGTTTGAGGGTGTTGAGCATCAGGATGGCGCCGAACACGATCCAGAGCACGGTCACCGTGATCACCAGCCCCTGCAGGGTGGAGGCGAAGACCCGGGTCGGGCTCATCTGCCAGCCCCACAGGGCAATGAACACGGTCAACAGGAAGGCGACGGGCATGGCGCGCTTGGCGGGCCAGTTGAGGCCGACCAGCAGCACGGCGGCCACCAGGATCGGCGAGAAGGCCACCAGGGCCAGCAGGGTGTCTGTCATCATTGCGTCCTTGTCCAGAGGGGTGCAGAGGCGCACCTTGTTGTTGTTTTGTTAAGCGGACGTGACCTTACCCTGTTCCTTTTTCGCGATATATGGAAATAATGAACAACATTCGTTCCAAAAGTTGATCAATATGGCCAGTACCGACGACCTCATCCTCTTCGCCCAGGTGGTGGAGGCATGCTCCTTCAGCAAGGTGGCTGAACAAAATTCCCTGACAAATTCAGTGGTTAGCAAGCGGATCGGGCGTCTTGAGGAGGAGCTCGGGGTGCAGCTGCTCTATCGCACCACCCGCCGGCTCACCCTGAGCGAGGCGGGCAAGGCGCTCTATCAGGGTGCCAAAAATGTGAAGGCCGCCGCACTGGATGCCTTCGACGCGGTGGCGGGATTTGGTGAAAAGGTGAGCGGTCATGTGCGGATGTCGGTGCCCACCATCTCC
The DNA here is from genome assembly GCF_001898585.1 of Aeromonas sp. 62-46. Taxonomy (NCBI): domain Bacteria; kingdom Pseudomonadati; phylum Pseudomonadota; class Gammaproteobacteria; order Aeromonadales; family Aeromonadaceae; genus Aeromonas; species Aeromonas sp. 62-46. The sequence continues at coordinate 74,823 of NZ_MKUI01000034.1, read as the reverse complement.
GGCGAGCTCTTGCTCGCCGATGCGGTGGCCGATTTTTGCCAGCAGCACCCGGGGCTCACGGTGGAGATGTCCCTGGACAACCGCTTCGTCAACCTGGTGGAAGAGGGGTTCGATCTGGTCATTCGCACCGGTTATCTGGATGACTCGAGTCTGATTGCCCGCCACATTCTCGACTCCCAGTGGGTCATCTGCGCCGCCCCCGCCTATGTGCGCCGCTTCGGGGCGCCGCGGGAGCCGTCAGACTTGCTCACCCACAACTGCCTGCGCTACGCCTACCAGAGCACGGGGGCCTCGGAGTGGGCCTTCAAGGGGGAAGAGGGCAACTATCTGGTGTCGGTGTCGGGGAGCTTTTCAACCGACAACGCCGGTGCCCTTCGCAAGGCGGCGCTGGGGGGGCGCGGCATCGTCTATGTGCCACGCTGTCTGGTCTATCACGATCTGATGAACGGCGAGCTGGTGGATCTCTTCCCCGATCAGGTGGGCAAGAAGCTCGGCATCTACGCCGTCTACCCCTTCACCCGCCAGCCGCCGCGCAAGATAAGGCTGCTCATCGAGCACATCCGCCAGCGCTATCTGGAGATTGGCCACTACTTCATCTGAGGCCCTTGTCGGGTCTCAGAGGGCGGATGACGCCGCCTGACGGGAGAGAAACGCCAGGGACTGGCGGTTGAAGTGATCCGGCTGCTCCACGTTGCAGACGTGGCCGCACTTTTCGATGATTTCGAGGCGGCTGTAAGGGTCGCGGGCCACCTGCTCGCGCACCGGGGCGAGGAACATGTGATCCTCCTCCCCCATCACGTAGAGGGTGGGAATGGGCAGGGCCCGCTCGCGAAAGTAGCGCATCAGGGGGTTCACCTCGGTGGCGAGACGGAACCAGCGCTTGAACTCCTTCTGGCAGAGCTTGCGAGCCTCGCGCACGAAGAGGTTGCGGGACTCCTGATGGTGCTGGCGCGGCATGATGATGAAGGCGAACAGGCGGTAGAGCCACATGTAGGGCAGGAAGTGCTGGCCGAGGCGGCCAAGCTGCACCAGCACCCGGGAGCGGATGTCGAGACGCAGGATGGCGCCGCCGAGCACCATGCTCTTGACCCGCTCGGGGCGAAGCTCCGCCAGGTGGCGGATGAGGATGGTGCCAAGGGAGATGCCGACAAAATGGGCGTGGGGGATGCGCAGGTGATCCAGCAGGCGCAGGATGTCCTCGGTCACGGCCCGAAAGCTGTAGTGCCCCTTTACCACCTGCTGCAGCTGGTTGGACTGGCCGTGACCGCGAAGGTCCAGCAGCAGCACGTTGAAGTGCTCCCGGTAGGCCCGCAACTGCTTGAACCAGATGGAGGAGCTGCCGCCCGCACCGTGCACGAACACCACCCAATCCCGATCGGGACCCAGTTCAAAGGTCTTGTGGTACAACATCTCATGGGCTCCCGGGGTGATGGGGGGTATACTCGGCGCGCATATTAACAGAAGGCTCACCCCGGTGAACATGCTTCCACCATGATCGGACCAGCCTGGAGTCCCCATGACCCTCGTTCAATTGCGTGAATTTTTGCTCAGCCAGCCCGGCGCCACCGAGGACACCCCCTTCGGCCCGGAGATCCTGGTCTACCGCATCGCCGGCAAGATGTTTGCCCTGGTGGACTGGCAGGCGGAGCCCCTCTCCATCAACCTGAAGTGCGAACCCGAGCTCGCCCTGCTGCTGCGGGAGATCCACCCCGAGGTGAAACCGGGCTGGCACATGAACAAGCAGCACTGGAACACGGTGACACTGAGTGAAGGCCTGTCTGACGATCTCTGGCAGGGCTGGATAGTCCACTCCTATGAGCGGGTGGTGGCGGGTCTGCCCAGGGCGAAGCGGCCCCAGCCCCCCCGCGCGACCATCAGGGAGGGTTGACCCATGCCGTCTCCTTCTTCTCCCCGCATCGTCCCCCTCGAGGAGGCGCACATACCAAGGCTGCTGGATCTGTTCGAGCAGTCGGTACGCCGCCTGGGGCCTGCACACTACAGCCCGGATCAGGTGGAGCAGTGGGCCAGGGGCGCCCATCACCCGGGGCTTGCCAGCCAGTTGCGCGAGCACCATGGCTGGGTCATCGAGCAAGACGATGTGCCCCTTGGCTTTGCCACCCTGAGCGATGACGGTCATCTCAGCCTGCTCTACGTGAGCCCGGATCATCCGCGCCAGGGGCTCGGTACCCTGCTGCTGGAGCGGGTGCTGGCAGCCGCCAACCAGATGGGGCTTGGCAGCCTCACCACGGAGGCGAGCGCCTTCAGCCTCGCTCTCTTCCTGCGTCACGGCTTCCTGTTGACCGGATTGGAGACGGTGGAGCGCGGCGGTGTCCAATTTATCCGCCATCGGCTCCACTGCCGCTTGCCATGACGGGTTCAGCCACTAAAATACGCACCATTTCCCCAAGGCAATGAAGAAAGGGCAGCCATCATGGTGGTAGAGAGCGACGGTTACATTGCGCTGATCGAGTATCTGGTAGAGAGTCTGGGTCTGTTCGAGAGCCAGCAACAAGGCGGCGGCGCCCAGACCATCGAGGATCTGGTGAGCAGCCGGGTGGCCGACAACCTGATGGCCATCTGCGAGCAGAACCCCCAGCTCGACCCCAAGGTGCGCTTCCTGATCATGCAGGAGGCCGATGCCGTGGTCGCCGACCTGGAAGAGGTGCTCTCCGCCGTCTGGTTGTCCGCCCCCAGCGAAGCCCAGCAAGCCTTCCTCATCGAGTTCATCGACCTCATCAAGAACCTGTTCGACAGCACCATCAGCTGACCCCTCCCCTGCCGTGACGGCAAGGGGACGAGATGCAATGAGGCGAGGAGTGAGGCGGGACGCCCAATGAAAAGGGCCGCCTCATCGGGCAGCCCTGCTTGCTAGCATTGTCAATTCATCGCGCTTGTCAGAGTAATGAATTTCGGGGCAAAAAAATGTGTCTGGTCTTGGCAACCATCCGTGGTCGCTACCCTGTTGGTCAGCCAGGGTTCAGTTTAGTTCCCCACCTGACGCATTTTTTTCAATTATTTTTCATCACAATGACACGGGGGCCTGATGGCCCCCGTGGTATGCAATGACGCCTCAGCGATTCAGGCTGGGAGGCAGGCAGACGCCGATGCCCCCCAGGCCGCAATACCCCTCGGGATTCTTCTCCAGATATTGCTGGTGATAATCCTCGGCGTAATAGAAGGGGGCCAGCGGCAGGATGCGGGTGGTGATGGTTCGCCCGTCACCGCTCGCCGTCATGGCCTGCTGGTAGGCAGCCAGACTCTGCTGGGCAATCGCCTCCTGGGTGTCGTCCCCGACGAAGATGACGGAGCGATACTGGGTGCCGATGTCGCCACCCTGGCGCATCCCCTGGGCCGGATCATGGTGTTCCCAGAACAGCTTGACGAGATCCCCATAGCTGATGACCTTGGGATCGAACACCACCTGCACCGTCTCGGCGTGGCCGGTCAGGCCGCTGCACACCTCCTTGTAGGTGGGATTGGGGGTCAGCCCCCCCTGATACCCGGCGGCGGTGGAATAGACCCCGGGCTGCTGCCAGAACAGACGCTCCACACCCCAGAAACAGCCCATGCCGAACCAGGCAAGCTCCATCCCCTCGGGCCAGGGCCCCTGGGTCGGGTGGCCGTTTACTGCGTGCACCTGGCCAATCTCCAGCGCTTCCCGCCGTCCCGGCAGCGCCTCTGCCGGTGAAATAATCTGCTCCATATGCCCTGTCCTTGTATAAAACCCCGCGCAATGCGGCTGACGAAAAGGAACACCGAAGATATCAGGTTATAAGCCCGGATCAACCAGGGAGCGGCCCCCGGGGCGACCCTCCCGCTCTCGCCTGCGTCTTCCCCTCCCCACCCGCACTGGTCAAAATGGCGACAAAAAAACATCAAGTCGATATTTAGTCTTGATTTGTGAATTTATTTTCATATATTGAGCGAATTGCTGCTTTTTTATGGAATGAAACACGTGCGTGAACGCGAACCCAGCCTGGTCCATGCCTTTCGGCAATCCACCCCCTATGTCAATGTGCACCGGGGTGCAACCTTCGTCCTGATGATCGGCGGGGAAGCCATTTGTCACCCCAATTTCGCCAACATCGTCAGCGACATCGCCCTGCTGCAGACCTTGGGGATCCGCCTGGTACTGGTGTTTGGTTCGCGTCCGCAAAATGACGAGGCCCTGGCCCGTGCCGGCATCCAGGCCCAGTATCACAAGCGGATCCGGGTCACCGACGATGCCAGTTTCGCCATCATCAAGCAGGTGTGCGGCGGTCTGCAATACGACATCACCGCCCAGCTCTCCATGGGCCTCGCCAACACCCCCATGCAGGGGGCCCGCATCAGCGTGGTGAGCGGCAACTTCGTCACCGCCCAGCCGCTGGGTGTGGATGACGGCATCGACTTCTGCCACAGCGGCCGGGTGCGTCGCATCGATGTGGAGGGGATCACCCGCCAGCTGGATCAGCACGGCCTGGTGCTCATCTCCCCCATCGGCTGCTCGGTCACCGGCGAGAGCTTCAACCTGAGCTCGGAAGAGGTAGCCCGCCGGGTGGCGGTGGATCTCAAAGCCGACAAGCTCATCTGCTTCAGCAGCACCCAGGGGGTCATGGACAGGCACGGGGAGGCCATCTCCGAGCTCTTCCCCGAGCAGGCCGAAGAGCTGCTGGTGGCGCTGGAGCAGGCGGGGGAAGAGATGTCAGGCACCGCCCGCTACCTGCGCGCGGCCATCGCCTCCTGCCGGGGTGGCGTGCCCCGCTCCCACCTGGTGAGCTATCAGGACGACGGCGCCATGCTGCAGGAGCTGTTCAGCCGCGAGGGGCTGGGTACCCAGATCGTGCGCGAAAGCGCCGAGCGGGCCCGGGCCGCCACCATTGAGGACATCGGCGGCATCCTGGATCTCATCCGTCCGCTGGAGGAGGAAGGGATCCTGGTGCGCCGCTCCCGGGAGCAGCTGGAGATGGAGATAGACAAGTTCACCATCATCGAGCGGGACGGCCTCATCATCGGCTGTGCGGCGCTCTATTGCTTTATGGAAGAAGCCATGGCCGAGATGGCCTGCGTCGCCATCCACCCGGAGTATCGCAACTCCAACCGGGGGGACACCCTGATCGCCAAGGTGGCCGAGCGGGCCAAGCGGCTCGGCATCCGTCGCCTGTTCGTGCTCACCACCCGCTCCATCCACTGGTTCCGGGAGCGGGGCTTCGATCCCCTGGAAGTCGAAGATCTGCCGGTGGAGCGCCAGCGCTTCTACAACTGGCAGCGTCGCTCCAAGGTTTTGTCCAAGACCATTTCGTAACTGATTGATCTTGTGCCTGGTTACCGTCAATTTTGTTCTTTTTTACGAACTCGATTGACAGTGCAATCCAGACCAAGGTATTTGTACATGCACGCCACCTGTCACAGGTGGCACCAGAAGAGGAGCGCTGCCCAGGCAGCCCAGGGGAGGACACCAGTGTCCGGTGAACTTGGGTCAGGGGGAGCAGCGCCGAGACGAGGCGAGTGACTGGACACCGCCACGTCGGCTGCGGGGGCTGAATCCCCCGGGTTGTCATCGGTAGTGGTCATCCCACACCGCGCCCCACCTGGGGCGGGTACGGGATGGGCTCTGCAGGTGGAGTGCTTCTGGCCGGGATCCTCGCGTTTTCCTGCCATTTTTTGCCTCCTCCTCTCTATTTGCCCGATGAAACCGGATTTTCACCTTGAGACAGGAGTATGCAATGAACCCGATCAATGTCGCCAAGTTTGGCGGAACCAGCGTCGCCAATGCCGCGGCCATGAACCACTGCGCCGACGTGGTGCTGGCCAATCCGGCGACCCGGGTGGTGGTGCTGAGCGCCAGCGCCGGCGTCACCAACCTGCTGGTGAGCCTGGCTCAGGGTGAACTGGACGAAGCCGGACAGGATGCCCAGCTTGCCAGGCTTGCCGACATCCAGCTGGCCATTCTGGCCGCCCTTGGCAACCCGAGCGACGTGAGCGCCCTCATCCATGCCCAGCTCGGCGACATTCGCACCATGGCCCGTCAGGCCAGTCAGCACACCGACGCCGAACTCGCCGATCGCCTCATCGCCTGCGGCGAGCTGATGTCCACCCGTCTCTTTACCGAACTCCTGCACCAGCGCGGGGTCAAGGCCCAGTGGCAGGATGCGCGCCAACTGCTGCGCACCGACAGCCGCTTTGGCAAGGCTACCGTGGATCTCGCGGCGACCCGCGCCCTCTGCCAGCAGGCGGTGGGCCCGTTGCTGGGTGACAGCCTGGTCATCACCCAGGGCTTCATCGGTGCCGACGGCGATGGTCGCACCACCACCCTCGGCCGTGGCGGCTCCGACTACAGCGCGGCCCTCCTGGCCGAGGCACTGGACGCAGGCAGCATCGAGATCTGGACCGACGTGCCCGGCATCTACACCACGGATCCCCGCCTGGTCACCCGCGCCCGCCCCATCCCCGAAATCAGCTTCGTGGAGGCGGCGGAGATGGCCACCTTCGGCGCCAAGGTGCTGCACCCGGCCACCCTGCAACCCGCGCTGCGCCAGGACATCCCTGTGTTCGTGGGCTCCGCCAAGGACCCCGCCGCCGGTGGCACCTGGATCCGCGCCACCACCCGCAGCAACCCGCTGTTCCGGGCCGTGGCCCTGCGCCGCCAGCAGGTGCTGGTGACCCTGCACAGCCTCAACATGTTCCACGCCTACGGCTTCCTGGCCGAGGTGTTCGGCATCCTGGCCCGTCACCGCATCTCGGTGGATCTCATCACCACCTCCGAGGTGAGCGTCTCCCTGACCCTGGATCACACCGGCAGCCAGAGCAACGGCGAACCCATCCTGAACGACAAGGTGCTGGCGGAGCTCGGCCAGCTGTGCAAGGTCGAAGTGGAGACCGGTTTCGCCCTGGTGGCGCTCATCGGCAACCGCATGAGCGAGGCGGCCGGGGTAGGCAGCCAGGTGTTCGACGCCATCCGCGAGCACAACATCCGGATGATCTGCTACGGCGCCAGCGCCCACAACCTCTGCTTCCTCGTCAAAGAGGACGAGGCAGGCCACATCGTCAACTGCCTGCACCGGGAACTGCTCGACTGAGTCGCCCCGGCGCTGGCACACAACGAGCCTCTTCCGCCCCATCACACTTCCCCACTCAGCAAAGAGGGGCGCCGCGGCGCCCCTCTTGTCACTCTTCTTCCACCATCAGCTGGTGACCAGGGTAGCCCGGGTGGGCAGCAGATTGGCCCGGATCTGCTCGCGCAGCCCTCCCAGCCGTTGCAGCAACCCGGCCTGACCGAGCCCCGCTTCGTCAGGGGCCAGATTGTCCACCAGGGCCGGGAAGTGCTCCCGTACCGCCTGCTCCAGCCAGTCGAGGCGGCGCAGGGTGAGCGGGCCGCAGCTCTTGCCGCTGAGATCGTCCAGGATGTCGAGCCGATGGCTGCGGTACATGTCGCGCCACCAGTTGGCCGCCAGCGCCTCGTCGCTTGCCAGCGCCGCACTCCACTCCCCCACCAGTCCCTGCATCCGCGCCAGCACGGGGGCGCTCGCCCCCTCCCGCGACAGGTATTGCAGCTCTCCCCTGGCCCAGGCGAGGCAGAGCTCGCGCCAGCGGCGAAACAGCGGCAAGGGATCCGCCTCGTCCAGCCAGAGCCCGGAGAGGGTGCGGGTTTCCAGCCGCTCAGGCACATGGAAGTCGGGATCGGTGAGGCCGTTGGAATTGAACTCGTGCAGGGGATCGAAGGGCCACATGTAGCCAAAATCGAACACCGAGATATGCTGGCCGTCATCCAGCAGGTTGCCCGGGCTCGGATCCCAGTCAAACCAGCCCCAGCGGGCCAGCTCCGCCTCCACCGCCAGCATCTGCGCCAGGTTGCGCTCGCAGAGCGTGCGCACCGGCTCCCCCCGCAGCCAGGGGGAGACCAGCACCCCGGCCCGGGCGGAGCCGAAACTGGTGCAGACCACGTTGGAGAGGATGGTGGGATGCAGCTCCCGCAGGCTCTCTATCTCCCGACGCCGCTCCAGCTCGGTGAGAAAGGCGGTCTTGCCGTCCACATTGGCCACCAGAGAGTCCTGGCGGCAGCGTTTCAGGCACCAGTGGTGCCCCTCCACCTTGAGATGGAACACCTCGGCGGTGAGCCCGTGACCGTAGACCTTGACGACGTCCGGGTGATCCTCGGTCAGCCGGACGAGCTGGGGCAGCGGCAGGGGGCAGTCCCGCTCCCGCCCGATCCGGATCTCTTCTTTGCTCTCCAGCATCTGGAGCAATCTGGCCTGACGCGCCGCAACTTTGGGATTCATACATGTACCTCCAACCGTTACTGAGAGACTAAACAGCGCCCCCCTCCCAGACCAGCAGCAAAGGCTCATGATGACGCTTTCATCACAGAATGAGTGCCCCTGGCGGATCGGGATCACAAATTGCCTCACTGTGCTCATCACGGAATATTCATCTTGTTGTCATTAAATTGACATCAAGGAACAAGCCACGCACCATCGGGTCAAAATAGAGGCAGTCGTCGCTGCCATGACCGCTCCAAGGATGAGCCCTTATGAATGCCCCCGTCACCGGCCACCGCCCCGCCTCCCAGCCCCTGGCCGGGCTGTTGCTGGGTCTGCTGACCGCCCTGCTGCTGCTGACCCTCGCCCTGCCGCTGCTCAACCCCGTCAGCTGGCTCGGGCGTGCCGCCCCCCTCATTCTGGGCCCGGCGGATCAGCCCATCGCGACCCTCCATCGCTACAGCCTGCTCTACAAAAGTGACAACCGGGGCTTCTATCTGGTGGTGCGCAGCCAGTGGCAACTGCTCAAACCCCTGCAGGAGGGGGACAAGGTGCGGGTGGAGCTGCTCAACGACAAAGGGGTGCGCATCGATCAGCTGAGCCAGGCGGTGGACAAGCGCCAGAAGTGCCGCAAGGAGCGCTGCACCCTGAGCCTCAACAGCGCCCTGCGCGCCCCCGACGACGCCCTGGACAGCCGCTACCAGCTGCGCATCGGGCTGCTGCTGGCAGACAGGCCGGAGAGCGCCGAATACAGCCAGATCCTCCAGACCCTGCCGGAGCGCGGTTTCAACCTCCTCTACCTGATGACCAGCCTGCTGCTGGTGCTGCTGGTGAGCGCCGCCGTGCTCAAGACCCTGCTGCCGCGGCTGCGCCGAAGCTACCGCGCCCGGGTGGCAGGCAGCCTGCTGCTCGGCAACCTCACCTTCGTGCTGCTCCACGGCTTCGTGGTGTTCAAGCTGGGGGAATTCCTGTTCTGGTCGGGCTTTCGGCCCGAGCACTACTACCTCGCCTGGGGCAGCATGGTGCTGGGCTGGAGCCTCTGCGCCCTCGCAGGCTTCAGCCTCTATATGGGGCTGCTCTTCACCGCCCTCTCGGGCATCGGGCTGCTCGCCAACTTCATGAAGATCGCCATCTACGGGGTGCCGCTGGGGGGGGACGATCTGGGCAACCTGCTGGCCCTGCTGCACATCCTGCTCGATCAGCACCCTGTGGTGCCGGTGCTCGTCGTGCTGGGGCTCCTCTTTCTGGTGTGGCGCTTCGCCCTCTCCCGCTGGATCCTGCGGGGCTTGCTGCGCACCGCCGCCGCCACCGCCGCCTTCTTTGCCCTCTGCGTGTTCGCCACCCAGACCGGCAACAAGCTGCTCGGGGCCAACATCCGCTATGTGGACAGGGCGGTGAACTACCACAGGGACATCATCCGTGCCGGCCCCGGCCTCTACCTGTTCAACCTGGTGGACGAGATGCTGCAAAGCGGCAACGTGTTTCGCTACCCCTTGCAGATCAACGAGCGCACCCCGGAGCTGAGCCTGCCCGCCCAGCCCAGGGCTCCCCGCTTCGATCTGGTGATCGTGCTGCAATACGAGTCGCTCTGGCTTGACTGGCAGGGCCGTCTCTGCGCCCCCGCCCCCACCTTGAGCCTGCCCGCCAGCGTGGCCCAATGGCGCAAGACCATTCACTCCCCCACCACGGGCGGCATGACGGTACTGGCGGAGTTCGAGATGAACACCGGCCTGCCGGTGGGCCTGCTCAAACAGGGGGTGGTGCCCTACTACTACCTCTCGGACAAGGTGCCCGGCCTTGCGCGCAGCGCAGCCCAGAGCGGCTACCAGACCCTGTTCGCCCACCCCTATGTGGAGAAGTTCTGGGGCCGCGCCAAGGCGATCCCGGCCCTCGGCTATCAGGAGCGCTGGTTCGATACCCGCTTCACCGCCCTCGAGCACAAGGGGCTCTACATCTCCGACGATGCCCTCATCGATCACCTGCTCAAACGCAGCAACCAGGACGATCAGCCCCTGTTCGCCTACGCGGTCACCATGCAGGGGCACGGCCCCTTCGACGGGGATCGCTACCGGGCCCAGCAGCGCAGCGGCGCCTGCCCGGATCAGAGCCCGGCGGATACCCAGTTGCTCAACACCTACTACACCGGGGTGGTGGATGCCATGGCCTCCCTGGAGCGGCTGCTCAAGACCCTGGACAACTCCGGCAAGCGCTACCTGGTGGTGGCCTTCGGGGACCACCAGCCCTTCCTGATGTCGGCGGGCAAGGGTATCCACGGCGCCAAACCGCCACGGGATGCCAGCTACCAGATCCCCATGATGGCCTTCACCCGGGCCGGGGACGGGCTGGATCTCGCCCGCCAGTTCGACCCGGTGCGCCAGCTCTACCAGATGGGCCAGGCCACAAGGCAGCTGCTGGCGGGGGACCTCACCCCCATCCGTGACCAACCCCTGCTCCACCCGGTGCTCGGGGAGGAGAAAGGCTTCGACCCCTCCCCCCTGGTGCCGCAGATCCGCGCCAGCTTCCGGCCCGATGCATTGCCCTGATCGATTGAGACACGAGGGACACAGATCCTTGCAACACCTTCCGGGCCGATGCCCTGCCCTGATCCGCAGCGAACTAGCAGACGACAAAGAGGTCGCCCGGGCGACCTCTTTTTATGGGCGGGATGCGAGTACAGTGCCGCCTGCACCTCGCCATGTTCGTCCCGACCTGGGCTCTGCGACCCCTGACAGGTCATTTTTTGTTTAGATATATCAAACGATAACTCATTATCGAATAGCAAAATTGAACAACATTGCCGACCTTCAGGCCCTGTGCCCCCCCATGTTCACGCACCTTCTCCGGGCCGGGCCATTTTCTCCCTCATTCCCGGCCAGACCAGAGCCATCGGAGCGTTCGATACGTTCAGGCCTTGAGCCCCACTCACTTGCGCCCACCTTTGCGCGTCACCCCCAACAAAAAGCCGACCTCGGGGTCGGCTTGTGACGGGGCGTTTGGCCATGCAGGGCCGGACGCTGGCGGGCTAGATCACCACGGCGGTGCCGCTGATGTTGACCATCAGCATGCTGCCATTCTGGCCCACCACCTCGTAGTCGATGTCGATGCCCACCACGGCGTTGGCCCCCAGCGCCTGGGCACGCTCCTTGAGCTCCTCGAAGGCGATCTCCCGGGCCCGGGCCAGCTCTTTTTCGTAGGCGCCGGAGCGACCGCCGATGATGTCGCGGATGCCGGCGAACAGATCCTTGAAGATGTTGGCGCCGAGGATGGCTTCGCCCACGACGATGCCGCGGTACTCGCGAATGGTCTTGCCTTCCAGGGTGGGGGTGGTTGAGAGGATCATGAGGTCTCCTGTGAGTTGGGCTGGGTGCGCGAAGCACCGTTGCCGTCATGGTAGCAAGGCGTTTGCCAAAGCATAAGCCCGGCGTGGCCAGGGGCTTCAAGCACAGCGCCCGCCAGGTTCATCAAGGTGCCATCCATACGGCCTGTGTCGTGCCACTTTCCCCCGCAAAGCGACCTTGGGCACCGGTGCTGGGGAGAGGGCTTCCGGGCCACGATGAAAGCGGGGCCTTGATGATGCAGACACGACTGCAGTTGCCTAGGCCCTCTGCGTCTTCGCCCTCAACTACGGCAGACGTTTCTAGCGTCGCCCCGCATCGGCCATAAAAAAAGGAGAGGCAAGCCTCTCCTTTTTGATGTTCGCAGCGGCAGCCGCCATGCACTCAGTGCAGCTTCATGCTCGGGCGCAGCACCCGGTTGATGCGGCCCACCAGCATGATGAGGCCGGTCTTGATGTAGCCGTGCAGGGCCACCTGGTGCATCCGGTAGAGGGAGATGTAGACGATGCGGGCGATGTAGCCCTCCACCATCATGGAGCCGCGCATCAGGTTGCCCATCAGGCTGCCCACGGTGGAGAAGCGGCTCAAGGAGACCAGGGAGCCGTGATCGTGATAGCGGTAGGGCTTCATCTCGCCGCCATTCATCTTGGCCAGGATGTTCTTGAACGCCTGGGTCGCCATCTGGTGGGCGGACTGGGCGCGGGGCGGCACGAACTTGCCGTCCGGCTGCGGGCAGGCGGCGCAGTCGCCGATGACGAAGATGTTCTCGTCCCGGGTAGTCTGCAGGGTCTCGTGGACCACCAGCTGGTTGATGCGGTTGGTTTCCAGGCCCGCGATCTCCTTCATGAAGTCCGGCGCCTTGATGCCCGCGGCCCACACCATAAGGTCTGCTTCAATCAGCTCCCCATCCTTGGTGTGCAGGCCCTCGGCGGTGGCCTCGGTGATCATGGTGGCGGTGCGCACGTCCACGCCCAGCTTCACCAGCTCCTGATGGGCGGAGCCGCTGATGCGCTCCGGCAGGGCCGGCAGGATGCGGGGGCCCGCTTCCACCAGGGTCACCTTGAGGCTGTCGGTGGTGAGGTTCTTGAAGCCGTAGGCGTAGAGCTGCTCCACCGCGTTGTAGAGCTCGGCGGAGAGCTCGACGCCGGTGGCGCCGCCGCCGACGATGGCGATCTTCACCTTGTCACCGGGCTGGTATTCGGTGGCGAACTGCAGGAAGCGGTTCATCATGCTGTTGTAGAAGCGGTGCGCCTGAGAGGGGCTGTCCAGGAAGATGCAGTGATCCTTGATGCCCTTGGTGTTGAAGTCGTTGGAGACCGAGCCGATGGCCATCACCAGAATGTCGTAAGCCACTTCCCGCTCGTTGACCACCAGAGCGCCGCTCTCGTCGTGGATGGGGGCCAGCACGATGCGTTTCTCGTCGCGCTTGATGTCGGTCAGGCTGCCGAGCTGGAATTCGAAGCCGTGGTTCTTGGCGTGGGACTGGTAGCTCAGGGCATCGATGCCCGCATCCATGGAGCCGGTGGCCACTTCGTGCAGCAGGGGCTTCCACAGGTGGGTGCGATTGCGATCCACCAGGGTGATCCTGGCCTTGTTCTTCTTGCCCAGCTTGCGGCCCAGGCTGGTCGCAAGCTCGAGACCACCGGCGCCACCGCCTACAACGACAATATTCATCATGATGATTTTCCTTGGTTCCTCAAAACGAAAGGGAGCCATTGGCTCCCTAAAACGAAATCGGTTGACGTGATGGCTCAGGCTTCTTTGAAGGCCTTCATCCGTTGCAGATGGTGCGAGATGTTCTTGAACTTATGGGTCTCGCGCTCATCCCATACGATGTCGTAATAGTTCTTCAATTCACGTTCAGTGTCCCGATTATCGCGGATTTCATCCTGAACGGAAAGGATGCACAGGCAGTTTCCTGAATTTTTATTACGAAATTCGGTTACACACTTGGTGCCGATGTCCTCGTACTCCTCCGGCCTGTCGATCTTGCCCTGCATGTTCTCTTCCGGGTGCAGATTGGGGTTGAAGACCACCTGCTTGATGCCGCACAGAAACCCGATCCGCTCGCTCCAGTAGCCACCCAGGCCCACGCCGCAGATGAGGGGTTTGGGATCGGTGCTCATGTCGAGCTGCTTCTTCACTTCCTTGAGCAGGTGGCTCATGTCGTGGCGGGGGTGAACCGTGCTGTAGTGCACGAAACGCACATCATCATCGATAAACTGCAACTGCAGCACTTTTTCATGATTGCCGGGGCTGGTGGCATCAAAGCCATGCAGATAGATGATCATGGACAAGACCTCAAAAACTGTGTCGGTTCTATCGAAACTACCCCAGCGACAGGGCCTTGCGCCACCAAAACATCCCACTTTCTTGCTTTGGATCACGCCCCTTCGGGCCACCAAACCGCGCGCCGGGGCCGCTGTGGCAGCGCCATGCCCCGGCGGGACATGGCGCAAACCGGGTCTGGCGAGGTTAACTGCCGCACTGGGCGAAGCGCGCCACCGCCGCTTCCACCAGGGCCAGGCTCCCCTGCCAGAAGGCGGGTTTTCGAATGTCCTGCCCCAAATGCCGTTCGACCAGTTCTTCGGCGCTCATGCGACCTGTGTCTCGCAGCAGAGCGCGGTAGGCCTTCGCCACCCCCGCCTCCCCTGCGGCCTGGCGGCTCATCAGCTGCTGATAGACCCCGAGGCTGAACAGATAGCCAAAGAGGTAGGGGTAGTTGTAAAAACCGAAGCCCGCGATGGAGAAGTGCGCCTTGGCGGCCCAGAACAGGGGGTGATAGCGGTCAAGGCTCTGCTCGTACCAGCGCCCCCAGGCCTCGTCGGTGAGCCCCTTGAGCCGGGCCGACGACACATAGCCCTGCTCGCGCTCGGCCACCAGGGCCCGCTCGAAGTCGAAGCGGGCCGGGATGTTGACCAGGAAGGTGGCGGCGCCATCGGCATCCGCCCAGGCAATGGCCAGACGCTCCTCGGCGCTTCGGGCCTGCTCGTAGAGGGCGCTGCGCACCAGGGTCTCGGCGAAGATGGAGGCGGTTTCCGCCAGGGTCATAGGGTAGCTGCGCTGGCTCATGGGCAAGTCGCGGATGAGCCAGTTGTGCCAGGCGTGACCGAGCTCGTGGGCCAGCGTGATGACGTTGTCCATGGTGCCCGCATAGGTGATGAAGACCCGCGGCTCCACCGGCTCGGCAAACTTGGTGCAATAGGCCCCGGTGCGCCGGTTGGGGGTGGGGGCGGCATCAATCCAGCCGCGCTCGGCCATCATGCGGGCAAAGTCCCCCATCTCGGGGTCAAAGCGCGCGAAGGCCAGGGCGATGATGTCGACCGCTTCCTCGAAGGGGATCTCCCGGCGGCTGGCGGCAGGGGGCGGCGCAAAGAGATCCTCCGGCCCCAGCACCTCGAGGCCGAGGTGACCGGCCATCAGCCCCAGGGCCCGCTGGCCCAGATGGCGGGCCTGCCAGGTCTCCGCCATCAGGGTATCCAGGGTCGCCCGCTCGATGTGGCTCTGGTGGCAGGAGAGATCCAGGGCATCGAGGCGCCGGTGTTTGCCGCGCTGGCGCGAGAGCTCCAGGCGCCAGCCGTTGAGGGCGTTGAGGATGGCTGCCACCGTCTCCTGCTCCCCCTCCCAGCCGGCGCTGATGGCATCGAAGGCCTCTTTGCGCAGGGCACGATCCGGGCTGGAGAGCAGGTTGCTCGCCTCCGCCAACCCCATCTCGCGACCCGCGATCACCAGCCTTATCTTGCCCACCAGATCGTTGTAGAGGTTGCCCCAGGCGTGCAGGCCGTCGGTGCCAAGGCCGATGACCAGCTGCTCCGCCTCCACCGGCAGCCGCTGATCCTGCAGGCGACGCTCGTGGCGCAGCCGGTACCCCTCCTCCCCGAGCAGGGGGTCGGCCATCAGTTGCTCAAACTCGGGCGCAGGCAACCCCAGCATCAGATCTTCGATGGGGGCAAGCGTCTTGAACAGGTCCGCATTGAGGGCACGGGCCCGGGAGGCAACCTGCTTGGCGAGGGGATCCCGGGCGTCCTGGCTCCCCTTGCAGGCGGCCAGCACGGCGATGTTCCAGCCGATGTCGCGAATGCGCCGGGCCCGCAGGCGTACCTCCCTGAGGAAGTCCTGCAAGGCGCCTGGGGTGCGAGGCACCTGGGCCAGTCCCTCGATAAAACCGCTCAGCTCGGCCAGGCTCGCGCGGGCCAGGCTCATGTCCGCCTCGAGGACACAGCTGTCGAGGGAGGGGTAAATGTGATCATTTTGCCACTGCTGTGGATAGACTCGTTGTTGCATCGAACGCTCATCGTCAGGGACGGGCCTGGCCCGTCGTGAAATCCAGGTGGCCAGAGCCACCACCTTCGCGGGCAGGCTTCACACCAGCCGCTCGAGGCGCACCACCGCCTCTTCCACATAGCGCAGGCTCTCCTGCCAGAACCCGGGTTCGCGGATGTCGACCCCCAGGTGCTTCTCCACCAGCGCCTCGGCGCTCATGCGGCCGGTATCTCGCAGCAGGGCGCGATAGGCGGGCACAAACTCGCCCCCGGCCCGCGCATGCTGGGCATAGAGCCCCAGGCTGAAGAGATAGCCAAACAGATAGGGGTAGTTGTAAAACCCGGACTCGGCGATGGAGAAGTGACCCTTGCTGGCCCAGAACAGCTCGTCATACTGGCTGAGGGCGTCACCATAGCACTGCTGCTGCGCCGATTTCATCATCTCCCGCATCTGGCTCGCCCCCACGTAACCCGCCTCCCGCGCCGTCACCAGGGCGCGCTCGAAGGCAAAGCGGGCGGGGATGTCGAGGAGCAGGCTCGCGGCCCGCTCCCCGTCCAGCCAGGCGATGGCCCGGCGCTGCTCCACCTTGTCGGTGGCGGCCAGCAGGGCATCGCGCACCAGGATCTCGGCAAAGAGGGAGGCGGTCTCCGCCAGCGTCTTGGGGTAGCCCCGCTGTTCGAAGGGAAGATCCCGCAGCAACCAGCTGTGCCAGGCGTGACCGAGCTCATGGGCCAGGGTGATGACGTTGTCCATGGTCCCCTCGAAGGTGAGGAAGACCCTTGGCTCGGGTGGATCGGCATACTCGGTGCAATAGGCGCCACTTCGCCTGTGCTCGCTCGGGGCGGCATCGATCCACCCCTTGTCGGCCATCATGCGGACAAACGCCCCCATCTCGGGATCGAAGGCGGCAAAGGCCTCCATCACCAGATTCAGCGCCTGCTCGAAGCCGAACTTGCCGTGTACGGCCTGGGGCGCCGGGGCAAAGAGATCCCAGGGGGCGAAGTCGGTGATCTGCTGGGCACAGGCCATGGCACGCAAGGCGCGGCGCCCGAGCTCCCTGTGCTCCTCGGCAGCCGCCATCAGGGTCTCCAGGGTCGCGCCCGTGATGTGCTCCTGATGGCAGGTGACCTCGAGGGCATCCAGCCTGCGCCCCTTGCCGCGCTGGCGGCCGAGCTCGTTGCGCCAGCCGTTGATGGCGTTGAGAATGGCGGCCACCGTCTCCTGCTCCGCCTCCCAGGCGTCCTGGATGGCGTGCCAGGCGCTGGCGCGCCGCGCCCTGTCCGGGTGGGCGAGCAGGTTGTCCGCCTGGGCAAGCCCCATGGGCATCCCCTCCACCACCGGCAGCAGCCGCCCCACCAGGTTGTCGTAGAGATCCCCCCACCCCTGCAGGCCGTCCACCGCCAACCCCTCGATGAGCTGCTCGCTCTCGAGCGAAAGCCACTGATCCTGCAGCGCTCTGTCGTGATGGATCTGGTAGGCCAGCTCGAAGAGCTCGGGGTCTTGCAGCAGGGTGCGCACCAGTGACTCGGGGGCACGAACCCAGAACAGGTCCACCGGCTTGCTGCGCTGGGCCAGGGTCGCCTCCAGCTGCTGGCCCCGGGAGAGCAGTACCCGGGCCTCCTCGTCGCGCCCGTTCTGGCTCAGCCGGTTGTAACCATAGACCTGGCTGTTCCAGGCCAGGGTCTTCACCCCGCTGACCTCGCGGCGGATGGCCCGCAGCAGGTGGCGCAGGGCATTGGCATCCGCAACGGGATGGGCGGGATCCGGCAGGTCCGCCAGGAGGGCGTCAAGCCGGGTGAGGGCGCGGGCAGCCTCCTGGAAGGCGGCCTCGATGGCAGGATCGTCGGGGGCGGCATAGATGTGATCATCTCGCCAAACGGGTGGTTTCATGGTTGTCCTTGTCTGTTTGCGTCCATATCGGGTCACCCCGCCTCTGCGGGCGGGTGAAACCGGATAGTACGAAGGGGGCCAGGCACTTGCCTAGCCCCCATTCGAGGCAACCAGCAGAAGAGCGGCCCCGGGTGCGACGGCCCCTGTCGGCCCTCCCCCGACAAGCGACCTATTTGGCGGGCTGAAGCTTGCTCACCAGGGTCATGGCCACCACCAGCACCAGCCCTGCCACCACGCCTGCCAGAGCGCTCAGCAGGGTGGGCGTCACCACGGCCAGTACCCCGCCGACCCCGGGCAGGGCGGCCACCGTGCCCGCCGTCCCTTCGATGAGGTGATGGAGGAAGGGCCAGCCATGGACCAGAATGCCGCCACCGACCATGAACATGGCGATGGTGCCCACCAGGGCAAGCAGGTGCATCAGACGGGGCGCCGTCACCAGCAGCCCCTGCCCCACCGCCCGGCGCACGGCGCCCCCATCGGGCTTTTGCAGCAGGTGCAGACCGATGTCGTCGAGCTTGACGATGAGCCCCACCAGGCCATAGACCCCGACGGTCATCAGCAGGGCGATGCCCGCCACCACGGCGATCTGCAGGCCCAGGCTCGACCCCTGCACGGTACCGAGGGCGATCACGATGATCTCCGCCGAGAGGATGAAATCGGTGCGAATGGCCCCCTTCACCTTCTGGCGCTCATAGGCCGCCAGATCCTCGGGCACCGGCGCCCCCTGATGCGCCTCTTCCTCGTGGGGCAGGAACTTGTGGACCAGCTTCTCCGCCCCCTCGAAACAGAGGTAGGCTCCCCCCAGCATCAGGAGCGGGGTGATGAGCCAGGGGATGAGGGCGCTGATGGCGATGGCGGCAGGCACCAGGATGAGCTTGTTGCGAAACGACCCCTTGGCCACCGCCCACACCACCGGCAGCTCACGCTCGGCCCGCACCCCGGAGACCTGCTCTGCATTGAGGGCGAGATCGTCCCCCAGCACCCCGGCCGTCTTCTTCGCCGCCACCTTGGTCATCAGGGCGACATCATCCAGCACGCTGGCAATATCATCGAGCAGGGTCAACAAACTGGCTCCGGCCATATCTGGCATTCCTTCTATTGAGTGGGACACATCCGGGCTGCCCCGGTCAGGGTGATGAGGGGGTCAGGGGAGCACGGGCCCATCCGGGGATCACCCTTTGGGGCAAAAGATGGCACAGTGTAACGGGAAGCCGCCACGGCGGCAGCCCCCCATGGCAGATCCCCTGCTCCGTTTTCACCTCACGGCCACCGGCCCAAGGAGTTCCCATGCAACCCTGGCAACCTCTGCTCGACTTCTGGTTTGGCGATGACGCAGACGACGCCCCCCGTGCCGCCCGTCAGGCCCCCCTCTGGTGGGGCAAGAGCAGCGAGACCGATGCCCTGCTGGCCTCACGCTTCGGCGAACTGGCGGCCCGTGCCGCAGCGGGCGAGCTCGCCCGCTGGGAGGACGATCCCGCAGGGCGCCTGGCCCTCATCCTGCTGCTGGACCAGCTGCCGCGAAACCTTCACCGCCACACCCCCGCCGCCTTCGCCCAGGACGACAAGGCCAGGGCACTGTGCCTCAAGGGGCTCACCCTCGGGGTCGACAAGGGGCTCTCGCCGCTGGCCCGGGTCTTCTTCTATCTGCCCCTCGAGCACGCGGAGTCCAGAGAGCAGCAGGCCAGAAGCGTCGCCCTGTTCGAGGCGCTGGCCGACGAGCAGGTCACAGGCCCGGCCCGGGACACCTTCGAAGGCTTTGCCGACTTTGCCCGGCGCCACCAGGTGATCGTCGATCGCTTTGGCCGCTTCCCCCACCGCAACGCCATCCTGGGCAGGGCGAGCACGGAGGAAGAGGCCGCCTTCCTGCAACAGCCCGGTTCGGGGTTCTGACATAAAAAAATCCCCGCCATGGGCATGGCGGGGAGAGAACAACCGATCCGCGCATCACTGGATGCGATAGCGGGAGATCTGCTGGTGGATATTCTCCGTGGTCACGTTCAGCTCCTCTGCGGCGGCGGAGGTCTCCTCCGCCGTGCTGCTGGTCTGCTGCACCACCTGGGCTATCTGCTCGACCTGGAGGGCGATGGATTCCGCCGCCGAGGTCTGCTCGCGGATGGCCAGGGTGATCTCGCCGACCTGATCCATGACGCGATGGGAGGCCTGGCGGATCTGGGTGATGATGGCACCGCTTTCCGTCGCCATGGCCACCCCTTGCGCCACCTTCTCCTCCACCAGGACCATTCTGGCCACCGTGGCCTCGGACCCTTGCTGGATAGCCTCCACCGTCCTTGAGATCTCCTGGGTCGACTGGGCCGTCCGCTCCGCCAGCTTGCGCACCTCGTCGGCGACCACCGCAAAGCCGCGTCCCTGCTCACCGGCCCGTGCCGCCTCGATGGCGGCGTTGAGCGCCAGCAGGTTGGTCTGCCCCGCCACATCGTTGATGACGTTCACCACCCCACCGATGCGGGAGATCCCCTCCCCCAGCGCCGTCACATCGCGGGAGGCCTGACGAATGGCGTCGGCGATGTCGTTGATGGCGAGCACAGTGCGCTCTATGGTGGCCCCACCGTCACTGGCGAGCTTGCCGGATTCATTGGTGATGCGGCTGGTCTCCTGGGTGCGCTGGGAGATGTCCGTGATGCTCACGCTCATCTCCTCCACCCCGGCGGCGATAAGGCTGGTGGCGTCATTGGCCTGACTCGCCGACTCCGCCATGTGCTGGGCCGCCTGGGAGAGGGACTCTGCCGTGCTCTTGATCTGCAGGCTGCCCACCGAAAACTCGGTGAAGGTCTGCTGCAAGGTGTCCAGCAGGCGGTTGACCGCCGTCAGCGTCTGGCCGATCTCGTCCTGCTGGCTCACATTGGCCCGCAGGGTGAAGTTCAGGTCGCGCTGGATCTCGGACAGGGTCGCCATGGCCAGACGGAGGGGATTGGCGACCTGCCTGAACAGCCAGAGAAAGAGCACCAGCGTGAGGGCGCCCGTGCCCACCGAGATGAACAACAGTGCCTGCATGCTGCTATCGGCATTCTGCTCGCCTCGCAGCTTGACGGCGTCACCTTGCTGGATGTTGAAGTGGACGTGCTTGTCGATGGCCTGGGAAAGCTGCTCAAACAAGGGGGCAAGCTCCTTGTCGATCGCCTCTCTGGCCTCCACATTCTTGTTCTCGCGGGACAGGCGCAGGACGTCTTCGGAGGCTTTGTCGTACTGGGCAACCAGGCGCCGATCATCGGCGACGAGCTGCCTGTCCTCCTCATTGGAGATCATCCCGCTTTCATACTGGCTCAGCAGGGCGTCCATCTTGGTGTGAAGGGATGCAATGCTCTGCTCTATCTGACTCATCTTGCCGTCGTCGGTGTTGAGCACGTGCGCCTGGATAAATGAATGCAGGGCGTAGAAGTCTGTTTGTATCTCCTTGATCGTGGAAATGCTGGGGACTGTGTTGTCTGTTACATAGCTGAGATCCGCATTGGCGGAGGAGAGTCTGCTGATACTGAACCAGCTGAGACACCCCAGGGCCAGCATGACCAGCAGGGCAATGAGTTGAAGCCGACGAGCGATATTCATGAGTGCTTACTCCATCCATAGACTCCCTGCCAGTGTAGCCGAAGCGGGCCCCGAAAATAGCGCCTAAAACATGCATTTCATTACACTTTTCAACTTCTGCTCGGCCGCATCACACCCGCCGCCCCAGCCCGGCCTTCGGGACCGCCGCGCCCCCTCTGGCAGAATGGAAAAAGGAAGGCATTCGCCTTCCTTTTTTGCCCGGGGCGGCCGCACTGGCCGCCCATGTGCCCCGTGACGGGGCGTTCGGCGGTCACGCCGCCTCGGCCAGCTCCTCCTCTTTTTTCTGGTAGGCCTGGGGGGAGAGCCCCAGCAGCTCCTGCACGGTGGAGGCCACCGTGATGGAGGAGAGCGTCCCCACCAGGATGCCGGCGAACAGGGTGAAGGAGAAGCCGTAGAGGGCGTCGCCGCCGAACAGGAGCAGGGCCCCCACGGTAAAGAGGGTGGTGCCCGAGGTGATCATGGTGCGGCTGAAGGTGGCCTTGATGGCCACGTCCGAGCACTCGTGGATCCCCATGCGGGTACGCGACCCCAGCAAGTCCCGCAACCGGTCCGAAATGACGATGCTGTCGTTGAGGGAGTAGCCTATCACCGCCATCAGGCCCGCGATGACGTTGAGGTCGAACTCGATGTCAAAGAGCGCGAGCAGCCCGATGGCAACCAGACCGTCGTGCAGCACCGACACCAGGATGCCGATGGCCTGGCGCCACTCGAAGCGCACCGCCAGGTAGGCGGAGATGGCGAGCGAGGCCACCAGCACCGCCAGCATCCCCTGCTGGAACAGCTCCGCGCCCACCTGGGGCCCGACGATGGTGGTGCGCAAGAGCTCCACCGGCAGGGCGAGTTGCTGCCCCAGCATGGTCGCCAGATCCTCCGCCGCCCAGGGCAGCGCGTGGGGGGGCAGCTTGATGAGCCACTCGCCGGGCACACCGGCGCCGTGCAGCTCCACCACCCCCGCCAGGGGCGCCGTCAGCAGAGCGTTGAGCTCATGGGCCTCCTTCAGGGTCTGGATGCGAAACTCCAGCAGGATCCCGCCGGTGAAATCGAGCCCGAGGGCGAGCCCTTTTGTCGCAAGGACGGCCACGCAGGCCAGGGTCAGCAGCACGGAGGCCCACAGCCCGATATAGCGCCAGCGGGTCAGCCCCATGGCCAGGATCATTCTCAGCATTGTTCTTCCCTCGACGTCAGGTGGTTCAGACTTCCCGGCAGGAAGTAGTCGGTGCGCAGGTCATGCAGACTCACGGGCGCGGCGTCATGGTGATGAAGTCGGTTCATGGTCAAACCCTCAGCAGCTTGGCGCGGCTGTTGCCCCACAGGGGGTTGATGATGGCGCGGGTGCCCCAGATGCCGGTCACCATGCTGGAGATGAGCCCCAGGATCAGGGTGATGGAGAAGCCTTGCAGCGGCCCGGAGCCGATGGCATAGAGCACCACGGCGCAGATGAGGGTGGTGATGTTGGCATCGAAGATGGTGCGAAACGCCGAGCGGTAACCAAAGTCGATGGCGTTGGCAAGGCTCCCCCCCTCCCGCAGCCGATCCTTGATCCGCTCAAAAATCAGCACATGGGTATCCACCGCCATGCCGACGGTGAGCACCAGACCGGCGATCCCCGGCAGGGTCAGCACGGCCCCCGGCAATACCGCCAGCATGCCCACCTGCATCAGCAGGTTGGCGACCAGCGCCGTGATGGCGACCCAGCCGAACTTGCGATACCAGGCCATCATGAACAGCATCATGCCCGCCATGCCGAACGCCAGGGCGGTGAAGCCCGCCTCGATGTTCTGCAGACCCAGGGTCGGGCCTATGCTGCGCTCTTCCAGGATCTTCAGCGGCGCGGTGAGGGCCCCGGCCCGCAGCAGCATGGCGAGCTCCTGGGCTTCTGGCAGGCTGCCAATCCCGGTGATGCGGAACTGGTTGCCAAGGGCGGTCTGGATGGTGGCGACGTTGATCACCTCGCTTCGGGCGCGCAGCTTGCCTTCGGCGTTGGTCTTGTACTCGGTGAAGACGGTGGCCATGGGCTTGCCCACGTGCTGGCGGCTGAACTGGTTCATCTTGCTCCCCCCCAGGGTGTCGAGCACGATGTTGACCTGGGGCTGCCCCATCTCCCCCATGTTGGCGCGGGCATCGACGATGTGCTCGCCGCTCAGCACCGGCTGGCGGGCCAGCCCCACCGCCTGGCCGCTGCGATCCGCCATGAAGAAGCGGCTGTCGGCCTTGGCTTCATAGAAGGCCAGGGACGCGGTGGCGCCGATCACCTCTTTCGCCTGCTTGGGGTTGTGCACCCCCGGCAGCTCGATGCGGATGCCGTCCTGCCCCTGACGCACCACCGAGGCCTCGACGATGCCGAGCTCGTTGATCCGCTTTTTCAGGATCGACAGGTTCTGGGTCACGGCGTTGTTCACCAGCAGGGTGCGCTCGGCATCGCTCAGCACCAGGGTCAGTGCGTTGCCGGAACGGCTCAGTGTCCACTGATCCTGGCGGGTACCGGCACTCTCCTTGATGATGGAGAGCCAGGCCTCCTGCCCCGCCACGTCGGGCAGGGTGACGGCCACGCTCCCCTGGGCGGTGCGCATCACGCTGGCACCGCGCAGGTTGGCCTCGCGAAAACGGGTGCGCAGGGTATCCACCAGGTTCTTGGTCTGGTTGTCGATGACGAAATCCACATCCACCCCGATCAGCAGCTGGGAGCCACCGCGCAGGTCCAGCCCGAGCTTGATGGGATCGGCGCCAAGCCGGCTGATCCAGGCCGGGGCGTTGGAGTAGAACTCCAGGGTCAGGGCGGCGCTGTCCAGCCCCTGCTGCTCCAGCAACTGCTTGGCCAGTTGCTGCTCCCCCTGGCTGGCGAACACCAGCGCCATCCGGCCACCCTGGGCGATCTGCTTGAGGGGGTCGATGTGGTTCTCGGCCAGCAGGGTGCGCTGCGCGTCGCTCAGGCGCGACTGGCCGTGCAGACCGAGGGAGGGCTGCTCACCGAAGAAGGTAGGCAGGGAATAGAACGCGAACGTGACCAGCATCAGCAGCAACAGGGCGTACTGCCACAGGCTCATGCGGTTCAACACGGTATGACTCTTTTTTCTCATGAAATCGGCCTCTGTCAGGCGATGGCAAGGGGCGACACCGGGGTCGCACCGTGCAAAAAAATGAAACAAGACAGCCTAGCCGTTCACTAAAAGTGAACAGCAACAGAGAGAAGATGAGGCAACAGGTGGCAAGCTGACCCCATCGGGGTCAGGCGAGGAAGCTCTGGGCGAAGCGGTACTGCAGATGCCGGCGCTGCAGGCGGCGCCTGTGAATGCCGGCGAAGTGATCGCGAAAGCTCGTCCCCGGGTAGAAGAGGGCGGCATAGAACAGCAGGCCGCACAGCAGCAGCAGGATCGCCTGCTGGGACCAGCTCATCACCAGCTCGTAGACCACGCTGCCGGGCTGATGATCCCGGCTCAGGGAGTGCTCGAGGCGCAGCAGGTGATTCTGGTGGGAGCCGACGAACTTGACGATGCCATCGTCACTGCCGCTGACGCCGTGGGCCGCCGGGCTTGCGTCGGCAGGTGCCGCCCCCTCCGCCAGCGAGTGGGCCTGCTGGGCCGAGGGCTGGAACGCGGGTACCCTGACCCCCTCCACCGAGAGGGTAGAGAACAACAGTGCGAGGGTGATGAGCAGGGTCATCGCCGCCAGTTTCACGTTGTCGGTCAGGTTCAAAAGTTAATTCCCACACAATAGAAAGGGCAAGCTACCACAGCCTGCCCCACAAGAACAAGGGCGGCAGGCCCGGGGCCCGCCGCCCTTGTGTTGTCTCACCGCACCCTCAGCGGCTGCGGGTCATGCCCTCGAAGTCCTCGGCATAGTCCTTGAGCAGGGTGTAGAGGTGGGCCCGCTGGGAGAGATCCATGGAGTGGCTGAGATCGCTCAGCCACTGGATGGTGCGCTGGCGGGACTGGTCCGTGTAGCCGGTGAAGCGGCCATCCATCAGGCCGTCCCCCTGCTGGAGCAAGCGGGTCAGCTCCTGGCCGAAATCCGGGCTCTGGCGCTGTTTCATCAGCCGATCCAGCTCCTTGGTCCAGGCCTCCTGAAAGTCGAGCCAGGGGGCCATCATCTCGTATTGCCACTCGGCCCACTGCGTGATGAGAGGCTCCTGGGCCGGCTTCACCTTGCCAATCCAGAACACCAGGCGCTCATTCATCTTCTCCCGAAAGCCCTTGATCATCTCGGCCTTCGACTGGGTGGCAAAATCGTGCTGGCGCTCCTGCTGGCGCTTCACCCGATCGGCCATGAAGCGAGCCACCTGATCGTCGGTCAGGGTCTTGGCGAGGCGCACCGTGCGGGGAATGGCGTTCTCCAGGGTACGGGTCAGGCTCGCCTGGGTTCTGTCCAGATGCAGGGTCACCTGGGCCGGGCTCATGGGGCTGGCCACCGCCTTGGCCAGGGCGTCGAGATCCCGGGCATAGATGGGCAGCTCATGCTGCCGGTGCCAGGCCATCAGCCCCTTCACCTCCTGGTCCAGCAGCTTCTTCTGGCTGCGATCCAGGGAGAAGTAGTCGTCCAGTTGCCAGACGATGGCCGAGTCGAGCCAGTAGTAGATCACCCGGGTGGCGCAACCCGTCAGCAGCAGGCAGAGCAGCAGCAGGCTCCAGCTACGCGGTTGACGCCATGAGAATGTGGTCACCATGCATGCCTCCCATTCATTGAATACACGCGTCGCGCGGGCCGTTGCCGGGCATCACTCCAGGCGCTGGCGGTTGATGTCGATCAGGGCCTGATACTCGGGCCCGGGTTGCTGTTCGGCCATCAGCAGCGCCCACAGCAAGCCGATGTAATCGACCCAGGGCAGGAAGGCGTCGGCCTGGAATCCCCGGTGCCCCAGCCCCGTCGCTGCCCCGTCCATGGCTTCAAGATAGCAGCTCTCCAACTGGCACCGCTGCTCTTCGCTCCAGCCGTGGGTGCGCTGAATGCTGGCGACCTCGAACCCTGGATGGCCGGCGGCGCCGTACTCCCAGTCGATGACCCAGGGCCGCGACCCCAACAAGTTAGCCGGATTGAGATCGTGATGGCAAGGGAGCCAGCAGTCGTCCGGCTCCCGGCTCGCGAGCAGGGCCCGCTCCAGCGCGGGCAGCCAGGGAGGGATATGGGCCAGACGCTGCCGATAACCGCCGCTGTGGGCCCGCACCGCCATCACCACGGTCGGCACCGGCAGGCGGTGCAGCCGCACCAGCACATCCGCCATCAGGCGGGGTTGCGCGGCGAGAGGCGGCGCCTGCTCGGCCCAGTTGGGTTCGTCGCACCACGCCAGCAGCATCAGGCCGGTGGCGGGATCGCCGTGATGACAGGGCAACGCCAGCCCCTGCCCCACCGCCCCCTGGTAGAGCTGCCACTCGGTGGCCCGGTCGATGCCAAGGCGCACCGGATCCGGATGACCGCGGCGCAGGAAGGCCTGCTCGCCAGTGGGGAGGCTGAGCCGATAGTTGCCGTTGGTCAGGCCCTGGCCCAGCGGCTCAAGGCGCCCCTGATCCCAGGGCGCCGGCAGACTGGCGAGGAGTGCCAGCTCCGCCAGATCCCCCTGCCCCCGCGGGTCCTCACCAGCCAAAGGTGGACTTCTTGGCCTGTTTGCGGATCTCTTTCTGATCGGCCCACAGCAGTTCGCCGTTCTCCACATCCATCAGGTTCATGGTCATCTGGTAGTAGACGTCCTTCACCTTGCCGTTGTCCTTGACGATGCTGGCGAGGTTGCCATAGACCATGTAGCGGGCACCGGTCTGCTTGCCGAGCCGCACCATGGTGGCGGGATCCACCATGCCGCTGCCCTGCTGGTATTCGAGCTGCTGCTTGACCGCCGCCACCTTGCTCATGTCCACGAAGCGGAACTTGCCCGAGCGCAGCAGCTTGGTGCGGATAGTGTCGGTGATGGCCTCGGTGTCGATGTGCTCCGAGGTCTTGTTGCGGATGGAGTCCATGAACATCACCGGGCGGCCCCCGGCGGTGATCTCGCTGGTGGCCGGGGACGCCAGCATGGAATCCGCCATCTTGTCGGCGATGGCCTGCAAGTCGGAGGAGCCGTAATCGACGGTCACCGTCTCGGTCTCGGTGGGATCGCCATAGCTGACGGTGGTGCTGGAGCAGCCGCCCAGCAGCAGGGCGCCGGTCAGGATCAGCAGGGCATGATTCATTTTCATCAGTAGGATTCCTCCATCACTTCGCGAACGTAAATCCGGTAACCCCGTGCAGCCGGGCTCGGCGCCAGGGCGGACAGGGTACGGGTCTGGTAGCCATGCAACTTGAGGGGGGTCCAGCCGCGGCCATCGCTGGCCACCTCCTGCCCCGCGTCGTCATACCAGTAGAAGAGATATTGCAGCGTGTTGTCACCACGCTGGGTGCTGGCCGCCGCCACGTTGACCTGCAACAGGCCGTTCTGCTGGCGCCGGCTGAGCTCGGTCAGGGTGACGTTGACGTTTTGATGCTGCTCGGCCACCGCCGCCGCACCGGCCGCGCCATAGAGCGCCACGCCGGAAGTATTGGTGGCACAGCCCGTCAGCAGCAGAACCAGGCCCAGGGCCAACCCTTGTGCTTTCATCTTGTTCTCCTTGCCGGTGGCCGTCGGCCTGACCGGTCATTCATCTGAGTTGCCATATCCGGTTCCCCCTAGAGGGGCATCACCCGGGTCGTGAGCCCGCTCCCCAGGCGCTGTACCCACACCAGGGTGGTGCGCCCGGCGTGGACGCTGAGTGGCAGGGTGCGCATGGCGCTGCCCGCCCCCAGGGTCAGGGTGACGTTCCCGGCCGGGACCATCCCCTGCCAGCTCGAGGCCTTGGCGGGCAGCGTCAGCCAGCTGCGGGTATCCGCCCGCTCCGAGAGGGTGTTGAAGATCCCCACCAGGATGTTGCCCACATCCCCCCCCTCCTTGGCGGCAGTGCGCCGTACCTGCTCCTTGGCCACCAGCCGCAGGGCCTGCCGGGTCAGCATGCCGGGCAGCCGCTCCTGCAGATCCTTGGCCGCCAGCGCCTCCAGCCTCACCAGCTCGCTGGTCTGCGCCACCCCCTTGCCCACCGACAGGGTGAGCGGGGCGCCGTCGCTGGCCCGATTGTCGTAATAGGGCACCGCCACGGTAAAGGTACGAAAATCGCCGCTGGAGGTGGAGATGGGCAGCGGCAGGAAGAGCTCCCGGCGCGCCGGGATCAGGCCATCTTCAAACAGCACCACCAGCTGGCCCTGATCCTTGGCCAAGGGCGGCGCCTTGCGGCCCATCCGTTGCTCGGTCTCCTTGAGCTCCTCGGGAGAGCCGCGAAGCCGGGCCAGGCGCAGCAGGGCATCCTGCAGGCTCTGGTTGTCCGGCGCTATCTGGTAGCCGCGCTGGTAATCGACCCAGGCGTCGTTGAGATCCCCGGCCGCCTCGTAGAGCACGCCGGAGAAATAGAAGGTGTAGGCGTTCTGGAAACCGTTTTTCACCTGGCCTATCAGGCGATCGAGCTCGGGGGCGCCGCGCGACATCAGCTGGCGCATCTCCCCGGCTTCGTCCTCCCGATCCCCCTCCTGCGCGACCTTGCGCACCTCGTCGGCCCGCCGTTTAAGGGCCTGCTCCTGCACCTGGTTGGCACGGCGCACCTCTACCAGGGCGCCGTCGGCATCCCCCCGCTGCAAGTAGTTGAGCGCCAGATAGTGGTGCAGCATGGTGCGCTCGTAATCGGGCGCCTGGTAAGCCAGGGTCTGATCGTTGGTGAGCAGGCTGCCCGCCTGAGCCAGTCCCTGGCTCAGGCGGTACTCTGCCTGATTGTCTTCCCACGCAAGCCGGCTGTCGGCGGCGGCAAAGGCCTGCTTGCTGGGGCCGTCCTGACCCGCCAGCCAGGCGATGCGCCCCTTCTCCAGCTGGTCGAGCACGAAGGTGTCCTCCCCCGGGGTCGATTCGCGCACCTCGGGCAGGGCCTCGGCGGCATGGCCCAGCAGCAGCTGGTTGCGCAGGGGCACCATCTGATCCGAGTAGGAGACGAACATGTCTTTCCACTGGGAGGCACAGCCCCCCAGCAGCAGACCGGCCAACAGCAGGCCGGTCGACGTGACGAGGCGCATCACAGGCTCAGCAGGGGTCCCAGGGGCTCGCCACCGACCAGGTGCAGGTGGATGTGATAGACCTCCTGCCCGCCGTGGCGGTTGCAGTTCATGATGAGGCGGTAGCCGTCCTCGGCGATGCCCGCGTCGCTGGCGAGCTTGCGGGCCACGGTGAACATCCGGCCCAGCGCCAGCTCGTGATCCGGCTCCACGTCGTTGACGGTGGGGATGAGCACGTTGGGAATGATCAGGATATGGGTCTTGGCCTTGGGCTGGATGTCGCGAAACGCGGTCACCAGATCGTCTTGATAAAGGATGTCGGCGGGGATCTCCTTGCGGATGATTTTGCTGAAAATGGTTTCTTGCGCCATGGGTAACTCCTTTATAGGAAAAAGAAAATTCAATACAAAGCTCAAGCGGCTCCCAAACAGGCCGCCGCAACGCGCCAAGTGTGACACAAGCCGACATTTGGCACAGCCGTTGTCCCAATCGCTTCAGTTATTGTGAAGAATACCGATAGCGAGGAGACGTCCCGCGAACCACAACGGCATCCCCTTCGGGGCATGCAGGGTATCAAAGGGACGGGGTACTCAGGCAAGGGACTTTTGCACAGACAGCGGGACAATAATGAAACAAACAATGTCAGACCTCTCGATCTTACAGAGAGTCTATCTGGGCTTTGCCATCCTGGTCGCCGTCATGGTCGCCAGTGCGGTACTGACCTTTCGCGGCCAGAGCGAACTCAGCGGCGCCCTGGATCAGGTGACCCAGGAGTCCATGCCGCTGGTACTCGCCAGCAGCCAGACCCAGATAAGCCTGCTCAGCGCCAACAAATGGCTCACCGACGTGCTGACCGAGCAGGATCTCAAGCAACTGCCGGCGGAAGTGGCCGAGTTGCAACAGGCCAAGGGCCAGGTCGACAAGATGGTCGCCAGCCTCAAACAGCAGGTGGCGGTTCATCCCCAGTTGCAGGCGGACATGACTGCCCTCGTCAAGCTGGTGGATGACTACCTGCAACTGACCCAGACCCTGCCCGGCGAACACGAGGCCCTGCTCACCCGGCTGCACAAGGTCAATCAGGCCAAGGGCCAGTTCCAGGTCAGCCTGCCCCAGTTCAAGAAGAACCTGGGGGACATGATGGTCACCATCGACGACAGCTTCATCAAGATGCTCTCCGAGACCCTGACCACCAAGCTCTCCGCCATCGAGCTCTCCACCATGGATGCCCTCAACCAGAGCATCCCCGCCCCCATCGAGGCGGCGCTCAAGCGCAACAAGATGCAGATCGAGGGCTTCAACAGCACCATCAAGGATCTCCAGGGGGAGCTCAAGGACTTCGACAACAACATGGGCCACTACGTCCATGGCTTCGTGCGCGACACCACGGGCAATGACGGCGTGCTCTCCCAATACCTGGCCCTGATGAAGCAGCAGCAGGCCATGCGCGAGCAGAGCAAGCAGGCGAGCCAGCTCATCCTCAGCATCCAGAACAAGCTGGAAGGGATCACCGCCCAGAGCCAGCAGCTGATGAACGCCAGCATCCAGGCCTCCGATCGGGTGCAGACCCAGAGTACCCTGACCCAGGGGATCAGCATCGCCATCGCCATCTTCGTCGCCATCCTGGTGGCCTTCACCCTGGGCAAGGCCATCCGCCGCCCCCTGAAAGAGCTGCTGCGGGTGCTGACCGAGGTGACCCAGGGCGACATGACCCAGCGGGTCGGCTTCAAGAGCCAGAACGAATTCGGCCAGCTCGCCAGCCAGATCAACCTGCTGATCCACCAGATGGGGGATGTGCTCAAGCAGCTCTCCCAGGCTTCGACCCAGCTCAACAGCGCCGCCCACGACAACCGCCACACCACCGAATCGGTGCGGGCGGATCTGGAGAAACAGCGTCAGGAGACCGCCTCGGTCGCCGCCGCCATGACCCAGATGGAGGCCTCGGTGCGGGAGGTGGCCCAGGCCGCCAACCAGACCCTGGAGCGGGTGCAGGATGTGGAGAAAGCCTCCGAAATGGGGCGCAAGGTGATGGCAGGCAACATCACCACCACCCACCAGCTCGCGGGCAAGCTGCAGCAGACCGGCAAGGTGATTGGCGACGTGAGCGCCATGAGCGGCCAGATTGGCAACATCCTCGACGTCATCCGCGGCATCGCCGAGCAGACCAACCTGCTGGCCCTCAACGCCGCCATCGAGGCGGCCCGCGCCGGCGAGCAGGGACGCGGGTTTGCGGTGGTGGCCGACGAGGTGCGCAACCTGGCCGGGCGCACAGCCCAGTCCACCAGCGAAATCCAGACCATGATCGAGAACCTGCAGCAAGGCGTCGCCCGGGCGGTCAACGTGATGCAGGAGTGCTCCCGCGAGATGGACAGCTGCGTGGATCAGAGCTCCCAGGCCAACAACGCCATGGAAGAGGTGCAGGGCATCGTGGTGCTCATCAGCGACATGTCCAGCCAGATAGCCTCCGCCGCCGAGCAGCAGCAGGCCACCAGCGCCGACATCGCCACCAACCTCAACCGCATCTCCGACATCTCGGATCTCAACTATCAGGGCATAGAGCGGGTCGCCGAGACCAGCCAGCAGCTCGACTCCCTTGCCGAGCAGCAGGAGGGGCTGGTCCAGCGCTTCCGCCTCAGTGCCTGATGGCCACGACCCGATACGACAAGGCCCCGCATTGGCGGGGCCTTGTTTTTTTACTGTCATGCGGCGCGGGATCAGGCGTAGGCGATGGCGCCCTTGCCGACCCCTTCATAGGCGACAATCTTGACGAACTTGTCCCCTACCTGCTTCTTCACCTCTCGGGCGATGTAATGGGCCAGCAACTCGATGGTGGTGTCGGTGTCGATCATCTCCACCTCCGCCGCCGGCATGGCGAGCTGGAACAGCCCCTGGGGCGCCACGTACTTGAAGCCGATGTAGTGAGCGTCCCCTTCTTTCAGTGACGCCTCGGCCCGCTCGCTCAGGGCGAGTTCGCCAAGGGCCACCCTGTCCTCTTCGGTGCCCAGGTAGATGTCGGCCCAGCGCTCGGCCCAGTTGAACTCCAGCTCCTCGTCACGCTCTCCATCCACCAGGATCTCGACGGGAGAGCGGTGGCCGTGGGCGATGCGCTGGCAGTTGCCGTCGTGCTTCTTGAGGCCGTGGCTGTAGTGGTAGAAGGCGCCCTCGATGCGCTCCGAGCGCAACGTCAGGGAGAGATCCTTGATGTTGCCGGGCAGACGCTTGGCCAGTACCCCCAGCAGATAGCGGGTCACCGACTCCTTATCCACCTGGGGGGCGGGAATGAAGGCAAAGCCCTGGGTCGGGCAGCGCAGGTGGATGGCGCGACCCGGACGCAGCAGATCCACGGTGCTCTCGTCGTTCTCCAGCGCGTGGACATGGACCAGGGGACATTCCGTCGGCACCAGCAGCTTGTGATCCACCTCTTCATCGATGATCGACTTGATGAGCTTCTTCACCCGACCGAAGTCCAGCAACATGCTCATCTCGTTGAGCTCGCCACTCATCTCGATGTCCACCAGCCAGCTCTCGCCCACTATGCCGCGGCGCTCGCATAAATAGCTGGAATCGATCACAGTCAAATCTCTAACAAATAACTTCATTACTCAGGCCTTGCTACAGAGAAAGTGCAGTTTGCGATATTATGACCCCGGATTATCGGCAAAGGAACTGGAACCCCCCATGAACAAATTGCTTATCAAGAATGCCACCCTGGTCAACGAAGGCCGCATCTATGCCTCCGACGTCCTGATCGAGGGTGAGCGGATCGCCCGCGTCGCCCCGGACATCAGTGCCCCCGATGCCGTGGTGATCGATGCAACGGGCCGTCATCTCATCCCCGGGATGATCGATGATCAGGTCCACTTCCGGGAGCCCGGTCTGACCCACAAGGGAACCATCGCCAGTGAATCCCGGGCCGCCGTGGCCGGTGGCACCACCAGCTTCATGGAAATGCCCAACGTCAATCCCCAGACCACCACCATCGACGCCCTCGAAGCCAAATACCAGATCGCCGCCAACTCCGCCGCCGCCAACTACAGCTTCTACCTGGGTGCCACCAACGACAACCTGGAAGAGATCAAGAAACTCGATCCCAAGCAGTCCTGCGGCATCAAGATCTTCATGGGGGCCTCCACCGGCAACATGCTGGTGGACAACCAGGAGACCCTGGCAGCCATCTTCCGCGAAAGCCCGGTGATGATCGTCACCCACTGCGAGGACACCCCGTCCATCAAGGTGCTGGAAGACGAAGCCCGCGCCAAGTGGGGCGAAGACGTGCCCATGCGCGAGCACGGCCGCATCCGCAGCGCGGACGCCTGCTACAAATCCTCCAGCATGGCGGTCTCCCTGGCCAAGCAGTACGGCGCCAAGCTGCACGTGCTGCACCTGACCACGGCGAAAGAGCTCTCGCTCTTTACCGCCACCCCGGATCTGAAGGATCTCAAGGACAAGAACATCACCGCCGAAGTGTGCGTCCACCACCTCTTCTTCAACGAGGCGGACTACGACACCCTGGGCAGCCAGATCAAGTGCAACCCGGCGGTGAAGAGCGCTGCCGACCAGCACGCCCTGCTGGATGCGGTACGCAACGACGTACTCGACATCATCGCCACCGACCACGCCCCCCACACCTGGGAAGAGAAGCAGAACAGCTACTTCAAGGCGCCGTCCGGCGTGCCCCTGGTGCAGCACTCCCTGCAGGCGCTGCTGGAGCTCTACCACAACGGGGTCTTCAGCCTGGAAACCATCGTCAAGAAGACCTCCCACGCGGTGGCCGAACGCTTCCAGGTGCAGGATCGCGGCTACATCCGGGAAGGCTACTTCGCCGACCTGGTGCTGCTGGATCTCGGCAAGCCCTACGTGGTCACCGAAAGCAACCTGCTCTATCTGTGCGGCTGGTCCCCGTTCAACGGCTACCGCTTCCAGAGCACCATCGAGATGACCCTGGTCAACGGGCAAATAGCCTGGCAGAACGGTCAGGTCACCGACAAGGTATTGGGCAAGCGGCTCACCTTCAACCGCTGATCTGGATGATGACCGCTTCCAGCGCGCCCTGCTTGAGATGACCCTGGTCAACGGGCAGATTGCCTGGCAGAACGGCCAGGTCACCGACAAGGTATTGGGCAAGCGCTTGACCTTCAACCGCTGATCTCGGCTTGAGAGCATCACGCCAAACGGCCGCCTCCGGGCGGCCGTTTTTCCTGCAAGACAGCGGTGAAGTGCCGACAAAATGCACCACTGGTCGCACTTTGATCCAAAGTTGCTCGCAAAGCAGGCAAACGATCTCGAACCTGGATTTCCCCTGTTGACAGGGTCGGGGCATCTCCATAAACTCCCTCCCCGTCAGCCGAGCTGACTCCGTCGGTGTGTAGCGCAGCCAGGTAGCGCATCTGCATGGGGTGTAGAGGGTCGGAGGTTCGAATCCTCTCACACCGACCAAATTCCCCGAGAAAGGCCTTGTCAGACGACAAGGCCTTTTCTTTTATGGTCTTCCGCCGCGATTGTCTCTCCGATCCCTTTGTGCTGTAGTAAAACCCCCTTTGCCAAGCGGCCCGCATCATGTTGCCTTCCCTTCGTACTTTCTGCACCCTTGCCCTCAGCGCCCTGCTGGTCGGCCAGCTCGCGGGCTGCGCCACCGCCTATGACAGTGAAAAATCGTTCTGGAATGGCCAGACCGGTTTTTCACAGACCCAGCTTGGCCCGGCCCGCTGGCAACTGGAGTTTGTGGGCAACGATCTGGTGGACAGGGAAACGGCGCGCAAATACGTGCTCAAGCGGGCCGGTGAGGTGGCACTGGCAAAGGGATACCCCTGGATTCAGGTCGAGACGCTGACCCTGTCGCGGGATGCCGTCAGGGTCACCCCGACCCGCCCCCAATTCGGGTTCGACGAGTACGAGCCAGACACCTTCATGGACGACATGCAGGTGGAACATCGCACCTCGGCCCTGCTCGTCTTCACCCTGGAGGCCAGCCCCCGGGACGCGCAGAGCATGGAAGCTGTTTATCTCGCGAAAATTAAAATAAACAGCGATTAATACAAATAAATCACAAGATGCATATCAAATGCAGCTAACAACAGCACAAAACTCCGAAACAAGTCACTGGATTTCCCCTTCGCGATTAGGCATGCTCCAGCACACCGGCTGTCTGGATTCCACCGCCCGGATCACAAAAAAGGACTGAGGCGGCCCCTCGCCGCCTGCACAGGCATTGCACCTATCGAAACCGGAACTCCCCCATGAAAATGAACAAGTTGACCGTTGCCATCCTCATTGCGATGTTGCTTGGCATCGTGACCGGGCAGGGTTATCGCCTGCTCGCGCCCGCACAGGCCGCAGGCTTTGCCGATGACATCACCCTGCTGACCGACATCTTCCTGCGCCTCATCAAGATGATCATCGCCCCCCTGGTGTTCACCACGCTCGTGGTCGGTATCGCCAAGATGGGCGACACCCGCACCGTGGGCCGCATCGGCGTCAAGACCCTGGGCTGGTTCATGCTCGCCTCCCTGATGTCCCTGACCCTGGGGCTGGTCATGGTCCACCTGATGCAACCTGGGGTGGGGCTCTCCCTCTCCCTGCCCGATGACGGCACCAGCTCAGGCGTGGTTGCCACCGCCATCTCCCTCAAGGATTTCGTGACCCACGCCATCCCGAAAAGCGTGGTCGAGGCGATGGCCACCAACGAGATCCTGCAGATCGTGGTCTTCTCCCTCTTCTTCGGGCTGGCCGCCGCCGCCCTGGGGGACGACGCCAAGCCCGTGGTCAAGCTGATGGCCAGCGGCGCCGAGATCATGCTCAAGGTGACCGGCTACGTGATGAACTTCGCCCCGTTCGCGGTGTTTGGCGCCATCGCCGCCATGGTCGCCAAGGAGGGGCTCGGCATCCTCGCCACCTATGGCACCTTCATGGCCCAGTTCTATCTGGCGCTCGGCTGCCTCTGGCTGCTGCTCATCGCCATGGGCAGCCTCTTCATCCGCCGCCGCATCCTGACCCTGCTCGCCCTCATCCGCGAGCCCATCCTGCTGGCCTTCTCCACCGCCAGCTCCGAGGCCGCCTACCCCAAGACCCTGGACAGGCTGGAGAAATTTGGCTGTGACAAGCGCATCGCCAGCTTCGTGCTCCCCATGGGCTATTCCTTCAACCTGGACGGCTCCATGATGTACTGCACCTTCGCGGTGATGTTCATCGCCCAGGCCTATGGCATCGAGCTCTCCACGGCCCAGCAGATCACCATGCTGCTGCTGCTGATGGTTACTTCCAAGGGAATGGCCGGGGTGCCCCGCGCCTCCCTGGTGGTGATTGCCGCCACCCTCAACCAGTTCCACATCCCGGAAGCGGGCATCCTGCTGCTGCTCGGTATCGACCACTTCCTCGACATGGGGCGCTCCGCCACCAACGTGCTGGGCAACGCCATCGCCGCGAGCGTGGTAGCCAAGAGCGAAGACAGCCTGGGTGAGACCGCCCCCCTCGGCGAGGTGGACACCGCCAAGGCGTGATCCCCCCTGACCCCCATGACAACGGCCCGCCTCTGCGGGCCGTTGTCATATGCCTGATGGGGCACACCGCGCCTCAGCACCAGCGCCTGACCTGTCGGCAATAGTCGTCATAGGCATCGCCGAATTGTCGCCGCAGCGCCTGCTCCTCCGCCAGGATCTGGAAGCGGGTAAGCCAGCCCCAGAGCAGCAGCGGCCCGAGCCACACTGCCATGCCCTCCAGATAGCACGCCAGCGCCAGGGTCCAGCAGAGCAGCCCCAGGTACATGGGATTGCGGCTGATGCGATAGACGCCCCGGGTCACCAGCACCCGGCTGTTCTCCAGCCGCTGGGGGTGCACAGTGGTGCGCTGCTGCCAGAAATGCAGAAGCGCACCGCCCCCCAGCAGGGCTCCCACCAGCCACAGCGTGGCGACCAGCACCAGCCACAGGGGCGCTGCCCTCCCCTCGCCCCGCCCCAGCCACATGGCGAGCACGATGACGACGAACAGCAGCAGCGGTGGAATCCGCAACGTCAGCTTCATATTTTCTTCCTGCAACACGTGCCACGATTGACGCCGTTGAGATACACTCCCAGAGTCGGCATCTGGATAAAAAGTGAAATATATCATTAGCATAGCAACATGCCATGACCAGACCTGCCGCAGCTCGCCTCAGCGATGAGCCCAGCCTCAACTCAAGACAATAAGAAAGGACTTGCCCCATGCACAAGAAAACACTGCTCGCGACCCTGATCTTTGGCCTGCTGGCCGGCCAGGCGGTCGCCGCCCCCTACCTGCCGCTCGCCGACGACCACCGCAACGGTCAGGAACAGACCGCCGCCAACGCCTGGCTGGAAGTGGATCTCGGTGCCTTCGAGCACAACATCCAGACCCTGAAGAATCGCCTCGGTGACAAGGGCCCGCAGATCTGCGCCATCATGAAGGCGGACGCCTACGGTCACGGCATCGACCTGCTGGTCCCCTCGGTGGTCAAGGCAGGCATCCCCTGCATCGGCATCGCCAGCAACGAAGAAGCACGTGTTGCCCGCGAGAAGGGCTTCGAAGGTCGCCTGATGCGGGTGCGTGCCGCCACCCCGGATGAAGTGGAGCAGGCCCTGCCCTACAAGCTGGAAGAGCTCATCGGCAGCCTGGAGAGCGCCAAGGGGATCGCCGACATCGCCCAGCGCCATCACACCAACATCCCGGTGCACATCGGCCTGAACTCCGCCGGCATGAGCCGCAACGGCATCGATCTGCGCCAGGACGATGCCAAGGCCGATGCCCTGGCCATGCTCAAGCTCAAGGGGCTCACCCCGGTCGGCATCATGACCCACTTCCCGGTGGAGGAGAAAGAGGACGTCAAGCTGGGGCTGGCCCAGTTCAAGCTGGACTACCAGTGGCTCATCGACGCCGGCAAGCTGGATCGCAGCAAGCTCACCATCCACGCCGCCAACTCCTTCGCCACCCTGGAAGTGCCGGAAGCCTACTTTGACATGGTGCGCCCGGGCGGCATCATCTATGGCGACACCATTCCCTCCTACACCGAGTACAAGAAGGTGATGGCGTTCAAGACCCAGGTCGCCTCCGTCAACCACTACCCGGCGGGCAACACCGTCGGCTATGACCGCACCTTCACCCTCAAGCGCGACTCCCTGCTGGCCAACCTGCCGATGGGCTACTCCGACGGCTACCGCCGCGCCATGAGCAACAAGGCCTATGTGCTGATCCATGGCCAGAAGGCTCCCGTCGTGGGCAAGACTTCCATGAACACCACCATGGTGGACGTCACCGACATCAAGGGGATCAAACCCGGTGACGAGGTGGTCCTGTTCGGACGCCAGGGTGATGCTGAAGTGAAACAATCCGATCTGGAGGAGTACAACGGTGCCCTCTTGGCGGACATGTACACCGTCTGGGGCTACACCAACCCCAAGAAGATCAAGCGCTAAGCAAATTGCTGACATGAAAAAGGGCTCCCGAGGGAGCCCTTTTTATTGCACCGTTCACGCCGCCTTTTTGCGGGTCATCAGCAGACTCAGCCCCATGGAAGCCAGCAGGATCAGCGCCACCACGCCAAGGGCGATGCCGGTCGGTATCTTGAAGATATCGAGCAGCAACATCTTGACCCCGATGAACATCAGGATCAGCGCCAGGCCGTATTTGAGCAGGGCGAAGCGATCGGCCACCCCGGCCAGCAGGAAGTACATGGCGCGCAGCCCCATGATGGCGAAGATGTTGGAGGTGAGCACGATGAAGGGATCCGTGGTCACCGCGAAGATGGCCGGGATACTGTCCACCGCGAAGATGAGGTCGCTCACCTCCACCAGCACCAGGATGAGCAGCAGCGGGGTCGCGTAGCGCACACCGTCACGCCAGACGAAGAACTTCTCCCCCTCCAGCGTCTCGGTCACCTT
Source organism: Aeromonas sp. 62-46 (assembly GCF_001898585.1). Taxonomy (NCBI): domain Bacteria; kingdom Pseudomonadati; phylum Pseudomonadota; class Gammaproteobacteria; order Aeromonadales; family Aeromonadaceae; genus Aeromonas; species Aeromonas sp. 62-46. Next base: position 35,622 of record NZ_MKUI01000034.1, on the reverse strand, counting down.
GAAGCGACGACGCATCCAGCCGAGCAGGGCATTGTTCTCGAGATCCGGCTCCTTGTCGGCCGCCCACAGCATCTTGGCACCGGTCAGCAGCAGGAAGGCCCCGAACAGGTAGAGGATCCAGTGGAACTGCTCGATGAGCCAGCTGCCCGCGAACACCATGCCGGCGCGCATCACGATGGCCCCCAGCACCCCGTAGAGCAGGACCCGGCGCTGCAGCTCCGCCGGGATGGCGAAGTAGCCGAACAGCATCAGCCAGACGAAGACGTTGTCCACCGCCAGTGCCTTTTCGATGAGGTAGCCGGTGAGAAACTCCAGCCCCTTCTGGTTCGCGATTTCGCGCCCGGCACTGTGATCCAGCCAGAGCCAGATGGCCAGGTTGAACAGGAGCGCCACGCTGACCCAGATGAGAGACCAGATGCCCGCCTCTTTCAGCGACACCTTGTGCGCCTTGCCGCCACCGACAAAGCGGATATCAATCCACAACAGGACCAGCACTATGCTGAAGAAACCGGTCCACATCCACCATTCACCCATTTTCACTTCTCCCAAAACGACAAAACCCACGGCCGGGAGGCAGTGGGTTCGCGTTTGGAGCAGATACACCTTGCCTCTCGGCAAGGTCTCACTTACAGCCGATTGACATCGACTGCCCGGCTGCCGGGTGCACTGCAGGATATGGGTGCACCGTAATGACGACAAACCGGCGAGAAGTTACTCCCCTTGTGCGGCGGATAGTAACAGTCCGGGAAGATGGCGCCAAGAGGCATCTTCACCGTCCCATGAAAAAGGGGCGCCACCTGGGCGCCCCTCGCAATATGGCTCTCCTTAGAACCTGTCTACGATCTGTCGCGAGAGGTCGTCAACAAGGTAAAGAGCAGCGCGGGAACCGGAATGTATATGAATACATGAGCACTCTTTGTTACAAACAAGCGAGCAGCGCATGAGCCTTGATCACGGCCTCGCAGCAAGATCGTTAACAGGTTCTCAGAGCGGGTCCACCTTGAGACAGGAAACCGCGTGGTCGAAGTTGCCCTCGAGCTGGGGCCGGGTCTTGGCGCACTCCGGGCCTGCCACCGGGCAGCGGGTACGGAACACGCAACCGGAGGGCGGATTCATGGGGGATGGCAAATCCCCTTCCAGGATCTGGATGACCTTGCTGCGCTCCAGATCCGGATCCGGGATGGGGACCGCCGACATCAGCGCCTTGGTATAGGGGTGCAGGGGATTGGCGAAGATCTCCTTGCCGGTCCCCAGCTCCACCGCGTTGCCCAGGTACATCACCAGCACCCGATCGGAGATGTGTTTGACCACGGAGAGGTCGTGGGCGATGAAGATGAGGGAGAGCCCCATCTCCTTTTGCAGGGATTTGAGCAGGTTCACCACCTGAGCCTGGATGGAAACATCCAGCGCCGAGACCGGCTCGTCACAGATGATCATCTTGGGCTCGAGGATGAGCGCCCGGGCGATGCCGATGCGCTGGCACTGGCCGCCGGAGAACTCATGGGGGTAACGGTTCACCAGGTTGGGCAGCAGGCCCACCTTGGTCATCATGGCGCGCACCTTCTCCTTCACCTCTTCCCTTGGCAGGGTCGGGTAGAAGGTGATGAGGGGCTCGGCGATGATGTCCCCTATGGTCATGCGGGGGTTCAGGGAGGCCAGCGGGTCCTGGAAGATCATCTGGATCTCCTTGCGCTTCTCCCGCAGGGCGTTCTGCTCGAGCTTGGTCAAGTCCTGCCCAAGCCACACAACCTTGCCGTCGGTGGCCGGTACCAGGCCGATGAGGGCACGGGCGAAGGTGGATTTGCCGCAACCGGACTCCCCCACGACGCCCAGGGTCTCCCCTTCGTAGAGGCGCAGGGTCACCCCGTCCACCGCCTTCAGGGCGGAGGGCTTGGCCCAGGGCCAGGCCTTGTCACTCTTGATATGGAAGTGAACCTTGAGGTCGGACACTTCCAGCAGCAGTTTCTTGTCAGTACCCATTTAGTTCACTCCCTTGATCATGGCATCCGATACCCAGTGGCACGCCCGCTCCCGGCCGTCGTTGAACGGCGTCAGGAGCTTGGAGGATTGCTGGCCGCATATAACAGCATTCATACGCTCACCTCCTTGGCATTGATGGCATCAGACACCCAATGGCAGGCCCGCTCCCGGCCGTCGTTGAACGGCGTCAGGATCGGCGATTGCTGGCCACAAATCTCGCTCACCCGGTGGCAACGCTCCTGGAAGGGACAGCCGGTGGGCAAACGCAGCAGGTTGGGCGGATTGCCCGGAATGGTGGGCAGCTCTTCCCCTTCGGTGTCGAGGCGGGGAATGGCGCGCAGCAAGCCTTCTGTATAGGGGTGGCTCGGGCGATAGAAGATATCGTTGACCCGGCCGTACTCCATGGTCCGGCCTGCGTACATCACCAGCACCTTGTCGCAGATGCCGGCCACGACGCCAAGATCGTGGGTGATCATGATGATGGCGGTGTTGAACTCGCGCTTGAGCTCGTTCATCAGGGTCATGATCTGGGCCTGTACCGTCACGTCCAGCGCCGTGGTCGGCTCGTCGGCGATGAGCAGCTGCGGCCGGCACAGGAGCGCCATGGCGATCATCACCCGCTGGCGCATGCCGCCTGAGAACTCGTGGGGGTACATGTTCATCCGCTTGCGCGACTCGGGGATCTTCACCGCGTCCAGCATGCGCACCGACTCCTCGAAGGCGGCAGCCTTGGTCATCCCCTTGTGCAGCATCAGCACTTCCATCAGCTGATCCTTGACCTTCATGTAGGGGTTGAGCGACGTCATGGGGTCCTGGAAGATCATGGCGATCTTCTCGGAGCGGATCTTGTTGAGCTTGTGCTCCGGCAGATTCAGGATCTCGTCCCCCTGAAATTTGGCCGAGCCGGTGATGATACCGTTCTTGGCGAGCAGCCCCATGATGGCAAAGGCAGTCTGGGACTTCCCTGAGCCTGACTCCCCGACGATCCCCAGGGTTTCGCCAGCAGAAAGAGAAAAGTTGAGGTCGTTGACGGCCACCACATTGCCGTCCGGGGTCTTGAACTCGACCCGCAGATCTTTCACATCCAGTAATTTCATCTCAGTACTCCTTATCGCGCTGTCGTGATGGGGGCCTGCCCGTGGTGAACGCAGTGCGTTCCCTGAACGGGTCTGATGGCCCCTTGGCGTCTTGCCGGTCCCTGGGTATCAGCGATCCTTGGGATCCAGGGCATCACGCAGACCATCCCCGAGGAAGTTGAAGCAGAACAGGGTCACCACCATGAAACCGGCGGGGAACAGGAGTTGCCAGATGGCCACTTCCATCGACTTGGAGCCTTCATCCAGCAGGGCGCCCCAGCTGGTCATGGGCTCTTGCACGCCCAGACCCAGGAAGCTCAGGAAGGATTCGAACATGATCATCCCCGGCACCAGCAGGGTGGCGTAAACCGCCACTATGCCGAGCACGTTGGGCACGATATGACGGGTGATGATCTTCCACTTGGAGACGCCGCAGACGTGGGCCGCCTCGATGAACTCCTTGCTCTTGAGACTCAGGGTCTGGCCGCGCACGATCCGCGCCATGTCGAGCCAGCTCACCGCGCCGATGGCGAGGAAGATGAGGGCCAGGTTGCGACCAAAGAAGGTCACCAGCATGATCACGAAGAACATGAAGGGGAAGGCGTTGAGGATCTCCAGCACGCGCATCATCAGGCTGTCGACGCGACCGCCGATGAAGCCGGACGCGGCGCCATAGAGGGTGCCGATGATGACGGCCACCAGGGCCCCCATGATGCCGACCATCAGGGAGATGCGTCCGCCGAGCAGGGTACGCACGAACAGGTCGCGCCCCAGGCTGTCGGTGCCGAACCAGTGGCCGGTCTCCATGTCCGGGGCACTCTGCATGGCCCCCCAGTCCGGGTCATCGAACGTGTACTGGGACAGGTGGGGCCCCACGATCACCGCCAGACCGATGATGGTCAGGATGATGAGGCTGGTCAGGGCCGCCTTGTTGCGCAGGAAACGGCGACGGGCATCCTTCCACAGGGAGCGTCCTTCCACCACTTCCACTTTCTGGGCGAACGCCTCGACGGCTTCGCGCTTTTCAGTTGTGACTACCATGATGTACTCCCGGCTTAGTAACGGATCTTGGGATCGATGACGGCATAGAGAATATCGACCACGGCGTTAAAGGTGATGGTGAGGGCGCCGACCAGAATGGTCAGACCGAGCACCATGGAGTAATCACGGTTGAGGGCACCGTTGACGAACAACTGGCCAATCCCCGGCAGGCCGAAGATGGTCTCGATGACCACAGAGCCGGTGATGATGCCCACGAAGGCCGGTCCCAGGTAGGAGACCACCGGCAGCATGGCCGGGCGCAGCGCGTGCTTGAGGATGATGTGGCGCAGAGGCAGCCCCTTGGCGCGGGCGGTACGGATGAAGTTGGAGTTCATGGTCTCGATCATGCTGCCGCGCATGATGCGGGAGATGGCCGAGATGTAGTACATCATCATGCCGAACACCGGCAGTACCATGAACTGGGCGCCGCCCCCCTGCCAGCCTCCCGCCGGGAACCAGCCCAGATAGATACTGAAGAAGAGCACCAGCAGCGGTGCCAGGACGAAGCCGGGTATCACCACCCCGGCCATGGCCGACGACATCAACAGGTAGTCGATGAGGGTGTTCTGTTTCAGGGCCGCAATGGTGCCGAAGGTGACCCCCAGGGTCACTGCCAGCAGGAAGGCGACCGAGCCTATCTTGGCGGAGACAGGCAGGGCCTGGCTCACCAGATCATTGACAGTGAAGTCCTTGTATTTGAAGGAGGGCCCCAGATCCCCCTGGACCAGGTTGCCGAGGTAAGTGAGGTATTGCATGCCGATGGGCTTGTCCAGGCCATATTTGGCTTCGATGTTGGCCAGGACTTCCGGCGGCAGGGCGCGTTCGCTGGTGAAGGGGTTACCCGGGGCGAAGCGCATCATGAAGAAGGAGACGGTGATCAAGACCAGCAGAGTCGGGATCGCTTCCAGTAGACGTTTAAGGATGAATTTCAACATAGACATTTCCTGTCCTGTACTGCTTCCAAAGGGTCGCGGTTGTAATAAAGGCCCGCCGTCTGGCGGGCCCTGCTTGTTATGCGACTTGTGTCTTTACTCAGTGAGCAACGATGTACATGTCTTTGCTGTAGATGTTGTCCAGCGGGTTGGCCGGGTAGCCACCCACGTAGGGCTTGACCATGCGGGAGGTCACGTACTGATAGATGGGGGCGATCGGCATGTCCTTGGCCAGGATCTCTTCGGCCTGGACATAGAGCTTGTTGCGCGCCTCGGCATCCACCTGGTTGCGGGACTCGCTCATCAGCTTGTCGAACGTCGGGTTGGAGTATTTGCCGTCGTTGTTGCCGTGGGTGGTCTGCATCAGATCCAGCATGGAAGAGGCTTCGTTGTAGTCCGCAATCCAGCCGGCGCGGCCCACGTCGAAGTTACCCTGCTTCTTGGTCTCCAGGTAGGTCTTCCACTCCTGGTTCACCAGGCTCACCTGCACGCCGAGCTTCTTCCACATGGAGGCGACGGCCACGGCCACCTTTTTGTGGTTGTCATCGGTGTTGTAGAGCAGCTCGAACTTGAGCGGCTTGCCCGGGCCGTAACCGGCTTCGGTCAGCAGCTCTTTCGCCTTCGCATCGCGCTCTGCCTGGGTCAGCTTGGACCAGGCCGGCGCCACCGGCTTGAAGCCATCTACAAAGTCAGGCACGAGCGTATAGCCTGGGGTTTCGCCCTTGCCCATCACCTTGTCGGCGATCACGTTGCGATCGATGGCATAGGAGAGGGCGGTACGCACCCGCACGTCGTCAAACGGCTTGTGCTTGAAGTTGTACTGGTAGTAGTAGGTGCCCACATAGCCGCTGACCTTTACTTCGTCCGGCAGCTCTTTCTTCATCTGCTTGAAGCGTTCGATGGGCATGTTGTAGGTCAGATCCACTTCGCCAGCCAGATAGCGGTTCAGCTCGGCGTTGGTGGACTGGATGGGCAGGTAGGTCACCTTGTTGATGACGGTCTTGCCGTTGTTCCAGTAGTTGGGGTTGCGCTCGACGTCGACGCGCTCGTTGACCACCCAGTCCTTCAGCACGTAGGCGCCGTTGGATACCATGTTGCCGGGCTGGGTCCACTTGTCACCGAACTTCTCGATCACCTTCTTCGGGACCGGATAGGTGGTGGTGTGGGAGAGCATGCTGACGAAGTAAGGCACCGCCTTCTCCAGCTGCACCTCGAAGGTGTGATCGTCCACCGCCTTCACGCCCAGGGTGTCGGCCGGCTTCTTGCCCGCGATGATGTCGGAGGCATTGATGATGGTCGGGATCTCCATGTACCAGGAGTAGGGAGAGGCCGTCTTGGGATCCACCGCGCGCTGGAAGGCAAAGACGAAGTCATGCGCGGTGACGGGATCCCCGTTGGACCACTTGGCATCCTTGCGCAGGTGGAACACGTAGTGTTTGTTGTCCTTGGTTTCCCAGGACTCGGCGACGCCGGGCAGGGTTTCGCCCTTGGGGCCGGAGGAGACGAGACCTTCGAACAGGTCACGCAATACGTTGGATTCGGGGGTACCTTCCACTTTCTGGGGATCCAGGGTGGCGGGTTCGGAACCATTGCCTTTCACCAGGGTTTGCTCGGGAGCAAGCTTGGTACCGGCGGGGACATCGGCGGCGTGAGCCAGGGTGGCGCCACCGAAAAGTGCAGTCAATAAAAGGGTATTAATAATTGTTTTTCTATGAGTCATTTCCATACTCCAACAAGAACATTCCATGCATTTGTTATCCACGAGACAAACACCTCGCTGCCCGCATAATTCCCTGACAATTCTGATAATGCAATAGATATCATCAGGAACAGGCCGCTTTCATGGTCAAAAAAACAACTTAAAACCATTTATTCAGCATTTAAATATCCCGAGACGGTCGTTTTTCGTACAGGGCCGCTCGATTCTAGGAAATGACCAACAAAAAAGAAACAATAAAAAGCCGGTCACAAGGACCGGCTCCGACAAAAACGGACCTGGCTCACACCAGACCGGGGAAGACTCCCTTGATGCCCGCCACGATGATCTCGATGCCAAGGGACATCATGATGAGACCCATGATACGGGTCACCACGTTGATGCCGGTGTTGCCCATCAGCTTGAACAGCAGGGGAGCGGCGCGGAAGATGAGCCAGGAGCAGCAGGCAAACGCCACCACCACCACGAACATGCCGGCCATCTGGGGCAGGGTCTTCTGGCTGGCATAGACGATGGAAGAGGAGATGGCACCGGGTCCGGCCATCAGCGGCAGAGCCAGGGGCACCACGGCAATAGATTCACGCGCAGCCAGTTCACCCTTCTCCTGCTTGTTGTGCTTCACCTCCCCCAGCTTGCCCTGCAGCATGGACCAGGCGATCAGGGTGATGAGAGAGCCACCGGCAATGCGAAACGACGCCAGGGAGATGCCGAAACTGTCGAGGATGAGCTGTCCCATGCACATGGAGACCATCAGGATGATCATCACGGCAATGTGGGCGGTGGTGTTGGTCTTGCGTCGCTCCTCCGGCGACATGTGGCCCGTCAGGCTCACAAAGACCGGCAACAGACCCAGCGGGTTGATGATCGCAAACAGGCCGACGAAAAATTTCAGGTATAAAGAGAAGTCTATTGCTGCCATAGGCGCCATCCAGAACCAATACGAGCCACAAGGGGCCAGCCCCCAAACTGCGCGTAAATTTACACCATGGCTTTTCCCTTCTCCAATCAAATAATCTCACCCTTACCGGGGCTTTTTAGTTAGTTCCGCTAATGTATCGACAAAATTCAACATATCGGGTTGTTAAGGGAGAGAGGTCGCCATTAACATCGCCGGGTGCCATGGCAGCGCGTTATATCACCCCTCAGCCAAGAAACGATATTGTCGGCAAATGGCACCCTTGCTTCTCACCACGCCTGCTTGCCGCCCCAACCCGCTCCTGTGACCCCGATTTTTGGCCTTTCTCACCCTGGTGCGGCGCCAGTGGAGCCGGCGGTGAAGAGGTGACGCGCTCCCTGCCACCGCCAGATGTGCTGTTTCGCCAGGGCGACTGGATGAAAACAACAACCCCTTTCTCAACATAAATGAAACGTCAGGGGAGTGGACGTTCTGCCACCATCACGGCGATACCGCCTCCCCCCATCCCGGTCAAGGCGAGAATTCATCGGATCCCCTTCCCTGATCAGATATTCCAAGGGCGCGTGACAGCCGCTCGTGATGCCAAGAAAGGATGACACACTCCCGTAACATAGTGGTGCGACAAGGGGTGAAACAAAATTTCTTTTGTTCTTTTGTTACATATGATCCAGATCAATCTTTTCTGACACATCCCGACCCTATAATCGAGCCAGAAAACAGTTTACTAAGGCATGTAAATACCCCGTTATGGTGATTCTTGCCTTGACAAGGTGGCTATAATTGCCGGGCATTGCCAAGGTCTTACTAAACAGTTTTCAAATCATCAGGAGATAAACATGGCAGTAACCAATTTGGCTGAACTGGATGCACTGGTTGCCCGCGTCAAAGAAGCACAGCGTCAATTCGCCAGCTTCTCGCAAGAGCAGGTAGACAAGGTCTTCCGTGCCGCCGCCCTGGCCGCCAGCAACGCCCGTATCCCCCTGGCCCAGATGGCCGTGGCTGAATCCGGTATGGGTATCATCGAAGACAAGGTTATCAAGAACCACTTCGCCTCCGAATACATCTACAACGCCTATAAAGATGAAAAGACCTGCGGCATCCTGAGCCAGGACGACGAGATGGGCACCATCACCATCGCCGAGCCGGTAGGCATCATCTGCGGTATCGTACCGACCACCAACCCGACTTCCACTGCGATCTTCAAGGCCCTCATCTCCCTGAAGACTCGCAACGCCATCATCTTCTCCCCGCACCCCCGCGCCAAGAACTCCACCAATACCGCTGCCAAGCTGGTACTGGATGCTGCCGTGGCTGCCGGTGCGCCGAAAGACATCATCGGCTGGATTGATCAACCCTCCGTCGAACTCTCCAACGCCCTGATGCGTCACGACGACATCAACCTGATCCTGGCCACCGGTGGCCCGGGCATGGTGAAGGCCGCCTACTCCTCCGGCAAACCCGCCATCGGCGTGGGTGCGGGCAACGTGCCCATCGTCATCGACGAAACCGCCGACGTGAAGCGTGCCGTCGCCTCCATCCTGATGTCCAAGACCTTCGACAACGGCGTGGTCTGTGCCTCCGAGCAGGCTGTCATCGTAGTCGACTCCATCTACAACCAGGTCAAGGAGCGTTTCGCGACCCACGCCGGCTACATCCTCTCCAAGGACGAAGCGGACAAGGTGCGTAAAGTGCTGCTGATCAACGGCGCCCTGAACGCCGACATCGTGGGCCAACCTGCTACCAAGATCGCCGCCATGGCCGGTGTGACCGTGCCTGCCACCACCAAGATCCTCATCGGTGAAGGTCTGGAACTCTGCGCAGAAGACGAGTTCGCTCACGAAAAACTCTCCCCGACCCTGGGTATGTTCCGTGCCAAGAACTTCGAAGAAGCCGTCGAAATGGCCTGCGACATGGTCAACATCGGTGGTATCGGCCACACCTCCGGTCTCTATACCGACCAGGATCGCAATGCCGACCGCATCAAGTACTTCGGCGACAAGATGAAGACCGCCCGTATCCTCATCAACACCCCCTCCACCCAGGGTGGTATCGGTGACCTGTACAACTTCGCGCTGGCCCCGTCCCTGACCCTGGGTTGCGGCTCCTGGAGTGGTAACTCCATCTCCGAGAACGTCGGTCCCAAGCACTTGATCAACAAGAAGACAGTCGCAAAACGGGCAGAAAATATGCTGTGGCACAAACTTCCGAAATCCATCTACTTCCGTCGTGGTTCCCTGCCGATCGCCTTGGGCGACCTGGAAGGCAAGAAGCGCGCCATGGTGGTGACCGACCGCTTCCTGTTCAACAACGGCTATGCCGATGAAGTGGTTCGCCTGCTCAAGAAGCTGAACATGGAAGTGGAGATCTTCTACGAAGTGGAAGCCGACCCCACCCTGTCCGTGGTCCGCAAGGGCGCCGAGATGGCCAACTCCTTCAAGCCGGATGTGATCGTCGCCCTGGGTGGTGGTTCACCCATGGATGCCGCCAAGATCATGTGGGTCATGTACGAGCACCCGGATACCGCGTTCGAAGACCTGGCCATGCGCTTCATGGACATCCGCAAGCGTATCTACAAGTTCCCGAAAATGGGCGTGAAGGCCGAACTGGTCTGTATCACCACCACATCCGGTACCGGTTCTGAAGTGACCCCGTTTGCGGTCGTGACCGACGACGCCACCGGCATGAAGTACCCGCTGGCCGACTACGAGCTGACCCCGAACATGGCCATCGTGGATGCCAACCTGGTGATGGGCATGCCCAAATCCCTGTGTGCCTTCGGTGGTATCGACGCAGTGACCCACGCCATGGAAGCCTATGTCTCCGTGCTGGCCAACGAATACTCCGACGGTCAGGCGCTGCAAGCCCTGAAACTGCTGAAGGACTACCTGCCCTCCAGCTACATCAACGGCGCCAACGACCCGGTTGCCCGCGAGAAGGTGCACAACGCCGCCACCATCGCCGGTATCGCGTTTGCCAACGCCTTCCTGGGTGTGTGCCACTCCATGGCCCACAAACTGGGTGCGGAGTTCCACATCCCCCACGGCCTGGCCAACGCCCTGCTGATCAGCAACGTCATCCGCTACAACGCGAACGACAACCCGACCAAGCAGACCGCGTTCTCCCAGTACGACCGTCCGCAGGCTCGCCGTCGCTACGCCGAAGTGGCTGACCACCTGGGCCTGACCGCTGCCGGTGACCGTACCGCCGCCAAGATCGAGAAGCTGCTGACCTGGCTGGACGAGCTGAAGGCCACCCTGGGGATCCCGGCCTCCATCCGCGAAGCCGGTGTGAACGAAGCGGACTTCCTGGCCAAGGTAGACCAGCTGGCGCTGGAAGCCTTCGATGACCAGTGCACCGGCGCCAACCCGCGCTACCCGCTGATCACCGAGCTGAAAGCCATCCTGATGGACACCTACTACGGCCGTCCCTTCATCGAGGAAGCCCCTGCTGCCGCCCCGGTTGCAGCCAAGGTCGACACCAAGGTGGACAACAAGAAAAAATCCAAGGCCTGATAAACGCCACGGATGACAAGAGCCCGCGCACATGCGCGGGCTTTTTTGTTTGTCTATCTGTTTAATTTTGCTAGCTTGTTGATAGGCAAATTCGACAGAAGAGCTAGTCCATGGCGCTGATACAGGCCTCCATCGAGCAGTTGAGAGTCGGCCACTACATCCATCTTCCCACGGGATGGACGAGCCACCCTTTCATGTTCAACGCCTTCAAAATCAAGGACCAGCAGCAGCTCGACATCATCCGCCACCTCGACCTGACCCTGCTGATGGTGGATCCCGACAAGAGCGATCTGCCGGTCGAGCCCCTGCTGCGGGCCGAACCCGTTCCCTCTCTTGAGATGAGCGACACCGGGGATACCGCCCCCTCTTCTGAGGGCCCCACCTTCGACGAAAAGGCGTTCAGGCGCTCCCTTCGCATCGCGGACAAGGCGTTCGGTCAATCCCTGTCAGATCTTCGCGACGCCCTTGGCGCCCTCAACCTCAAACCGGACGAAGGCCTGGCCAATACTGCGCAGATAGTGCGCAGCACCGCCGCCCGTCTGGCAGAACACCAGGGGCCGCTCGGTCTGCACCTCATCCGCAGCCAGAACACGGATACCCTGCTGCAACACAGCCTGAGCGTGGCCTTTATCACCATGCTGATGGCACGGGAGCTTGGCATGAATCCCGTCGAGATCGAGGAGACCGGTCTGGCGGGCCTGATCCACGACATCGGCGAGCTCAGGATCCCGAGCCAGATCATCCAGAAGCGGGGGGAGCTCAGCAAGGCGGAGCAGAATTTCCTCAACATGCACCCCCAGTACGGACTGGAGATGCTCAACCAGTTGCAGGCTTTCGAACCCAGGATCCGCGAGGTGGCCTACCTGCATCACGAACGCCTCGATGGCAGCGGTTTTCCCCTCGGGATCAAGGGCGACAAGATCCCCCCCCTCGCCCGCCTCATCGGGCTGGTGGATCACTATGACGAGCTGCTTCACCCGCGCAGCGGCCTCAACCCGCCGGGGCCCAGCCAGGTGATCGGCCAGCTCTACAAGCTCTCCCAGAAGAAGTTCGAGCAAACCCAGGTCAGGTTGCTGATAAAGGTGCTGGGGGTCTATCCACCGGGTTCCCTGGTGCGCCTGGATGACGATGCCCTGGCCCTGGTGCTCTCCACCGAGCCCAGCATGCCCCTCAGACCCAAGGTGCTGCCCTACCTCAAGGGGCAGCGACCGGAAGGGGTGGCCATGATCGATCTGCGGGAAGATGCGCGAAGCATCGTCGCCACCCTCAGACAGGAAGAGCTGGACGACGCGCAACGCGCCTTTTTCGGTCTGGGTCGGCGGGTCTGTTACTATTTCGCCTTCTGAGTTATCCCCAGAAGCTGGGGATAACTCATTGGACAAACCTGAATAATTGCTCAGGTCCCCTCGAAATCGTCCACCATTGGAGCTGGATAAAAAACGCCCAGCCGATGGCCGGGCGGAGCATGCCACCTCCGTGTGGCGTATCCGGTGGATACCTTCATGCTCGCATCAGCAATATCAAGCGGGCGCAGGTTACACAAATATCAATTTAACATGCTGATTTTATATGGTTTTATTTTTCCATTCTGGCAAACTGCCGCAGCGTTCAGCCCGCAGCCCGCATCAAGACGGGCTCAGGCTCATCCTGCGTCATGACAACGCCCGGCTCCGGCGTGGTGTTTGAGGAAGCTTTTTTATGCAACTAGTCCTCTCTCTGCTCCAGCAGATGAGCGTCAGCCTGGTCATCGCCTACCTTTTTTCCAAAAGCCCCCTGTTGCGTCCCCTGGCCAACTACTCCGTCAGGCTGCCCCACAAGGTGCTCATCTATGTCATCTTCTCCTGCTTTTGCATACTGGGAACCTATGTGGGCCTCGACATCGATGACGCCATCGCCAACACCCGGGCGGTCGGTGCCGTACTGGGGGGACTGCTGGGTGGTCCTCTGGTTGGATTCCTGGTGGGGCTGACCGGCGGCCTGCACCGCTATACCCTGGGGGGGTTCACCGATCTCGCCTGCGCCATCTCCACCACCTGCGAAGGCTTGCTGGGGGGGCTGGTGCACTGGCGGCTGATGCGGGCAGGCAGGGTCAATGACCTCTTTGCGCCCAGGGTCGCCTTCTTTACCACCTTCGTGGCCGAGATCATGCAGATGGTGATCATCCTGCTGGTCGCCACCCCCTTCGACAAGTCCCTGCTGCTGGTGCGCACCATCGCCACCCCCATGATCCTCGCCAACTCCTGCGGGGCGGCGCTCTTCATCAGCATGATCCGCGACCAGCAGCGGATGTACGAAAAGTTCTCCCGGGTCTTCTCCGCCAAGGCGCTCACCATCGCCAACCGCACCGTCGGCATCATGAGCCAGGGGTTCACTCCGGAGGCCAGCGGCAAGATAGCCCATATCGTTCAGGAAGAGACCGGCGTCGGCGCCGTCGCCATCACGGACACCGACAAGATCCTCGCCTTCATCGGCACCGGAGAAGATCACCACAAGCCGGGCACCCCCATCACCTCGGCGATCACCCTGCAAGCCATCGCCCAGAACAAGGTGCTGTTCGCCGATGGCAACAGCCAGCCCTATCGTTGCAGCATCTCCCCCCAGTGCCAGCTCGGCTCCGTGCTGGTGATCCCCCTGCAGGGTGACGAGGGGGTGATCGGCACCATCAAACTCTATGAGCCCAAGAAGCGGCTCTTCCTCAAGATCAATCACACCCTGGGAGAAGGGATCGCCAACCTGTTGTCCCAGCAACTGCTGGCAGGCCGCCTGGAGCAGCAGCAGCGCCTGCTGGTGCAATCCGAGCTCAAGCTGGTGCAGGCACAGATAAACCCCCACTTCCTGTTCAACACCCTCAACACCATCAGCGCCATTACCCGCCGCGATCCGGGACGGGCACGGGAACTGCTGCTGCACCTCTCCCGTTTCTTTCGCAACAACCTCAAGCGCCAGAGCGGCCTGACCACGCTGCGGGAAGAGCAGGAGCACTGCCTCTCCTACCTGGAGATAGAGCAGGCCCGCTTTGGCGAGCGGCTCACCGTCATCAACGAGATCCCGCCCCACCTTGCCGAGGTGCAACTGCCGAGCTTCACCCTGCAGCCCCTCATCGAGAATGCCATCAAGCACGGCATCTGCTCCCTGCTGGGAGAGGGGCGACTTCGCCTCTTCGCGAGGGAGACCCCCGAGGCGATCACCCTTTGCGTCGAAGACAACGCCGGGGCCTGGCAGCCATCCGGCCAGGGGGATGGTCTGGGGATGAGCCTGGTGGACAAGCGCCTCAAGAGCGCCTTTGGCGAGCGCTATGGCATTGACGTCCAGTGGGAGCCGGAGCAATGGACCCGGGTCTCCCTGACGCTCCCACGACAACCCCGCACCACCGCCAAGGAGATGACATGATCCGCACCCTGATCGTCGATGACGAGCCCTATGCCCGCGAAGAGCTGGCAGAGCTGCTGGCCAGCGATCCCGACATCGAGATCCTGGGCATGGCGGGCAACGCCATCGAGGCGCTCGGCCTCATCCAGCAACTCAAGCCGGATGTGGTGTTTCTCGATATCCAGATGCCCAAGCTCAGCGGCATGGAGTTGGTGGCCATGCTCGATCCCCTGCCCCGCATCGTCTTTGTCACCGCGTTCGACGACTACGCCATCCAGGCGTTCGAGGAGAACGCCTTCGACTACCTGCTCAAGCCTGTGGAGCCGGCGCGCCTCGCCAAGACCCTGGCGCGGCTCAGGCAGGACATCACCCCGCAACCGGTCGGGACCCTGGCCCCGACCATCCACCATATCCCCGGATACCTGCACAACCGGGTGCGGCTGCTCCCAATCTTCCAGGTGGAGTACGCCTTCTCCGATCTCGGCGGCGTCCATGTCGCCTGCCAGGGCGAGCTGTTTCACACCCAGCTCACCCTCAAGTCCCTCGAGGAGAAGACCCCGCTGCTGCGCTGTCACCGCCAGTATCTGGTGGCCCCGGCCGCCATCTTCGAAATCCGGTTGCTGGAGAATCAGCTGGCGGAGATCGTGACCCCGAGCGGGGCCCGGGTACCGGTCAGCCGCCGCTACCTCAAGGAGCTCAAAGACGAGCTGGGACTGGAATAAAACGGGGAGCGATGTGCGCCGGATCACAGCGGGCAACCGCTCGGGCCGCCATGTCGCCGCTCACCCTCTTTCACCTGCCGTTAACAGAAGTCCCCCCCTACACTGGCTGCGCACACCAAAAAATAACAAAGCAGGAGCGTAGCAATGATCTGGTTCTTCCTCTGTGTCGGCTTGTTGATAGCCGGCTACTTCATATACGGCAAATTCATCGAACGGATATTCGGGCCCAAACCCGAGTTGAAGACCCCCGCCATCACCATGGCGGACGGGGTGGACTATGTCCCCATGTCGGACAAGAAGGTCTACCTGGTTCAACTGCTCAACATCGCCGGCGTCGGCCCCATCTTCGGCCCCATCCTGGGTGCCCTCTATGGTCCGGTCGCCATGCTCTGGATCGTCTTTGGCTGCATCTTCGCCGGTGCGGTCCACGACTACTTCTCCGGCATGCTGTCGGTACGCGCCAGGGGCGCCTCGGTGCCGACCGTGGTCGGTGAGCACCTGGGCACCGCCGCCAAGCACTTCATGAACCTCTTTGCCGTGGTGCTCCTGATGCTGGTGGGCGTGGTCTTCGTCCTGAGCCCGGCGGGCCTGCTCGCCAACCTCACCTCCACCGATCTGGTCTACTGGATTGCGGCCATCTTCGCCTACTACATCCTCGCGACCATCGTCCCCATCGACAAGATCATCGGCCGCTTCTACCCCATCTTCGGCGCGCTGCTGGTCTTCATGTCCGTCGGCCTCATCATCGGCCTCATCGTCTCCGGCAAGGGCTTCTACAACACCGGGATGGACTTCTCCAACCTGCACCCGACGGATCTGCCGCTCTGGCCGCTGCTGTTTATCACCATCGCCTGTGGTGCCGTCTCCGGTTTCCACGCCACCCAGTCTCCGCTGATGGCGCGCTGCATGCAGAACGAGAGCTCCGGTCGCTTCATCTTCTACGGCGCCATGATAGGGGAAGGGATCATCGCCCTCATCTGGTGCACCCTGGGTCTCTCCTTCTACGACAGCACCGAGGCACTCAACGCCACCCTGGCCAGCGGCGGCCCCTCTGCCGTGGTGCACGAAGTCTCCACCAGCCTGCTCGGTACCGTGGGCGGCATCCTGGCGATCCTCGGCGTGGTGATCCTGCCCATCACCTCCGGTGACACCGCATTTCGCAGCGCCCGCCTCATCGTGGCGGACTTCCTGAACCTGACCCAGAAGCCCATGGCCAAGCGTCTGCTCATCGCCATCCCCATGTTCATCCTTGGCTTCATCATCTCCAAGGCCGAGTTCGGGGTGATCTGGCGCTACTTCGGCTGGGCCAACCAGACCACCGCCGTCATCATGCTGTGGGCTGCGGCCGCCTACCTCATCAAGGAAGGCAAGCTGCACTGGGTATGCACCATTCCCGCCATCTTCATGACCGCAGTGGTCATCACCTACCTGGCCAACGCCCCCATCGGTTTCGGCCTCGAGATGAATGTTTCCACCATCATCGGTCTGGTGAGCACCGCCCTCATCACCCTCGCCTTCCTGGTGAAATTCAGGCCCTCCCAACTGAGAGAGGCCAAGGAGAGCTGAGGCGTCAGCTTCTCTTCATGACAAGAGGCCCGGCATTGCTGCCGGGCCTCTGCTTTTTGTGGTCACTCCCTGGCGGGGGGCTCGGCGGGATCGGGCGCCCGGGCCGGCGCCTGATACCACTGCTCCCTGGCCACCAGCACAGCCTGCTCCGGCTGGGCAATGAAGTTGGGGGACATGATCTGCACCCCGAACTCGTTGAAGACATCCTGAATATGGCCATGGAGCTCCGTCTTGACCACTGCAGGGAGTTCGCTTGCCTTCATTCTTACCTGCAACTCGTACTCCACATACCAATCCTGCAGATTCAACTGCCGCACCAAGGGAGCTTCATCCTGATTGAGCCGGGTGCAACGCCGCGCGGCCAGCTCCAGCATGGCATGTACCTGACGCCAGGGGGTGTCATAACCGATGGTCACCTTGGTCAGCAGGGCCACCCCCTTCTCGCCCGCCAGCCGTGTCAGGTTCACCACCTTGACCCCCACCACCACTGCATTGGGCAGCGTGACCTCGTGATCCTGGCGCGTCACCAGCTTGGTCGAGAGGGCGTTGAGCTCGCTCACCATCCCCTCCACCTCGCCGATCTGCACCAGATCCCCTGGCCGCAGTGCGCGGGAGTAAATGAGCACCAGGCCGCTCATGGCATGGTTCATGATACCGGCCGATCCCAGTGTCACCATCAGACCGAAGAAGACGCTGATCCCCTTGAAGGCATCGGAATCCGCCCCCGGCAGATAGGGGTAGGCCACGGTCAGGGCAAACAGCCAGATCACCACTGACAGCAGCCGCCGGGTGGCGCCTATGGTTTCGGCGTGCAACCCCTGCACCCGAAACTGGCCACGCTCGATACGGTCGAAGAGGATGGCCAGCATCTTGATGAAGAAACGGGTGATGACCACGATAAGCAGTACGGTTACCAGACCGGGCATGGCGGCAATCATGCCCTCCAGCATGTCGCCACACAGGGCAAACAGAGATTCCCCAAGCCGATCGCTCCAGGCCCGGGTCTGGGGGAACAGGCCGAGCACATAGGTCAGCCAGCCATAGGTGAGCATGAAGATGAGCAGCAGAGTGATGAGGCCGAGCAAGCGGACCTCGACATTCCCGGTGACCTGACGCCAGGAGTGGGGGATCAGCCCCTTCTGCAGCAGCAGGCGGTTGGCCAGCCACTTTCTGATTCGCCGATGGCCCCGCTGCAACAGCCAGATGAGGCCGAAGAAGATCAGGCTGGCCACCACCGCCAAACCGACGGCCTTGACCAAATAGGGGGTCGAGTGCAGCTCGAGATACTTGATGCGCACGCCGTCGAGCCGATGCAGGACGTGTTCGGCCGCCTGATCCAGGGTCAGTTCGTCGAATTCATCCAGGTCCCCTTCCAGCAACACCAGGATGCGCTTGCCATTGACCAGAAACTCCCGGCTCTCCTGGCCGTGCCGGCTGCCTTTCGTCACGGCCACAGGCGTCATGAGGTCGCTTGGCTCCATCCGCTGAACTCGCTCATGGGCCAGCCGTACCCTGGCCGCCCCATCCAGGTTGCCATATTTAGCCGTCAGCATGACGATGGGTTCATGAAGCAGGACCAGGGTCTGTGCCCGCTCCTGCTCATTGGGCTCCATCCTGGGTTCGGCGGTCCAGCCGAGGCGGGACCACAACAGGCAGATCAGCAACAGGCCAAGCCGCCATCCTTTGCCACTGCACCATTCGTTCATCAGGTTCACCTCTCACCTTGCCCGGGCATCCATTGCTGTTTGATTTTATCTAACCAAATCAATTTTGTGTGTTAAATGAGCAACCGATGAACCATGCCTGTACCGCCACACCAACTCTCCGATTGCAGACTTGCACCGACGGCATATGCTGTCATTATTGCCGAAGCCTCGACTCGACAATCGAAGCATTGTTAGCGACTCAGACGGGAGAAATCGATGGTACTTGACTACATTGCCCTGGGGATCCTGGTGTTTGTCGTCTTGGTCATGTTCTATGGCATTATCGTCATTCACGATATTCCATATGAAATTGCCAAGCACCGTAATCACCCCCACCAGGACGCCATTCACGTGGCAGGCTGGGTCAGCCTGTTCACCCTGCACGTGCTCTGGCCCTTCCTCTGGATCTGGGCCACGATTTATCGCCCCGATCGCGGCTGGGGCTTCTCGCAACGCCTACAACATGACGAAACAGAGATCAGCGCACTCAAAGAGGAGCTGGCCGCACTGCAGGCTCGCATGACCACGCTCGAACAGACCGACAAATAGGTAACGCCCCATGGACCTGCTACTTATTCTCACCTATACAGCCCTCTGCATAGGTATTTTCAAGATCTTCAAGATCCCGCTCAACAAGTGGACCGTGCCGACCGCCGTGCTGGGTGGCGTCATCATCATCGGCACACTCATCATGCTGATGAACTACAACCACCCCTATTCCGAGCTGGCTCGCAACTATTATGTCTCCACCCCGGTCGTGCCCCTGGTCAAGGGACGAGTCACCGACGTCCCGGTCAAGCCCAACCAGCCGGTCAAGAAAGGGGATGTGCTGTTTCGCATCGACGCTGAGCCCTTCCAGGAGAAGGTCGCCAGCCTGACGGCGCGCCTCGCCTCCAACACCGATTTTCTGAAGGCTCTGGACGCCCGCCTGCGCTCCGCCAGCCTGGACAGGGATCGCGCCCAGGAGCTGATGCGACGGGGCATCGGCAAACAGCGCGACCTCGACGTCACCCAGGCCAACGTGGATGACATCGTCGCCCAGATAGATCAGCAGAAAGCGACCCTCAATGACCTGAGTGCCCAGCTCAACATCGCCAAGTACGATCTGGAGCAGACCGTGGTCTACGCCCCGAGTGACGGTCATGTCGTACAACTGGCATTGCGCCCGGGCATGATTGCCGCCCCCTTCATGTTCCGCCCCGTGATGACCTTCATTCATGAAGATGCCAATGCCTATGTCGGCTGGTTCTGGCAGAACAGCATGCAGCGGCTCAAGGCGGGTGACGAGGCCGAAGTCGTGCTCGACGGCATCCCGGGTCGCATCTTCAAGGCCAAGGTGCAGTCCGTTATCCCGGCCATGGCACCGGGCAATATCCAGGCACAGGCGGGTCTTATCGATCAGACCTCGGCCCAGGTACCGGGTCGCCTGCCCATCGTGCTCGAGATCACCGATCCCGAGTGGGCAAACTACCAGGTGATCGCGGGTTCCAGCGGTCAGGCCGCCATCTATACCGAGCACTTCCACCACGTGGCCATCATGCGCAAGATCCTGATGCGCATGGGTAGCTGGCTCAACTACCTGTTCCCCTTCCACTGAGGTCCCTGACCTGCACGGGCCGGCATCCTGCCGGCCCGCTTCCTGTCAGCGCGAGCCTCCCTCGCTGCATTTTCCCCGCAAGATCCCTATAATGGCGCCACCTTGCGCCACAGCCGTTCCCCATGTTCGTTCTCAGACCCTATCAAACCGACGCGGTCAACGCCGTCATCAGCCACTTTCGCAAACACCCGGATCCCGCCGTGGTGGTGCTGCCCACCGGGGCCGGCAAAAGCCTGGTGATCGCCGAACTGGCCCGCAAGGCCCGTGGCCGGGTGCTGGTGCTGGCTCACGTCAAGGAGCTGGTGGAGCAGAACCACGCCAAGTACGAGGCCTGGGGACTCCGGGCCGACATCTTCGCCGCCGGGCTGGATCGGAAGGAGGCGAGCGCCCAGGTGGTGTTTGGCTCGGTGCAGTCGGTGGCGCGCAATCTGGATGCCTTCGACGGGGCTTTTTCGCTGCTCATCATCGATGAGTGCCACCGGGTCTCGCTCGATGACGACAGCCAATACCATCAGGTGATCGAGCATCTCAAGGCCGCCAATCCGGCCCTCAAGATCCTCGGGCTCACCGCCACCCCCTATCGGCTGGGGCTGGGCTGGATCTACCGGCGCCACTACCACGGCATGGTCAAGAGCCACGGCGAGCGGCTGTTCGGTGACTGCGTGTTCGAACTGCCCCTGCGCTTCATGGTGAAAAACGGCTACCTGACCCCGCCGCGCCTGGTGGACGCCCCCATCGTCCATTACGACTTCAGCAAGCTGGTGCCGCGGGAAAACGGCCTGTTCAGCGAGGCGCAGCTCAACGGCGAGATCAAGCGCCAGGAGCGGGTCACCCCCCATATCCTGAGCCAGGTGCTGGAGTATGCGGCCGACCGGCAGGGGGTGATGATTTTCGCCGCCACCGTCGAGCATGCCCGGGAAATTCATGGCCTGCTCGGTGCCAGAGACCAGCAGGCCGCCCTCGTCACCGGCGAGACACCGGGACCGGAGCGCGACGCTCTAATCAGTGCCTTCAAGGCGCGCGAGCTCAAGTTTCTGGTCAACGTAGCGGTGCTCACCACCGGTTTTGATGCCCCCCACGTCGACCTTATCGTGATGCTGCGTCCCACCGAATCGGTGTCGCTCTATCAGCAGATTGTGGGACGGGGCCTGCGCCTCTCGCCCGGCAAGAGCGATTGCCTGGTGCTCGACTACGCAGGCAACAACTTCAACCTGTTTGCCCCCGAAGTGGGGGAGCCCAGGCCCCACGCCGGCACCGAGCCGGTTCAGGTGCCCTGCCCCGCCTGCGGCTTTGCCAACACCTTCTGGGGCAAGACCGACGAGGATGGCAAGGTGATCGAGCACTATGGCCGCCGCTGTCAGGGACTGTTTGAAGATGACGAGGGCAACCGCGAGGAGTGCGACTACCGCTTTCGCGCCAAGATCTGCCCCGGTTGCGGCGCTGAAAACGACATCGCCGCCCGTCGCTGCCAACGCTGTGACCAGCTGCTGGTGGACCCTGACGACAAGCTCAAGGAGGCCCTCAATCTCAAGGACTGCATGGTGATCCGCTGCGCCGGTTTGACCCTGAGTGCCGGGCGCGGCAAGCAGGGGGAGCGGCTGGAGGTGACCTACCACGACGAGGATGGCCTGACCCTGACAGAGTACTTCCCCTTTCACTCCCGGGGTGCACAGCGCTTGTTTCAACAACGCTTTGTGCGTCATCATTGGCCCGCCCCGGGCCTGGAGCCCGAATTCACGACCCTGGCGAGCGTGATGCTCGCGGCAAACCAGTTCCGTCACCCGGATTTCGTCATCGCCCGCAAGTCGGGACGCTTCTGGCAGGTGAAGGAAAAAATATTCGATTACGAGGGGCGTTACCGGACTGCCAACGCCCCGGCCTGACCCCATGGCAGGCGATACCCGGCAGTCACCCGGTTTGATTATCGGGGCGGTTTCTGATGCCGCCCTTTCGTTCAGTTAGAGGATCCTATGCAGCGGCTGTTGATTGGTTTTTGTGCTCTCTTTTCTCTGGCGGTCCACGCCGCCCCGCTGACCCCGCCCAAGGGGGGCCAGTACGCCGTCATCGTACAGGGCAACAACGGGGTGGAATTTGCCCGTCACGCCGATGACATGATAGCCCCCGCCTCCACCATGAAGGTGTTGACCGCGCTCGCCGCACGCCTCGAACTCGGTGCCGACTTCCGCTTCGCCACCGACATCCAGGCCCAGCCCGGCGCCAAACAGGGCACCACCATCAACGGCGACATCTGGATCAACTTCGTCGGCGACCCGACCCTGTCGCGCATGGATCTGGTTGCCCTGTTCAAACAGTTGGGCGTCACCCGCATTCAGGGCAACGTCTATGTCAACACCGGTGCCTACAACGGCTATGAGCGTGGCAACGGCTGGTCCTGGGGGGATCAGACCCTCTGCTTCGCCGCTCCCGTCTCCTCGGTCATCATCGACAAGAACTGCGCCTACGGCACCATCACCGCCACCCAGATTGGCAAGCCTGCGGTGGGCAACGTGGCCACCGGCGTGCCCATCGGCATCGGCGCCGACAACGTGGAGGTGATGAGCTATGGCGACATGGCGCGTCAGTTCTGCGCTCTGGAAGTAGACATGGCCAAGGGCAACTTCTACGAGCTCAAGGGCTGCATCACCCCGAACAAGGAGCCACAAGGGCTGCGCTTTGCCATCCATGACGTGGAGGCCTGGGGCTGGGACAACATCCGCTGGGCCATGAACCGCGCCGGGATCAGCCACGACGGCCTGCTGCGGGTCACCCATCAGGCCCCTGTCGGTGCCCAGACCCTGGCGACCCACTACTCTGTCTCCCTGCCGGTGATGCTCGCCAAGATGTTGAAAAAGTCCGACAACCTCTACGCCGATACCTTCCTCAAAACCGTGGGGCGTCACTACTACAACAAGCCGGGCAGCTATCGCAGCGGCACCATGGCGGTGCGCGCCATCCTGACCAAGCACGGCATTGACCTTGGCAACGCCACCCTGGCCGACGGCTCCGGCCTCTCCGCCCACAATCTCATCAGCGCGCGCCAGATGTTGTCGGTGCTTAACTTCATCCAGAAGAACGATGCCGAGCTCGACTTCATCAAGCTGCTGCCAAGCTCCCAGGTAGACGGCACCCTGGCCTGGCGACGCAGCGTCACCGCTCCCATGATGAAGAACAAGGTACACGCCAAGACCGGTACCATCACAGGTACGTCGAACCTCGCCGGCTTCATCGACA
Source organism: Aeromonas sp. 62-46 (assembly GCF_001898585.1). Taxonomy (NCBI): domain Bacteria; kingdom Pseudomonadati; phylum Pseudomonadota; class Gammaproteobacteria; order Aeromonadales; family Aeromonadaceae; genus Aeromonas; species Aeromonas sp. 62-46. Next base: position 12,257 of record NZ_MKUI01000034.1, on the reverse strand, counting down.
CCGCCGGTGGCCAGCGCAAGGCCTTCGTGATGTTCCAGCGCGGTCTCTCCCAGGATCCGGCGACCCACGAGCGCTACCGCGCCAGCAAGGCGCCCTGGCCCTGGACCGTCTTCGAAAAAGGCGTGCTGGAGAGCATCTACCAGCAACAACCCATCCAGATCGTCGAGCAGTGATAGACGGGCTGCCTTGCCGGCAAGGCGGCTCCACTCCCCGACCTTGGGGCGAAACAGGGACGCTGGCGCCGTCATCAGCAGTGGGCGCAATCGGAGATGGCGAACGTAAGCATCGCTATTTTCAGCTTTGACTGACAGGGCGCCACGGCTATGCTGTGCCCAGCCTCATCTCAATGGCCTTCTTCAACGGCTTGTTTAATGGAGAGAAAAGATGTTTGTAGAGATTTTTGGTCGTCCCGGTTGCCCCTATTGCGTGCGTGCCAAGCAGATTGCCGAGCAACTGACCGAGGAGCGCGATGACTTCGAGTTCCGCTACGTGGATATCAACGTGGCCGGGCTGACCAAGGACGATCTCGCCGCCAAGGCGGGCAAGCCGGTCACCACTGTGCCGCAGATCTTCCTGGATGAGCAGCACATCGGCGGCTGCACCGATTTTGAGGCCTATGCCAGAGCCAATCTGGGTCTGTAAGCCCCGACACCATGAAAAAAGGCGCCTCTGGCGCCTTTTTTCATGTCGCCAAGTCTGCCTCAGGCCACCGGCGTGAAGCGGCTCACCACCTGCCCCTGATGTTCAATCCACTCCATGAACATGGCGACGGGGCGGGCATAGACCTGACCATCCTGTTCGGATTGATAGATCACCAGCTGCTCCTGGGTTTCGGTGTGCAAAGCCAGGGCCAGAACCTGGTAATAGCCCCCCTTGAAATGGCGGTAGCGACCGGTGGCGGGTGCCTGCATGAGTGAACCTCGAGAGCGGGAAGATGAGCCCCCGTGCCTGCGTGCTCCCCTGGCAGATCGACGGGTCGGGGCCTTTTTTACCCCAGCCAATCGTGCCAGATGGGGGAGATATTTCAATACACTCATGTTGCTTTATGAATCTGCCCCTCATCTTTCACTGATCTACCAAAGAGAGGCAAACGATCATGCTGAATTTAACATTTCAACAACCCTGTTTCAGGGGTAAATATCAGGGATTTATTCCATAAATTAGATTGTTCTAGCATTCAATTCTGTGAAGAATAGGGGCAGAGAAATTTGATACTAAAAACAGCTTTTCTGCCAACGCGCCCCACGGGGAAGGAATCACGCTCACCATGTTCACTATCGACAAGTCGCACAAGCTCGACGATGTCTGCTATGACATCCGCGGCCCGGTGCACAAAGAAGCTCGCCGTCTCGAAGACGAAGGTCACCGCATCATCAAGCTCAACATCGGCAATCCGGCCCCGTTTGGCTTCGAAGCACCGGAGGAGATCATCAAGGATGTGATCCTCAATATGCCCCAGAGCCAGGGCTACTGCGACTCCAAGGGGCTGTTCTCGGCCCGCAAGGCGGTGATGCAGTACTACCAGCAAAAAGGGATGCGCAAGGTCGACATCGACGACATCTACATCGGCAACGGCGCGAGCGAGCTCATCGTGATGGCGATGCAGGCGCTGCTCAACAACGGCGACGAGATGCTGGTGCCCTCCCCCGACTACCCGCTCTGGACCGCGGCCGTCACCCTCTCCGGCGGCCATGCGGTGCACTACCGCTGTGACGAAGGGGCTGACTGGTATCCGGATCTCGACGACATCCGCGCCCGGATCACCCCGCGCACCCGCGGCCTGGTGCTGATCAACCCCAACAACCCGACCGGCGCCGTCTACGGCAGCGAATTTTTGCTTGAAGTGATCGAGATCGCCCGTCAGCACAACCTCATCATCTTCGCCGACGAAATTTACGACAAGATCCTCTACGACGACATCTCCCACACCAGCGTCTGCACCCTGTGCGACGATGTGATGGTGGTGACCTTCAACGGCCTCTCCAAAGCCTACCGCGCCTGCGGCTTCCGCCAGGGCTGGATGGTCATCACCGGACCTAAGGGCCGCGCCAAGGGCTACATCGAGGGACTGGAGATGCTGGCCTCCATGCGGCTGTGTGCCAACGTGCCCATGCAGCACGCCATCCAGACCGCCCTTGGGGGCTACCAGAGCATCAACGAGCTGATCCTGCCGGGGGGCCGCCTGCGTCGCCAGCGGGACAAGGCCTGGGAGCTTTTGAACGAGATCCCCGGGGTCTCCTGCGTCAAACCCAAGGGGGCGCTCTACATGTTCCCGCGCCTCGACCCCAAGGTGTACGACATTCGCGACGACCAGAAGATGGTGTTCGACCTGCTGCAGCAGGAGAAGCTCCTGCTGGTGCAGGGCACCGGCTTCAACTGGCCGGCGCCGGATCACTTCCGCCTGGTGTTCCTGCCCCGGGAAGAGGAGCTGGAAGAGGCCATCGGCCGTCTCGCCCGCTTCCTCAAGGGCTACAAGCAGTAAGCAAGGCTCATGAAAAAGGCTCCCGCGGGAGCCTTTTTGTTGTCTGTCGTTTTCTATCCGCGCCATCAGCCGTGCAGCAGGGCCCCGGCCACCAGTACCACCATGGTGATGAGAGCCACCCCGATGATGAAGGGCAGCACCCAGCGCACGAAGCGATCGTAGGGGATCCTGGCGAGCGCCAGCCCCGCCACCAAGTGGGCGGCGGTGGGGGCGAACAGGTTGATCCAGCCGGAGGCGGACTGATAGGCGGTGATCACCAGATCCCGCGAGATACCGGAGAAGTCCGCCAGCGGTCCCATCAGCGGCATGGAGACGGTCGCGAGCCCCGAGGTGGAGGGGATGAAGAAGCTCAGGATGATGTGCACCAGATAGGCCATCAGGATGAAGACCGACGAAGACAGCCCGCTCACCAGTCCCTCGGCCCAGTGCAAGATGGTGTCGATGATGACGCCGTGCTCCATCACCACATAGATGCCGCGCGCCACCGCCACCACCAGGGCCACCCCGATGAGATCCCGCGCCCCGTTCAGGAAGGTCGCCACATAGTTGGACTCCGGCATCCGGTTGATAAGGGCAATCAGGATGGAGGCGCTGAAGAAGAGGGTGGAGAGCTCGTCGAACCACCAGCCCAGGGTGGGCAACAGATCGATGCCCAGATCCGACCAGGGCACCACCGCATAGATCATCAGCAGGAAGGTGCCGAAGAAGACCAGCATGGTGAGCTTCTGCTTGCCGCTGAAGGCGAGGTTGCCGCTCTTCATCTGGGAGAACTCGTCGTCATAAACGATGTCAGCCAGCACGGAGCGGGATTTGTCCTGCTGCACCTGCCTGGCGTAGCGCATCACGAACCAGGAGGCGAAGATCACCAGCAGCAGCCACTGGATGACCCGTAGCCCTATCCCCTCACCGATGGGGATACCCGCGAAACCGGAGGCGATGCCGGTGGCAAACGGATTGACGGTGGAGGCGAGCACCCCGACCCCGGAGCCGAGCAGGATGATCCCGGCCGCCACCATGCGATCGAAGCCCGCCGCCATCATCACCGGCACGATGAGTGCCCAGAAGGCCACCGTCTCCTCCGCCATGCCGAAGGTGGAGCCACCCAGGGCGAACAGGGCGATCAGCACCGGGATGAGCAGCCGCTCGCGCCCGGCGAAGGTACGCACTATGGCCCCGACCCCGGCATCCAGCGCCCCGCTCTGCATGGTCACCGCCAGAAAGCCGCCGATGATGAGTACGAACAGTGCTACGTCCGCCGCCTTGTGAAAGCCCTGGATGGGCGCCTTGAGCACATCGAATACCCCCTGCGGTTGGGAGGGGAGCTCAGTGTAACTGCCGGGCACCGGCAGCAGTCGCTCGTCACCGCTGTAGTCGGCCACGGCCGCTGCCGCCACCGGCTGCTGGGTCTTGGCCGTCACATAGTTGTATTTGCCCGCCGGCAGCACCCAGGTGAGGGCCGCCATCAGGGCGATGATGATGAAAAGCAGGGTATAAACCGTGGGGAGCTGGCGCTTCTTGGGCGCCTCATGGGATGTGGTCATGACTTTCGTACCTCGGCGGTGCCGTCTGTGATCCGGACAGCGCAAGCCTAGCGGGTTTGTTCGGGGAAAAAGGTGATCGCGGATAATAAACCTGAGGCAACAGGTTGAGTCTGCTGCAAAAAAACAGGGCCCCGCAGGGCCCTGTCTGTGCTGACGACCGACTTACAGCTCGACCACGTCGAATTGCACGTCCGGATTCACGTCCGCATCGTAGTCCACCTCGTCCAGGCCGAAACCGAACAGGCGCAGGAACTCCTGCTTGTAGCCGGTGTAGTCAGTCAGCTCGGAGAGGTTCTCGGTGGTGATGGAGGGCCAGAGATCACGGCAGGTCTGCTGCACGTCTTCACGCAGTTCCCAGTCATCCATGCGGATACGGGCCTGCTCGTCCAGCGCCATGTCGGCGCCGTACAGGCGGGTGCGCATCATGCGGTCCACCTGCTCCATGCAGCCCTCGTGAATGCCCTTCTCCTTCATGATCTTGAAGGCCATGGAGATGTAGAGCGGCATCACGGGAATGGCAGAGGAGGCCTGGGTCACCACGGATTTGAGCACGGCCACGTGGGCGGTCCCCCCCTTGGCAGCCAGATCGCCACGGATGGCGGTGGCGGCGCGGTCCAGATCTTCCTTGGCTCGGCCCAGGGTACCATGCCAGTAGATTGGCCAGGTCAGGTCGGTACCGATGTAGGAGTAGGCCACGGACTTGGCGCCGTCAGCCAGCACACCCGCATCGCGCAGAGCCGCCATCCACAGTTCCCAGTCCTGGCCGCCCATGACGGTGATGGTGCTCTGGATCTCTTCCTCATTTGCCGGCTCGACGGTGGCGGTGATGATCTGATCCTTGTTGGTGTCGATGGCGGTGGAGGTGTAGACCTCGCCGATGGGTTTGAGGGCGGAGCGCACCACTTCGCCGGTGTCCGGCAGCTTGCGCACCGGAGAGGCCAGGGAATAGACCACCAGATCGATTTGACCCAGATCCTGCTTGATGAGCTCGATCACCTTGGCACGGCACTCGTGGGAGAAGGCATCGCCATTGATGCTCTTGGCGTAGAGGCCGGCCTCTTTGGCGGCCTTGTCGAAGGCGGCGGAGTTGTACCAGCCGGCGGAGCCCGTCTTGGTCTCGGAGCTCGGCTTTTCGAAGAAGACACCGATGGTGGCAGCTCCGCTGCCGAAGGCTGCGGCAATGCGGGAGGCCAGACCATAGCCGGTGGAAGCGCCGATCACCAGCACCTTCTTGGGGCCATTCTCGATGGCGCCCTTGGCTTGGGTGTAAGCGATCTGGCGACGAACATTGGCTTCACAACCGACCGGGTGGGTGGTGGTGCAGATAAAGCCGCGAACCTTGGGTTTGATGATCATGTGTTGTCTCTTATCCGTTTGATGGATGAAATCGGGGCATAAGATACCTCATTGCGACCCGTTATGGTGCTCTGATGTGTTGAACTGCGGGGAAACAGGCAGGGATCCGTCGCTTTGTGCCGCCATGGCACACCCATTGCGCAGGGGATCTACCCCGCCATGGACCAGAGAAAAGCGACGTGAGGACCGGAATGTCGCTCCCGAAACGGGGCCGTTGTCTGACCTTGCGCCATGTACTAGTGTGCAAGGAAGAGGATTCAAGGAGGAGTCTATGTCACGCATGCTGGTCATCTCTCTCGCCTGCCTGGGGCTTGCCAACGTCCCCGTTGTCCAGGCGGCTGTCTATCAATGCGCCCGCGATGGGCAGATCACCTTCAGCGACATCCCCTGCAGCAGCGATGCCAAACCCATGGCACTCAATGTCTATACCCCCTCCCCCGAGGCGGTGGAGCAGGCGGCCAACCAGACCCGGGAGATAGAGCAGAGCCTGGCGAACGGCCAGAAACAACGCCAGGCCGAGGCGCTGCGCACCGAGATCGAGGCCAAAAAGCAGAAGATGAACAACGAGATGACCCAGATCACGGAGAACAAGGCAAGATCCCGCAATGTCTCGGCAGAGATGCAGTCGGTCACTACCCGATATCAGAAAGAGATTGAGTCCCTGAACCAGAAACTCTCCACCTTGCAGGCAAAATAAACACTCCCTGTTTCGGGACAGAAAATATACCGAAGCGGCAATGTCGTCACGGGTTCACACATGCCGCACATCCAGAACATCACACCCTTGGCCGTTTATTTCTCACACCAGAGGATCAGATAGCGGCTTTTTCCCGATCCCCGTAGCCACCTAATTTCACCGCGTTCCAGAAGACTCAACTTTATCCCCACCGAGATCCCTGACGTGCCACAGGGTTCATATGAGGGCGATATATAGGGGCATCGTGACAATTGTCAGTGCCAAAAGAGGCGCCTTCATGCCAATATTCCTTGGGGCCCAAAGCGGTCCACGAGATAAATAACCTTGGTACGAGACCCTACAATTAAGAAGTTATTTATCAACATTGAAAAATAAAAAGTTAATTTGAGTACGATGACGACTCATCAGGACGCAATGCTATTGTTAATTTACTCATATTTGGTCGTTATCCCATTCAAGGGTCTCATGGAGGAGCGCTGTCATGTTCTGGAATCAAAAAGCAAGCAAGGAAGCCAGTGAGCAAGCGGCAAGGGTGGTGGAACTGGGGGCATTTGAACAGGCTATCCAGTTGCAGGTCCCCTTCGTCCAGTTCACCCCGGCGGGAGTGGTCACCTTCGCCAACGCGCTGTTTCTCAAGATCGTGGGATTTGAACGTGACGAGGTGATCGGCAAGCATCACAGCACCCTCTGCTTCCCCGACGACGTCAATACCCGGGATTACGAGACCTTGTGGCAGGATCTGCGCCACGGCGTCTCCCGCAGCGGCCGCTTCATTCGCCAGTCGAAATCCGGCAAGGCCGTGTGGCTGGAGGCGACCTATTTCCCCATCGTGATCGACGGCAAGGTGGTGCGGATCGCCAAGGTCGCCTCCGACGTGACCCAGCAGCAATCCACCCTGGAGCGCACCCAGGCCCTGCTGGCAGCCCTGGACAAGTCCCTGGCGGTCATCGATTTCCAACCCGATGGCACAGTCATCACCGCCAACCAGAATTTCCTCAACTGCTTTGGCTACCGGCTGGAAGAGGTGGTCGGCAAGCATCATCGTCTCTTCTGTGACACCGAGTTCTACCAGAACAACCCCCATTTCTGGCAGGATCTCGGCTCGGGTGACATCAAGTCAGGGCTTTTCATGCGTCTGGGTCACCGAGGGGAGAAGATATGGCTGGAGGCCACCTACAACCCCATCTTCAACCACGAGGGCAAGGTGGTCAAAATCATCAAGCTGGCGAGCGACATCACCGAGCGGGTGGAGAAATCCATCTCCACCCGGGAAGCGGCCCAGAAGGCGTGTGCCATCGCCAGCGAAACCGTCGCGAGCGCCGCCAGGGGGCGGGAGGTCATCGACAGGGTGCTCGACACCTCCTCTCACATCAACACCTCGGTCAATGCGGTCAGCAAACAGATAGAGCAGCTCAACCAGCAATCCAGGAGCATCGAATCCATCATCTCCACCATCAGCGGCATCGCGGATCAGACCAACCTGCTGGCCCTCAACGCGGCCATCGAGGCGGCCCGCGCCGGGGAACAGGGACGGGGATTCGCGGTCGTGGCCGACGAGGTGAGGCAATTGGCGGCGCGCACTTCCAGCTCCACCAGCGAGATCGTCACCGTCATCAAGCACAACTCGGAGATCACCTCACAGATCACCCAGACTGTCTCCGTCGTCTCCGACAAGGCGGTGGCAGGTCAGGAGCAGGCCACCATCATCGCCGACGTCATCAAGGAGATCATCGAAGACGCCAACTCGGTGTCGGACACCGTCAAGAGCCTCTCCATCTGAGCGACAGCTGCCAATGACAACGGGGGGCCCAGGCCCCCCGTTGTCATTGCTGTCCGCCCACCCGACACCCGCTCAGCCATCCCCCAGGAGATAGTGTCTGGCTTCCTCGTCCGCCAGCGCGAGGGCGATGTCCCATAGCGCGGCGATGCAGAGCCCCTCCTCCCCCACCGCTTCCTCTTCCAGCGCCTCCAGGGCTCTGGCATCGGCCAGGGTAAAGGGGGGATGGCTCAACAGGCTTTTGGCCGCGGCCAGCAAGTGCATGTCGCTCATCGGTCGGCTCCTTCTTAGACAGCGTGTTTCCCTGCCCAGACTGTAGCCCAATGGCGGCGACTCATCCCCCGGTGGCGACTGCCTGCGCACGCTTCCTGCCGGACGGCAGCTGGCCCACCCCGATGCCGGCCAGCACGGCGGCACAGGCCACCCATTGCAGGGCCGTGAGCGTCTCTCCCAGCAGCAGATAGGCGAGCAGCAGGGTAAAGACCGGTATGAGGTTCACATAGGCAGCCGCCAGGGTCACTTTCACCTGGGTCACCGACCAGTTGTAGAGCAGGTAGGCACCCAGGGTCACGAAGGCGCCGAGGAAGAGGATGACCCCCATGTCCTGCCAGGCCCAGCTCGCGGGCCAGGGCGCACTGAAGGCAAAGGGCGCGAAGAAGAGCATGCCGACGAAGGCCTGCAACGCCGTCAGTGTCATCACCCCGTAGCGGCTGGAGAGCTTTTTGAATACCACGGAATAGGTGGCGGCGCAGAGCATGGCGCCCATCTCCAGGCTGTTGCCGAGCAGGGCGTTGGGGGCGAACTCGTCGGCGCCCTCCCCCAACCCCAGCAGGGCGATGCCAACGATGGCGATGGCAAAGCCCAGCAGCTGGCGGCGACTCACCCGCTCTCCAAGCAGCACGAAGGCCACCAGAGCCACCATCAGGGGAAGCAGGGCACAGACCATACCGGCCTGGCCGGCACTGGTGTAACGCAGGGCGTTGACTTCAAGAAGAAAGTAGAGGCAGGGCTCAAGCGCCCCCATCAGGGCCAACCAGCGCCAATCCCCCTTCTGGTAAGTGACGCGGCCAAGCTGGCGGTAGCAGAGCAGCCAGCAACAGGACGCCCCCCCCATCCGCATGAAGAGCACCTGACCGAAGGACCAGATTTCCAGCACATGTTTGAGGGCGATGAAGGAGCTGGACCAGAGCAGCATGGCCAGGGTCAGCGTCAAGACGGGTAAAGGGCGCACAATGCCTCCATGAATTGGGCATTCGAATAATAACCATACGGCCTTGCGGTTGTCTAAAGGCACCTAACATCAGATAATACGGCCGCCTTCATACCGGATAACCCATCTTCAATGACTGAGTACCTGCTTTTACTGGTCGGCACCGTGCTGATCAACAACTTCGTGCTGGTGAAGTTCCTCGGCCTTTGCCCCTTCATGGGTGTCTCCGGCAAGCTGGAAACCGCCATCGGCATGGGTCTGGCCACCACCTTCGTCATGACGCTGGCCAGCGCCTGCTCCTATCTGATGGAGCACTATATCCTGATCCCGCTGGAGATCGCCTACCTGCGCACCCTGGGCTTCATTCTGGTGATCGCCGTGGTGGTCCAGTTCACCGAGATGGTGATCCGCAAGAGCAGCCCGACCCTCTATCGCCTGCTCGGCATCTTCCTGCCGCTCATCACCACCAACTGTGCCGTGCTCGGCGTGGCGCTGCTCAGCATCAACGAGCGCCACAACTTCATCCAGAGCATCATCTACGGCTTCGGGGCCGCCGTCGGCTTCTCCCTGGTGCTGATCCTGTTTGCCGCCATGCGTGAGCGGCTGGTGGCCGCCGACGTGCCGGCACCGTTTCGTGGCGTCTCCATCGCCATGGTCACCGCTGGCCTGATGTCGCTGGCCTTCATGGGCTTTACCGGCCTCATCAAGATATAACGCTATGATTCACATACTCTTTGCCATTCTGGTGCTGGCCCTGCTTGCCCTGGCCTTCGGCATCATTCTCGGCTTTGCCGCCGTCAAGTTTCATGTGCAGGCCGATCCCATCGTCGATCAGCTCGATGCTCTGTTGCCCCAGACCCAGTGCGGCCAGTGCGGTTACCCGGGCTGCAAACCCTACGCCGAAGCCCTGGCCAATGGCGACAAGATCAACAAGTGCGTGCCCGGTGGCGACGCCACCATGCGCAAGATTGCCGACCTGATGGGGGTCGAGCCCCAGTCTCTGGACGGCGGTGAAGACGCGGCAATCCCCGTCAAGAAGGTGGCCTTCATTCACGAAGACATGTGCATCGGTTGCACCAAGTGCATCCAGGCCTGTCCGGTCGACGCCATCCTGGGTGCCACCAAGGCGATGCATACCGTCATCGCGGCCGAGTGCACCGGGTGCGACCTCTGCGTCGACCCCTGCCCGACCGACTGTATTGAAATGATCCCGGTGCCGACCACGGTCGACAACTGGAAATGGGATCTGGCCAAGGTCGCCATTCCGGTCAAGATAGTGGAATAAACAGCGGAGTAACCATGCAGCATCTGCTCGAACGCATCAAAGCCGGCACTCTGTGGGATTTTCACGGCGGCATCCATCCCCCCGAGAACAAGCACCAGTCCAGCCTGACCCCCGTCGTTGACGCGGGCCTTCCCCCACAGCTCATCATTCCGGTGCGCCAGCACGCGGGTCCGGCCGGCGAACTGCTGGTGCGGGTGGGGGACAAGGTCAAGAAGGGGCAACCCCTCACCCGTTTTGACAAGGGACGCATCGTGCCGGTGCACGCTTCCACCTCGGGCACCATCACCGCCATCGAGCAGCACACGGTGGCGCACCCCTCCGGTCTTGACGATCTCTGCATCCTCCTCACCCCGGACGGAGACGATGCCTGGGGCGAGCGCACACCCCAGCCTGACTACTGGAACCTGGAGCGGGGGGCGTTGCTCGAGCGCATCCAGCAGGCCGGCATCGCCGGGCTCGGCGGCGCCGTCTTCCCGACCCACAGCAAGCTCGACGGCCGTGGCCAGCTCACCGAGATCCTCATCGTCAACGGGCTGGAGTGCGAACCCTACATCACCACAGATGACCGTCTGATGCAGGAGTACGCCGACGAGATCATGGACGGCATCCGGGTACTCAAGCACCTGCTCAAGCCCAAGCTCACCTTGATCGGGGTGGAAGACAACAAACCGGCGGCCATCGAGGCCCTGACCCGCCATGCCAGCGACGCCGACGTGCTGGTCAAGTCGGTACCGACCAAGTACCCCTCCGGCGGCGCCAAGCAGACCATAGAGCTGCTCACCGGACGCCAGGTGCCCAAGGGAGGCCGGGCGGTGGACATGGGCATCATGGTGCTCAACGTCGCCACCGTCTTTGCCATCAAGCGCGCCATCATCGATGGGGAGCCGCTCATCGAGCGCATCGTCACCCTCACCGGCGACGCCTTCAAGAAGCCCGGCAATGCCTGGGTGCGTCTGGGCACGCCGGTACGCTGGCTGCTCCAGCGTTTCGAGCTGCAACCGGAGGCGGATCAGCGGGTGATCATGGGGGGGCCCATGATGGGCTTCACCCTGCCCCACGCCATGGTCCCCGTGGTCAAGGCCACCAACTGCCTGCTCTCCCCCACCCGCGCCGAACTGCCGCCCCCCGGCCCGGAACAGGCCTGCATCCGTTGCAGTGCCTGCGCCGATGCCTGCCCCGCCACCCTGCTGCCCCAGGAGCTTTACTGGTACAGCCGGGTCAAGGAGTACGACAAGGCCGAGAAGCTCAACCTCTTTGACTGTATCGAGTGCGGCGCCTGTGCCTGGGTCTGCCCGAGCGAAATCCCCCTGGTGCAGTACTACAAGATCGCCAAGGATGACATCCGCGAGGCCCGTGCCGAGGCCGAGAAGGCCGAACGTGCCAAGCAGCGCTTCGAGGCCAAGCAGGCTCGCTTCGAGCGTGAGAAGGCGGCCCGCGAAGCCCGCCACGCCGAGGCCGCAGCCCAGCGTCGCCAGGCCATGACGACGGCCGGGGGCGAAGATCCGGTCGCCGCCGCCCTGGCCCGCATCAAGGCCAAACAGGAGACGGCCCAGGTGGCCGTGAGTGAACCCGCACCGGACAACGAGGCCATGATTGCCGCCCGTGAGGCACGCAAGCAGGAGGCCATCGCCCGTCGTGCCGCCAAGGCCGCCAATGGCGAGGGCAATGGGCTGGCTGACACCCCGGCACCTGGGGAGCAACATCCCAAGGCAGAGCTGGATCCCAAGAAGGCCGCCATCGCCGCCGCCCTGGCACGTGCCAAGGCCAAGAAGGCCGCCCAGGCGCAAGGTGACGGGCCGGTGGTCGCAGGTGAGACATCTGTGAACACAACCGAACAGGCCGTTGAGGCCCCGGCCGCCGCATCCGAACCCGCCGCAGAGGTGGACCCCAAGAAGGCGGCCATTGCCGC
>NZ_MKUI01000033.1:0-70052 GCF_001898585.1 Aeromonas sp. 62-46 | reverse complement strand
GTCGTGCTCTACCAACTGAGCTATTCCCGCATGACTGCTTGCGTGCCAGTTGCCTGACAACGAGGCGCATTATACGTACCCCGAGCCCGGGCACAACCCTTTTTTCTCACTTTGAGCCCTTTCCCGTGCTGTTTGCTCACCCTTTAGACGCCTTGGTCGAAAATCCCCCCGCTCCCTGTGACCCGACGAGCGAATTTAAGATAAAGCCATTGAAATAGTTAGCCTTTAGTCAGAAACTCATCGCGCTTAGTAACTGGATTCTCAATTGAAAATCATGCGATGAAATGGAACTTCAGGCCTCGGGGGCTCAGACCGCAGCTGATGCTGGCTTTTTTCATGTTGGGCCTGGTGCCCTTCCTGGTCGTCACCCTGTTTTTCCTCTATAGCCACGGCAAGGATCTCACCACCCAGACCTCCAACCATCTGGTCTCGGTGCGCAACATCAAGAAAAACCAGCTGCAAGACTACTTCGGCAACCTCAAGGAGCAGATCATCAACTTCTCCCAGCAGGACTTTGCCGGCAACAGTATCGGTCGCTTCTACGGTTTCACCGGTGCCTTCGAGAAGCTCGGCACCACGCCGCAGGAGGCCCGCGCCCGCGCCCAGGCCCGCTATGTGCCGGGCTCCTGGGACAAGCTGCAACAGCCCGACAGTCAGGTGGAGATAGAGCCCTCCATCAGTGCCCTCATCCTGGCGGACGAGATGTATGGCCGCGTCCACCAGCGCTTCCATCGCGGGTACGCCGACATGGTGCGCAAGTCCAACTACAGCGACATCTTCCTGGTCGACCTCAACGGTGACGTGGTCTACTCGGTCACCAAGCAGGCCAACTTCGCCACCAACCTGCTCTCGGGACCCTACCAGTCCAGCGGTCTTGGCAACACCTTCGCCAAGATCAAGCGCCGCCTCGATGGCGGCCAGAAGCCCCAGCAGATCTTCGAGTTCACCGATTTTGGCCGCAACGAGCTGACCGGCCAGGTGGTCGCCTACCTCGCCGCTCCCGTGATGCAGTACGACTATGTGCGCGGCGTGGTCATCTTCGAGCTGCTGCCGGACAAGCTCAACCAGATCATGGCGGAGCGGGAGGGGCTCGGCGCAACCGGCGAGACCATTCTCATCGGCCCGGACAAGCGGATGCGCGCCAACGCCTGGCTCGCCCCCGAATTCAGCGTGGAGAACAGCTTCAGCCCCGACTTCCGGCCGCTGCAGACCCCCCTCATCATCAAGGCCCTCTCCGGGGAGCAGGGGGTCGGCCCCTTCCTCTCCTACCACGATGACGAGGTGCTGGCCGCCTATACCCAGGTGAAGGTGTTCGATACCGAGTGGGCCTTCATCGCCGAGATCTCCACCAGCGAGGCCTATGCCCCCATCCGCCAGCTCGAGACGCTGGTGATCCTGCTGGGGGCAGGCTCACTGCTGCTGCTGATCCTCTTCTCCCGCTGGCTCTCCCACTCCATCACGGCGCCCCTGCGATCCCTCACCGCCGCCGCCGAACAGGTGGCGGACGGCGCCCTGGATCACCCCATCACCATCCCCCGCACCGACGATGACATCGACCGGCTGGCCCAGGCGTTTCGCCACATGCAGCGTTCGGTGAAGGACAAGATCGAGCTCATCGAACGCCAGACCCAGGAGCTGCAACAGCAGGTCAAGCTGACCCACAAGCAGAACCTCAGCCTGCAACAGGCGGACAAGCTCAAAGACGAGCTCCTGGCCAACACCTCCCACGAGCTGCGCACCCCCATCCACGGCATCAAGGGGATGGCCGAGTCCATGCTCGCCAGCCAGCAGGACCTGACCGAAGGGCAGCAGAAGCAGCTCGGCCTCATCATCAAGAGCGCCGACGGTCTGGCGCGCCTCGTGGACGACTTGCTCGACTACCACCAGATGCGCTACGGCCAGCTGGAGATCCACCCACAGCCGGTCTCCTCCAAGGGGGTCATCCGGCTGGTGCTGGATCTCTGTCAGCACCTCGTGCAGGCCAAGCCCCTCACCCTGGTAGACAAGAGCCCCGCCGAACTGCCCCCTGTGCTGGCGGACGAGCAGCGCCTCGAACAGGTGCTCTACAACCTGGTGGGCAACGCCATCAAGTACACCCCCCAAGGCAAGGTGGTGCTGAGCGCCCTGGTAGAGGGCAACTTCCTGCGCATCAAGGTGACCGACACCGGCATCGGTATCGCCAGGGACCACCTGGAGCACATCTTCGAGCCCCTGGTGCAGATGAGCCCGGAAGTGAGCAAGCAGGGAGCGGGCCTCGGTCTCTCCATCACCCGCCAGCTGGTACACCTGATGGGGGGGGAGCTGTTCGTGGAGAGCGAGCCGAGCGTCGGCTCCACCTTCGCCTTCACCCTGCCGCTGGCCAGCGGCAAGGCGGGCAGTCTGACCCTCGACAGCCGCCAGATAGAGCACCAGCTGGTGCGCCAGCAGCCCGTCATCCTGCCGGACTGGGAGAGCGAGGATCTGCCGCCCCCGCCGCAAGATGCCCCCGTCATCCTGGTGGTGGATGACGAGCCCATCAATTTGCACATACTGCGCCACCTGCTGCAGCCCTGCGGTTATCGCATCCTGCCCAGCAGCGACGGCCACGACGCCCTGACCAAGCTGGCTCAGGAGCCGGTGGATCTCATCCTGCTTGACGTGATGATGCCCACCCTCTCTGGCTTCGACGTCTGCCGCCGTCTGCGCCAGCAGCACCCCAAGGAGAAGCTGCCGGTGCTGCTGCTCACCGCCCTCAACCAGCCCAAGGAGATTGAAGAGGGTTTCAACGCCGGGGCCAACGACTATCTGGTGAAACCCTTCTGCAAGGAGGAGCTGTTCGCCCGGGTGAGAGCCCTGCTGGAGGCCAGCGCCGGGCGCGCCTCCCTGGTGGAGAACCGCCTGCTCAAACAGGAGATAGAGCACCGTCTGATGCTCCAGGAGCAACTGCACCAGGATCAGGAGCGGCTCCTCGCCCTGCTTGGCGAGGGGGCCGACCCCATGGTCTTCCTCGATGAGCAAGGAGGGGTGCTGTTTGCTTCCCGGGCCCTGGCACGCCTGCTGGGTCAGGAGCCGGAAGCCATGGAGGGGCAGATGCTGGACGAGTGGCTGGCCGCCCCGCTGGCAAGCCAGTGGCCCGACATGACCGCGCAGCCGGAGCGGGAGCTGGACTTCCTGGTGGCGGGTCAGCGAGACACCCTCAACGCCCGCGCCCTGCCCATCAACCTGGGGGGGCAGCACGCCTATGCGCTGACCCTTGGCACCGAACCGCGCCAGGACGACAATCGCATGGCTGCACTGGAAAACGCCCTCAAGAGCCTCTCTCGCCAGGCCATCATCGAGGATGGCCAGTTGCTGGGGGAACTGAGCCGGCTGGGAGGGGAGTTCAGGTCGCTGGCGGACGATCTCATTCGCCAGCAGGATGACGAACCTCTGCGCCGCGCCCTGGTGGACACCATGCGTCTCACCCTGGAGACCTGGCAGCAGAGCACCGGCAAGGGCAAGATAGTGCTGGCGGAGAAGAGCAAGCTGTGGCGGGTCTACATGGACCGCTCCAGTCCCCAGACCCGCACCCTCGACAAGTACCTGAACCTCGACACCCTGCCCAAGGCACCGCGCTGGAAGACGGTGGTGGCCAGCGCCGAGTACGTGCTCAAGCACTGCGCCCTGAACGAGGTGCAGCACCAGAGTCTGCACCAGTGCACCCAGCGCCTTCGCCAGCTCGCCAGCCGCAAGGCATGAGTCTCCAACTCGCAGCCACGTTGCTCTGATGATGGCTGCGGGATAGAAAACCAAGCACCAATGGCCAGCTCTGGACACATCGACTCGCAGGCTTTCTGCGCCTATCAGGGGGATCGCGATGGCTGAGCTCGCGGGGTCGGCCAGATGACCCTGCAGGTGCGGGCCCATTCCCCATCACCATGTTGGTGATGACCCCGGGAGACCTGTCTGGGCCGGCAAGTGGCTAATCAGGTGACATAGACATTCGAGAGAATGGGGTGAGACTTCGCAACCCCGTGACCACAGGCCCCAAATCGGGAAAGACATTGGGAGATGCCTGAGCCGGGGGTAGAAATGAAAAACCCGCGACGGACGCGGGCTTGAGGGGAATAAATGGCGGAGAGACAGGGATTCGAACCCTGGGTGGCATTGCTGCCACAATTGATTTCGAGTCAATCCCGTTCGGCCACTCCGGCATCTCTCCACGGGCACTCATATTGACCCAACCCTAGCCGGGAAATCAATGTAAATCTCGTTGCAGATCAGACGACTGGCGATAAAACCGCCATCCGGCGATCCCACCCCTCCCGACACCAGTGACTTTCACCCGGCAGCGCCTCCTCGCTCACTGTCTCCACCCTGTACCCGGTTCCGGGCGGATGAATACGGCGAGCCTGATGGGCCAGTGACACCCTCTGACGCGCTCGCCACCGCCCTCCCGGCAGTCATGGTGCCGGACTGGTAATCCCCGCGGGATTCGTTGACAATCTCTGCTCATTTTTTGGAAGGGAACCCGTCCCTCGCCCCAGCCGATAGGAACAACCATGCTCAACACTCGTATCGTCTCACTGTTGCTGGCCGCCGCCAGCCTCTGGGCCGCACCTGTCTGGTCCAACACCTATCCCCTGCCGCCAGCGGACAGCCGTCTCATCGGCGCCCTGGAAGATTACATCGTACAACCTGGCGATCATCTGGAACTGGTCGGCAAGCATACCCGGACAGGCTTTCTGGCACTGCTCGAAGCCAATCCCGGCGTAGACCCCTATCTGCCCACCCCGGGCACCCGGCTCACTCTGCCGACCCAGATGCTGCTGCCCGACGTGCCGCGAGAAGGCATCGTCATCAACCTGCCTGAACTTCGCCTCTACTACTTCCCCAAGGGCAAGCAGGAGGTGATGGTGCTGCCCATCGGGATCGGTGACATCGGCCGCGAGACGCCGGAGATGACCACCACCGTCATCGCGAAAAATCCCAACCCGACCTGGGTGCCCGGCCCCATGGTCCGCAAGTCCTGGCTGGAGCAGAAGGGGATCGATCTGCCCGCCGTGGTCCCCCCTGGCCCCGACAACCCCCTCGGCAAGTTCGCCATGCGTCTTGGCTATGGCAACAAGGACTACCTCATCCACGGCACCAACAAGGATTTCGGGGTCGGTCTGCGAGTCAGCGCGGGTTGTATCCGGCTGCGCCCGGATGACATCGAAACCCTGTTTGGTCTTGTTCCCGTCGGCACCCCGGTCCGTGTCATCAACCAGCCGGTCAAGATGGCGGTGGAACCCGACGGTCGTCGCTGGCTGGAGGTGCACTCTCCCCTCTCCCGCACCGAAGCGGAGATGGCACAGGGGGCGCCGCTGGTGCTCTCCCCCGAAGCCGAGCAGTTCATCGCTGCCCCCGACATCGACAGTGCCCGGGTGACCGCCCTGCTCGAGCACAAGAGCGGGCTGCCCAAGCCCGTGAGCGGCTGAAGGCCTGACCACCATGAACAGAATCAGTCATGTGGTTTGCCTGTTGTTTCTGCTGCCTGGCTCCGCGGCGATGGCGGACATCCTCTGGATGCGCAACGGCGATCGTCTGAGCGGGACCATAGAGGAGATCACGGACGAGCAGATCCGTATCAAGCCCGCCTACAGCCAGGCCATGACGGTCCCGCGCCACGCCATCAAACGCTGGCGTCTGGACAAGCAGGAGAAACCCAAGCCGCTCACCAAGACGGGGATCCCCCTACTGGACTCTCCTGACGAGGCCAATGCCTGGCTGCTGACGGGGAACGGGGATCTCAACATCAAGCTCAAGGAGAACACCAAGAAGACCAACAACGTCAATCTCAAGGTCTCCACCGAGTTTGCCAATCTGGACTGGCGTTACAGCCTGGATGGCGAGTACATCTACGAAACGGCGAACAACATCACCGACAGCCACGAGTACAAGCTCAAACCCAAGCTCGACTTCTTCTTCGACGATCACTGGTTCCTGCGATCTTCCGTCGACATCGATTACAACATGATCGAGGCAGGCTATCTGGAGATTGACTATGCCTCCGGTCCCGGATACCGCTTCTGGAATGACAGACAACGCCGGCTGGAGATCATCAGCCAGCTCGGCCTGGAGCGGGCCTATTTCAGGCCGGAGGTGTGGAGCAACTCAGACCTGTTTGACGACAGAATCATCAATTATCCCTTCGTCAGCCTGGGTTGGGACTACCGGCAGCCCTTGGCACTCTGGGAAGAGAAGTTCGAGCTGTTTGGCAAGGGCAGTTATGAAAGGTTCGTCGACCAACCATCCCCCTATCTGACCAGAAAGCAGTCCGTCAGCGGCAGCCTGGGCCTCAGGTATTACTTCAGCGATCATTTGCGTCTCTCCTGGTCAAGCGAGCTGGATTGGGACGATGCCTGGCTCGACTACCATGGCCTGAACATGGATGTGAGCGAGAAGGAGTGGCGTCACCTCATCACCCTGGGGGCGAGTTTTTGACCCGCCAGAAACGACACAGGCCCACCGAAGTGGGCCTGTGTTCATGGACGCAAGACGAGCGCGTCAGAAATAGATCCGGGTGACCGACTCGATGACGCAGCCAGGGCGGCGGATCCCCTCGATCTCTATCTTGATCTCCTTGAGGAGCTCGATGCCACCCTTGATGGGCGTGACACGCGACAGCTTGGTACGGGCGCGGATGTTGCTGTCCACCTTGATGGGGTAAGGGAAGCGGACCTGCTCCAGGCCGAAATTCACCACCATGCGAGCGGTCGGGAACTCCGGCGTGCTCTCGTCCACCGAACCGGTCAACTGGGGCAGCAGGGCCAGAGTCAGGAAGCCGTGGGCAATGGTGGTCTTGAAGGGAGACTCGGCTGCTGCACGCTCGGGATCGGTGTGGATCCACTGATGATCGCCGGTCACGGTCGCGAACTGGTTGATCAACGCCTGGGTGACCTGCAGCCACTCGCCCACATGGGTCTCTTCACCGATGCGGGTCTGCAACTCGGCATAGAGTGCCGCCGCTTCGCCTTCGAGCTCCACCACGGGATCCTGCGCCAGGGCAGGCTGGCCATTGGCTACCTGGGTGACTCTGGCAGCCTCTTGCTGGCGGGCATCCTGGGACTCCCCCTGCAGATCCAGCACTCTTCCCAGCAAGGGGTGAAGGTGTGCCTTTTGCTGAAACTCACGCCAGTAGTCGCGGATCGCCGGAGAGAGCCAATCCTTGAGCTCAAAGGGGTGTTGCGCCAGAATTTCGCGCTTGTGCTTCAGAAAATCGACAACTTTCATTTACCGATCCCTATTCGATTCAAAGCCTGTAAAGAGGTCTAACCAGTCCTATTTTATGAAAGTTTCATCAGCAAGTACAAAAAAATCTCGGCGTACACCTGTACCAGGCGCGAGAGTGGTCACTAACATGCGAGCAAACACGGGCAGGAAAACGATTGAATGAAAGGCTGCAAACGAATCAACATCTGATCTGAAAAAGAGACGGGGCCCGTGTCGCCACTGAGCCCCGTCCTCGATCATCTCCCCTGGGCGGTCCACCAGCTCTTGCGCTGCCCATCGTCCAGGAAACTCCAGGCGAGGATCCGGCTCACCTTATTGCCTTGCGCCATGTCGAGCACGCGAACCTCCCGCGCCCCCACCCGAGCCAGCGCCTTTCGTGCGGCAGGCAGATTTTCCTTTTTCGACACCAGCGAGCTGAACCAGAGGCATTGGCTGGCAAACTCCTTGCTCTGCTCTATCATGGCCGCCAGAAACGCCGCCTCGCCCCCCTCGCACCAGAGCTCAGCCTTCTGACCGCCGAAATTGAGCACGGGCGCCCCGGCCACTGCCTGGCCCTTGCCCAGGTTGCGCAGCTTGCGCTCCGTCCCCTTGCTCGCTTCCGCCAGAGAAGCATGAAACGGCGGGTTGCACAGAGTCAGGGCAAAGTGCTCCTTCGGCCCCAGGATCCCGCGAAAGACATGCTTGGGGTTACCCTGATGACGGCATGTGATCTGGTTGCCCAATCCATTGCTGGTGGCCAGCAGGGTCGCCGCCTTCACCGACACAGGATCGATGTCTGAGCCCACGAAGCGCCAGCCATACTCCCGGGCGCCCAGCAAGGGATAGATGCAGTTGGCCCCGACACCGACATCCAGCACTCGAACCTGCTTGCCCGTCGGTACGCATCCCGCGCTCTCGGCCAGCAGATCCGCGGCTCGATGCAGGTAGTCTACCCGGCCCGGAATGGGCGGGCAGAGATAGCCGGGGGGCAGATCCCAATGCGCAATGCCATAGTGCAGTGCCAGCAATGCCCGGTTGAGCGTCTTGACGGCAGCCGGATCGGCAAAGTCCAGGGTTCGGGTGCCGTGCTCGTTGGTGAACACGAAAGGCGTCAACGCCGGGGTACGCTGGCAGAGCGCGTCGAAGTCGTAGGGTGCCTGATGGCGATTGCGCGGGTGCAATCCGGTTTTCTGCTGGGGTGTCATGCTGGACCTGCCGAGGATCAAGGGGGCCACACTATAGAGAGTCGACCAGGGAAAGTCTAAACGAGGGTCATAAAAAAACCGGGCCCTGAGGGCCCGGTTCAAGTGAGGTTGGAAAAACAGTCCGTACTGCGAGCCGTTTGTCCAGCCTGACTCAGATGTCTATCCGGCGTGCCTGCCAGAATTTGCTGCGCCAGTAACTGCTGTCGAGCTTGGAGCGTGTCACCCCGGCGCGGGTGGAGGCATGGATGAATTCGCCATTGCCGACATAGATGCCCACGTGATTGAGGCGGCGGTTGATCTTGAAGAAGACCAGGTCTCCTTCGACCAGATCCTGTTTGGAAACCCGGGTGCCTTCATGGACCTGGGAGCGGGTATCACGGGGTAATTCGATGCCGACGGCATTGCGGAACACTTCACGGGCGAAGGCGGAGCAATCGATGCCTCGCTGGCTGCTGCCTCCCATCCGGTAAGGAACGCCGCGCCACTCTTTGTATACGGTCAGGATTTCGTTGACGTCAGGGGTTGGTGAAACTTCGGGTTCAATCACGGGTTCCATCATGGAAACCTCGATCTTGCTCGCGACCTCGGGTTGGGGTGCCGATGCACAACCCACCATTCCGAGCGCGACCAGCAGTAGCATCAGGTGGCGCAATCCTTTATCCCCGCAAAAAGAGTGAAACTTGTTAAAATGCAGCCCGAAAGGGCAATTTATAAGGCAACAGCACCCGACTATATCCAAGAATTCTATCGAGGCAAGCGAAAATCCCAATCGACCTCACATTTTTGCAAGGAAATGCTCTGTTTAGCGCAATTTATGTGATCATGCCCAAACAATATACAATCTTGAAAGCATCGGTTTTGAGCGCATCAAACGGACTGTTATCGCTATTTCACCCCCATTTTTAAGTGAAATATTATGCTATCTGCGGATCTCTATTTGTTAAATACGGCAAGCGTTGATGCAGACCTGGTGATCAGGCTGGCATCCGAACTCGCCCCGGATGAACGCCGTCACTGGCACGAGATCCACCAGGCGGGTCGCCAGCATGAGTACCTGCTCGGCCGGGTGCTGCTGCGCCGCCTGCTGGCCGAGCGACTCCATTGCCGGGCCGATGCCCTGACTTTTGGCATCGGTGCGCATGGCAAGCCGACACTGCTCAGTCATTGCTGGCAGTTCAACCTCAGCCACAGCGGAGAGTGGCTGGTGATCGCCCTCTGTGAGGAGGGCCCCCTTGGCGTGGACATCGAGATGGGCTTGCGTGACCGCCCCATACTGTCGTTGGCCAAACGCTTCTATGCGCCAAGCGAATACCAATGGTTGAGCGCCCAGCCCCTAGAGGAGCAACATTCGGCCTTCTATCGGCTATGGTCTCGCAAGGAAGCTGTGCTCAAGGCGCATGGCGATGGTATTTCCGCCGGGCTCGACAAGATCTGCTTCCTTCCGGAGCAGGCATGGCAGCTCAATAATCATCTCGACAATCGCCACTATGAAATCCGTGACTGGCCCGCGGGCAGCGGATGGCTCAGCCTGGCTGCCCCGACTCGCCGGGTCGATGCCCATCTGCTGGATGCGCGCTTGAATTCCACCCCGCTGGACCCCATGTTGATCCACACCATTTTTCGAGAGTCAGCCTCATGATCGTCGACATCACTCCCCAGAACTTCCACGCAGAATTGCTCGATGCGTCCATGAAAAAGCCGGTCGTCATCTATTTCCACGCCCCCCAGATGCCGGAGTGCCAGGCCATGACCCCGCAAGTGGAAGCGCTGGTCGGCCCGGCCAATGCGGCGGTGACCCTGGCCAAAGTCGACATGAACGACCCCCAGTTGCAGCCTCTGGCCAGCCAGCTTGCCTTGCGCGCACTGCCCGCGCTGGTGCTGTTCCATCAGGGGCGCCCGGATGAGCAGGCCATTCTGGAAGGGCCGCAGGATGAAGCCACATTGCGCCAGTATTTCGCCGTCTTTGCCCCCAAAGAGGAGGAGTTGCTGCTCGATCAGGCAAAGCAGGCGCTGGAGAACGGGCAAGCCGATGTGGCGCACACCCATCTTGGCCAGGCCCATCGCCTCGCCCCCGAGCGTCACGACATCACGCTCTGGCTGATACAGGCCTCGCTGGATCTCAATCTCCTTGACGAGGCGCAGAGCCTGCTTTCGACCATCCCCATGGTGGCACAGGATGACCATTACCAGACCCTGAGCTCCCGCCTCTCGCTGGCGCTGCAGGCCAGCGACAGTCCTGAGCTGCGCGCCCTGGAGCTGCGCCACGCTGAACAGCCGGATGACCATGCCCTCGCCCAGGAGCTGGCGGTGCTCTACAGCCAGGTTGGTAGACAAGAGGAGGCATTGGCTCTGTTGTTCACCATCCTCAAACGTGATCTCGCCTTTGGCGATGCCAAGAAGATCTATCTCGATGTGCTGGCAACCATGGGCGCGCACCCGGCGGCGCAGAGTTATCGTCGCAAGCTCTACAGCCTGCTCTATTGAGCGACAGGAAAATCAGAAGAGGGGATGCCGATTCGTCGGCATTGCCTTGTCAGGCGGGTTTCAGCGGGGAAACGCGGTAATTTGATGAATTTCAGGCAAAAAAAATGGCGCATTGAAATGCGCCATTTTTTCGCATGGATTACTTCTTGTAGGAAGTAGCCATGTTGTCGATGCGCTGGTTAGCACGCATAGCTTCTTGCTTGGCTTCTGCAACATCAGCAGCGATCTTGGACTGATCAGCACGAACAGCGCTAACATCTTGAGCCAGTTGGTCAACTTTGTTAGACAGATTCTGAACGGAAGTTTCCAGTTCGCTGGTGTTTGCACAACCGCCCAGCAGAGCGGACAGACCAACAACACCTACCAACAACATTTTTTTCATTTTTAAAAGCTCCCTTTAACTCGCCAGACGTTTAGCAAGCGGCGTGATTATGGCACAAAAAAATCATAGTTTGGATAGGCCTCATCACAGATAAATGCGTTAAAACCCTCATTTTTTTTTAGTTGCACACTTTCCGTACAAACTTTAAGCAAAAATGAGTGTCCCTGGATGAGGTTCGCACAAAGCGTAACCAAAATTTGGGCTTATTACAATTTCGTATGAGGCTCAGGCTGAACGTTCTGACAGCAATTGACGATATTGCACCAGATCTTCGATGGTCAGGACCGGCATCCGGTGCTGGCGACCGAAGGCCACCAGGTCCGGCAACCTGGCCATGGAGCCATCTTCCTTGGTCAACTCGCACAATACTCCGTAAGGTTTGAGCCCGGCGAGCTGCATCAGATCGACGGTCGCTTCGGTGTGACCACGGCGGGTCAGCACCCCACCCGTGCGGGCGCGCAGCGGGAAGACATGGCCGGGTCGATGCAGATCGGAGGGCCGGGCACCGTCGGCGATGGCCGCACGGATGGTGGTGATGCGATCGGCGGCGGACACCCCGGTGGTCACCCCCTGCGCCGCTTCGATGGTCACAGTGAAGGCAGTCTGATAGTGGCTGGAGTTGGCCTCCACCATCATCGGCAGCTCGAGCTGGCGAACCCGCTCGTCGGTCAGACAGAGGCAGACGATGCCGGAGCACTCGCGGATCATCATGGCCATCTGCTCGTTGGTCATGGTTTCTGCGGCAAAGATGAGATCGCCTTCGTTCTCGCGATCTTCATCATCGGCCACCAGCACACCCTGACCGGCACGCAGGGCGGCCAGCGCGGCTTCGACGCGAGCAATGGGATCACCGAATTCACTGAGTAGAGACTGATTCATGGTAAGACTCCTAAAAAAGACAAGGACCAGAATCAGGGCATGGAAAGGCAGACAGAAGTAGCCATGCGGCAGCCAACCCGGCAGGGTCTGGCCAGCAATATCTGTCTTATCCTCTTTCATCCGGACTATGACCGTCGGCTCCGGCATCTCACCGGATCTGCTGACCCCGTCCCGGATGAATGCCGGGTCGGGCGCTCGCGGGCTCCCCGAGTCACATCGGGATACCGCCGGTGGGGAATTTCGCCCCGCCCTGAGAATAAGCGCAGACAGCCTAAAGAAAAAAGACGCAGGATGCCAGCCAAAAACCCATCAAAGACAAACCGGGTGCTGGCTGCACGGCAATTTTCGCGCGAGCACCACCCGATACACGGCGCGCTGTCCTTTCTGATTTCGTTTGTGGCATAGTGCCAGCAAAAACGCGCGCGCCCGCGCAGACCGGGTGCCAACATCACAAACGGAATCATGACAGAGATGGAAAAGAAAATACTGCTGACCGATTGCCCCGACGCCAAGGGTCTCATCGCCAAGATCACCAACATCTGCTACAAGCACCAGCTCAACATCAACAAGAACGACGAGTTCGTGGATCACGAAAATGGCCGCTTCTTCATGCGCACCGAGCTGGAAGGGCGCTTCAACGACGAGACCCTGCTGGCCGACCTCGATGATGCCCTGCCTGCCGGCGCCCAACGTCGTCTCGTCAAGGCGGGCAAGAAGCGCATCGTCATCCTGGTGACCAAGGAGACTCACTGCCTCGGCGACATCCTGATGAAAAACTATGCCGGCGCCCTGGACATGGACATCGTCGCGGTCATCGGCAACTACGACACCCTCGCCGAGCTGACCGGCAAGTTCGACATCCCCTTCCACTGCGTGAGCCACGAGGATCTCAGCCGCACCGAGCATGAGGAGCAAGTGCGCACGCTCATCGATGGCTACCAGCCGGATTACGTCATCCTGGCCAAATACATGCGTGTGCTGACCCCAAGCTTCGTGGAAGCCTATCCGCGCAAGATCATCAATATCCACCACTCCTTCCTGCCTGCCTTCATCGGTGCCCGCCCCTATCGTCAGGCCTTCGACCGCGGGGTCAAGCTGATTGGTGCCACCGCCCACTTCGTCACCGACGATCTGGATGAAGGCCCCATCGTCGAGCAGGACGTGATCCACGTTGATCACACCTTCAGTGCCGATGACATGGCCAAGGCCGGACGCGACGTGGAGAAATCCGTGCTGAGCCGGGCGCTGGAACTGGTGCTGAACGAGCGGGTCTTCGTCTACGGCAACAAGACCGTCGTGTTCAAATAAGCGGCTGCGCGCCCCCAGAAAAAAGGCTCCCGAGGGAGCCTTTTCATTGCGCGGCACTCACGGGTGCAGCGGCAGACCATTGACGGTCACGGCCCCTTTGTCGAGCTTGAGCTCGGCCTGAAGCTGTGACTCCTGCGCCTTCAGATATCCCATGGCAGTGAATTGCTCCAGCATGGGGGCCAACTGGGGAACGGCCTGGCCCAGCTTCTCCCCAAGGTGGGCATGCAGCAGACCGGAGAGTGCCTGCATCCCCTCCTCGCTGCCCATCAACTGTGCCAGGGTGGTGGGCGCCAGCTTGGCCTCCCCTTGCAGACTGACAGGCTCACCGTTCAATCGCGCACTCAGATCCGCCAGTTCCAGCGTGGCCCCTCTCTGGAGCATCTTGTCCAGCGCTTCCTGGATGGCCGCTTCGTCCACCCGTTTGCTGCTGGCCTCTTGCAGCGTCTGATACCCCTCGAGATCCAGCCCCTTGAGGGAGAGATCCAGATTTCCCTGGGTCAGCGCGAGCCGGTCTTCCTCGCTCTCCATGTTGAGGGTCGCCACCTTCATCTGATAGCGAGTGGAGAGCGTCTGAAGATCGTCCCCCACCAGCTCGGTGGCCGTGGTCAGCCCCTCCAGCGTGATCTTGACGTTCCCCGGCTGGGTCAGGGAGAAAGCCGTGAGGGTCGCATCGCTGCGGGGAGAGAGCCAGAGTCCGCTGATCTCGGCCATGTCGGCACTGCCCTTGAGATCCGCCAAGGCCAGATCTGTCTTGCTCTGGGCATCGTGGACAGTCATCCCCAACCAGTGGGCGGTGAGATGGCCATTGCCGTCGAGATCCCCGCGATAGTCGCCGTTCAAGGGCAGGAAGGTGAACTCGTTGAGCCCCTCCTTGACCTTGAAGTCACTCACCCAGAAGCGGGAGCTGTTGCTCATGGTCCAGAGGCTGCTCGCCGATTCTGCCCCCAGTTGCCACTGCTGCATCCCCAGGGTGGTCAGGATGGGCGCCAGCGTGCCCTGTGCGGTATCAAGCTGGAGGTGACTCTTGATATAGAGCGGCAACAGGCGGCTGTTGAACGCGAACTGCATCTCGATGGGTTCGCTTCCCGCCAGTTGGGGATCAAAACTCGCCAGCGTCTGGGGCGGCACCACCACCTTGAGTACGCCGTCGCGGGTAAACAGATTCTCCGTCTCTGGGCTCCAGGTGACTTCGATCCCGCTCTCCTGCTGCGCCCTGGCGATCTGCTCGGCCAGGATCCGGTCGAACGTATTGCCCGTGTACCAGCAGGCGCCAAGCCCTCCCACCACCAACACGGCTCCGACGGCCAAGGCCACTTTTTTCTTCATCAGTTCTGTTTCTCCACAATCGTTCAATGGCGGGTGCATGGGCGCACTCTACGGGGAGGATGGGCATCAACACAAGCCAGACAACGGCTTGGGGCCCACGCTCTGGCTGTCACAGCAGGGGGCTGAACAGGTAGAAGATGTTCTCAAGCAATTTTTTGTACCAGGGGCGGGCACGCCACCTGGTCAGTGACATGGGGGTCGCCTCCAGCATGTAGCCCTGCACCAGCTGGTTCATCTCGGCGACAAACACCGGGTTGTCGATGAGCAGGGTGATCTCGAAATTGAGCCAGAGACTGCGCCGGTCGAGGTTGACCGTGCCCACCAGGGCGAAATCATCGTCCACCAGCACGCTCTTGGTGTGCAGCAGTCCGGCATCATAGCGGTATATCTCCACTCCTGCCGCCAGCAGATCCTCCATGAAGGAGTTGCTGGCGTGGTTGGCCATCAGGGAGTCGTTGCGCGCAGGCAGAACTAACTGCACCAGCACGCCGCGGGCCGCCGCCGAAGAGAGGGCCGCAGCCAGCGGATCGTCCGGCACGAAATAGGGGGTGGTCAGCACCAGATGGTGACGAGCCTGGTAGATGGCGAGCAGCAGGCTCTGCTGGATGCAGTCACCGCCGACGAAGGGGCCTGAGGGAATGAGCTGGGCCCGATAGTTGGTCTGTGGCCAGGCTTCCGGCTCATGTTGCAGACTGTCGAGCAGCCGTTCGCCGGTCTCCATCTCCCAGTCCCAGACGAAGGTGGACCACATCAACGGCACCACGGGGCCCTGCACCCGGATCATGATGTCGACCCACTGGCCGACCCCGGCATCCTGCTTGAAGAAACGCGGATCCACCATGTTCATGGAGCCGGTATAACCAACCTTGTCATCGATCACCACCAGCTTGCGGTGCATGCGCAAGTCCTGGCGCTGGAAGGGGATTCGCCAGGCGCCGACCGGCAACACTTCCACGACTTTGACGCCGGCGGCGCGCAAGGTTTTGGGCCAGGAGGAGCGGAAGAAGGTCTTGCTGCCGATGGAGTCGAGCAAGACACGACAATCCACGCCGCGTGCCGCCACCTCCATCAACGCCTCGCACACCTCGTCCACATCCCCGCCGGGGTGCCAGATGTAGAACTCCAGATAACAGGATTGGGAGGAGCCCCGGATGTCGCGCACTATCTCCTCTACGATGCTCTTGGGCTTGTGCAGCAGGGTCATCCGGTTGCCCGAGAGCATGGGCATGGCCAAGCGCCCCTGGATCAGATCGTGGAGCGGGCGTGCCTTGCTGCCCACCTCACAGCAGTGCTGGGGGAAGAGGCGCGCGAGCTGGCGGATCCAGATGGCGTAAGGACGGTACATGGCCTGGGCCCGCTCCGCCCGCTTGCGACCGAGACGAATCTCGCCAAACAGCACGTAGAAACCGACCCCGGCGAAGGGGATGGCATAGATGAGGGCCAACCAGGCGAGGGATACCCCGATGGGACGTCGCTTCATCACCACCCGCAGGGAGATCCCAGCCACGATCACGGTGTGAAACAACAGCAACAACCAGCCGAGAAAGCGGGAAAACAGCAACTGAATGTCGTATTCCAGACCGTCGAGCAAGGCGACTCCTTGGTGTATTGGACAGATGGCACGGGCAGACCCCACAGGGTCGGGATGGTATGCTATGGGGCACACCCATTCTATCAGGTCGTTAGCATGATCCTGCAATCTATGCTGCTGAGTCTGGCCATGCTAGGTCAAGGCTCATATGACATCAATGAGCAGCAGATAAATCAGTACCTGCAGTCCCAGGTGCAAGTGGACAAACAGCTGGAGTTGCCCGGCATCATCAAGGCCCATGTGCAACTCGAGCAGAGCGATGTGCAGATTGGTCGCCAGAGCCCGGATACCGCCAGGGTGTTTGGCAAAGGCAAGTTGAAAATCGCGCTCCCGGATCAGACCGAGTACGACGCGCGCCTCAACATGACCTATGAGGCGAGGCCCCGCTACGACAAGGCCAGGAGTGCGCTCTTCCTCGACAACATGAAGCTCATCGATTACAAGCTGGAGCCTGCCGCGGCGGAACAGAAGTTTGGTTTCATGCTGAGGATGCTGCTGCAGAGCATGGAGAAACGGCTGGAGACCCAGCCTGTCTACAAGCTGGATGACAAGGACCCCAATCAGGCCTGGCTCAAGGAAAATCTGCTGGGGCTGGAGCTGTCACCAGGCAAGATCCACCTGCTGACCAAACCCCAATAAGATCTCAGTTGAAAACAGGCGCCTTCGCCTGGCGCACCAGCAGCTCGATCTGGTAACCCTGTTCGTGCTGCTGGTGATAGAGGGAGTGAAGGGGCCCGTCGAGTTCATGCAGGGGAAGGTGGTCAAATCCCGCCTTGAGGTAGAAGGGTTTCTCGAACGGCAGGGCGTGACAGATCACGGGCTTGTCGGAAAGATCGCGGCAGGCATGCTGCAGCAGGCGGGACCCCAGCCCCAGGGACTGGTAGTGCGGGAGCAGACGAAAGCCGCACAAGTGGTAATAATCCTGTTCATCGCGCAAGCGCACCGCCCCCACCAGCCAGTGCGCGTCACGGACCACAAAAATCCGTTCTGCCAAATCCGGCACATAGTGGGAAAACGTCGTCTCGTAATAGTCTCTGATGAGGGAAAGATCCGCATCACAGTATTCTTCGAATCTGAGCTCCATCGCTCGCCTGCTTGTCATGCCCATTTCGCTCTGGCCATACCGGCCCTCTCCTGCTCGCTCGCTGGCTCCACGAAGAGATCAGACCAGAGTGGAGCAACAGCAAGATAACACGGCTTTAACTTACAAAAAAGCCAATAACTCGATGGAAAAGACGAGGTTGCGATCATCCGCCCCTTGACGCCATGAGCCGCGCCCCTTGTCCTGAGTGAGCACACAGGCGGGACGTCCCTCTGCCATCACATTTCCAGCCTCCCCTGTTCACGGGCACTTGTTCTGCGCCATCCCGAATGCTTTACTCAACGTGGCTAACGAGGCTTAAGGAGCAAGCCGTTGAAAGCATGGATGTTGCTGGGCATGATGCCGCTGTTTTCCCACGCAGCCCCGGCTCAGATACCGCCACCGGCAGAGGTGGTGATCCTGACCCCGGAGACGGCTGTCTCCTCCCTGGTTCCCACGCCGCGTACCGTGGCACTCACCACGGCGCCGCTCCCCTCCCCTGAACCCGCTAAGCCTGCAAGCCGTCAGATCCAGGTCTACAAGTCGGTACAAAAGAACGGGGTCATACGCTATTCCGACATGATGCCGGAGCAGGGTCACTACGAACTGCTGTTGTTCAACGACTGCTATGCCTGCGATCCGGCGTCCAAGGTCAACTGGCGCACGACAGGCCTCTTCCTCTATGACTACGCCAGCACCATACAGGCGGCAGCCAAGGCTTATCAGGTCGAGCCTGCCCTCATCCGGGCACTTATCCATGCCGAGTCCGCTTTCAATCCTCTGGCCGTCTCCCGCAAGGGCGCCATGGGACTGACCCAGCTGATGCCCGCCACGGCGCGCGAGCTCGGGGTCGGCAACGCCCTGCTGGCGGAGCAGAACATCTTTGGCGGGGTGAAATACCTGGCGGGTCTGCTCAAGCAGTATGACGGCAATGTGGCCCTGGCCACCGCCGCCTACAATGCAGGCGCCGGTGCGGTGCAAAAACACGGCGGCATACCGCCCTATGCCGAAACCCGGGCCTATGTGGAACGGGTCAAGCTGCTGCATCAGCGCTACAAAGAGATGCTGAGCGCCAAGGGACTGTGATCATGCCGCACCCTATCGTCAGCATGGCGCCCTGCCCGGTATTCCTTCAGGCATAAAAAAACACGCCCGGGGGCGTGTCGATACCACACGTTAACTAGCAACACATCACTCTTTCGTGGCGATCACACGATAGGCCAATGCACCCAGAATGGCACCGACAATGGGGGCAACCCAGAACAGCCAGAGCTGGCCCACGGCCCAGTCACCGACAAAAAGCGCCACGCCAGTGCTGCGCGCCGGGTTGACCGAGGTGTTGGTCACCGGAATGCTGATGAGGTGGATGAGGGTCAGGCACAGACCGATGGCGATGGGAGCAAACCCGGCCGGCGCACGGCTGTCGGTGGCACCCATGATGACAAACAGGAAGAAACCGGTCATCACCACTTCACACACCAGTGCGGCCAGCAGGCTGTAACCACCGGGGGAATGCTCGCCATAGCCGTTGGAAGCAAAGCCGGCGCTCACATCAAAACCCGCCTGTCCGCTGGCAATGACATAGAGCACGCCACCTGCCACGATCCCGCCAAGCACCTGGGCCACGATGTAGGGCAGCACGTTGGAGGCCGGGAAGCGGCCACCGGCCCAGAGCCCGACGGTCACGGCCGGGTTAAGGTGGCAACCCGAGATATGACCGATGGCATAGGCCATGGTCAGCACGGTCAGACCAAACGCCAGGGCGACGCCCAGCAGGCCGATCCCCACATTGGGGAAGGCGGCAGCCAGCACGGCGCTCCCGCAGCCTCCCAGTACCAGCCAGAAGGTTCCCATAAATTCAGCAGCGAAAGGTTTCACTCTTGTCTCTCCCATGATGATTAACACGAGAGCCAGAAAGGCTCATACGGACACTGTTATTGAACAGGCGCCATATTATGGGAGTGTGGCGGAGCAAGACGAAACCGACCCGGCTCATCGCGGATATGTGATGAAGGTCACAAGTTATTGATAAAGTAGAAAGATATCCCCCCGCCCGGTGCGCTTCTCCACGGGAGTCCTATGGAGGGACGCGACAGATTGTGACCCGACCAGCGATTTTGCCAGCAGCTCCGGCACCCGGCGCTCTCCTGACAACACCGGATAGCCCTCCTCCAGGGATCAGCGATAACGGCCGCGCACCGATCCGCTGGCCCGCCCGGCCATGCGAATGAGGCTCTGACGGGTGTGGAAGTGGCAGAGCGCCACCCCGAGGGCATCCGCCGCATCCGCCTGGGGGGTGGCAGAGAGTTTGAGCAGATGGGTCACCATGTGCTGCACCTGCTCCTTGGCGGCGCCACCGGTGCCCACCACCGCCTGCTTGATCTGGGTGGCAGAGTACTCGCTCACCGGCAGCAGGGCGTTGACCGCCGCGACGATGGCGCTGCCACGGGCCTGGCCGAGCTTCAGGGCCGAGTCCGCGTTGCGCGCCATGAAGACCCGCTCGATGGCGAACTCGTCCGGCTTGAACTGGGTGATGATCTCGCTCACCCCGTCATAGACCTGCTTCAGGCGAGACGGCAGCTCCCCCAGATCGGTGCGGATGCAGCCCGATCCCAGGTATTCCGCCTTGCCCGCGACGATGCGAATGACCCCGTAGCCGGTGATGCGCGAACCGGGATCGATCCCCAGAATGATGCTCATGAACGGAATACCCCGCCCACTGCGGTCAGCCATCTCATCTTCGACACCTTCTTCATTGCGATCTCTTGCCCTGCTGCTCTTGATGGCCGCCAAGATAACAAACCCGCCTTCGCTTGGCTCGCTCGCTGGCACCTTTCCCGGCTGACTGCGCAAGGAGCCACCATCTCATACAGTGCTCTGCCGCTTCTCTGGCAAGTGATGCCTGCCGGCGTCACCAGCCCCTTGCCTCCGGGTCATCCCTTTGCCAGGGCGACGAGGCGCTCTGCCAGTCGATGGCTTTTCAGGTAGCTTTCGACCAGCGCCCCGTCTGCCCGCCCGGCGTCAATCTGCCCATACCAGTGCTCGAGCATGGCGACAAAGCCTCGGCTCGCCAGCACGGGCTGCCAGTCGCCCGGTGCCAAGGTCTGCACTGTGTTGTCTCGCGCAAGCAGGCCACGGGTGCAGTTCTCGATATGCAATGAGAGGTTGTCGCCATAGGCATCGATGCGCTCCTCGGTCATGCCGGCGCTGCGATTCATGCTGCCGCTCACTGCCATCTGCCCGCTCTGCCAGGCGACGCTCACCCCGGCCAGCAACTCGGGCTGCTCACTGCTGCGTCGCAGCACCGCATGCAGCTCCCCGTCCGGCTCGCCGCCATAACAGCAGAGGCTGTCGAGCACATGGATACAGTCGTCGAACAGGAACTGGCGAGGCGCCCCCGGCAGGGCGTGCCTGTGCTTTTGCCAATGGAGCTCGGTCAGCGGCTGGCCGCGTGCGGCGGCCATGGCGGGCAGATAGCGACGGTTGAAGCCCACAAACAGCGGGCAGTCCCTGGCGATGGCGAGATTGGCGAGCGCATCCACCTCTCCTGCGTTGTCACACAGCGGCTTGTCCACAAAGGTGGGAATGCCGGCACGCAGGCACAGCTCCGCCAGTTTGCCGTGCACGGCGGTGGCAGCGTGGATCATCACCGCATCAGGTCGGCTCGCCAGCAGCGCATCGACCTCGGTAAAACACTCGCCAATCCGGTACTGGCGCGCCAGTTTGCCGAGCACCGAGGGACTCCGGGTACAGAGCAGCGGGGTGACTCGCTCGTCGTTTGCCAGCAGCGGCAGATAGGCCTTCCGGGCGATATCGCCAAGGCCAATCAGGGCAATGCGCATGGGCACTCCTCTCAAGGGGATAACCAGATAACTGCCTGCACGATCTCAGGATTTCCCTCGCAGATCCAGCCTTGGCGCCATCTCGCTCCAGGTGCCTTCTGATGCAATGCGGCATCGCCCCGCGACACCCTGGCCACCTTCCTCCATCGAAGCGCCCCCCGGCAGCGCGGCGCTTGAGCGGCAAACCGCGATAGCAAAACAGGCAGGGCGACAACTGTCGCCCTGCCTGTTACACCCGCACACACCGCCGCACTCGGGCGATTGGCGCTCTTCTCACGTCGAGTTACTCTGCCGACCTGGCCTGCTCTTTGGCATCCCGCCACTTGCCAATCCTGGCGCCCAGCTCGGCGCAAAGCATGGCGCTGACCATGGCACCTATCATCCGGGTCATATCCGACATCTCTGTTGCAACCGGAAGCAGGGGCACGATCAGGTTAAAGGCGATGAGCCCCATCACCAGCCCGAGCCCGCTGCCTACCTTCTCTCTTCGGGATCGCGTTGTTATCGCCATCTGATTGCTCCTGACCAAACCCTTTCGACAATATTATCAAGCAATGCGTTCAACAGAGGTCTTGCAATGCTTCGCACTGCCTGTGCCCCACTCTATAAACTGTTGTCAGACATATTTATCGACAATTAATCCATTATATAAACGGGCTGCCAGACGTTATTCTGCCCATGAACATTATTTCGCCAGCACTGTCAGTGGGGGCAACCACATACTTCCCCCAACAGCCCTCATCCTCAATAGCGATAATCGGCCTGCGCCTTTCACAAATCACAAGAGCGTCACAATAACCCTCTTTGTGTTCAGCGTCGGGGAGATGGGCAAAGATATTGGAAAGTTGATGTTTTTCCTATGGTTGCATCACTTTTCCACTCGCATGATCAGGCTCGTTTGGCTTATCATAGCCACTCGATACCTATTGAACCGCATAGATAATTGCCTCTTCTGACACTCAGGACATATCAGACACAGCCGCTTGCGAGAATGAGCACGCCTGGCGCCGATATTAAACATCAGCCCGCGTTAATATCTTTTATATCAGCAGGTGTCGATATTTCACTCCACCCGAAGACGCTTTTCTCTGGCCTCACTGGCATGTCTGAATCTCGCTATTAAATATAAATGGCAAGGAATCGCTATGGATAAATCGTTTCGTCTTGCACCTCTCAGCTGTGTATTGATTGCCGCCGTGGGTTGCAGCTCCCAGCAGATGCAAAATTTCAAATCCACGGTCAATGATATCGGCAAGGATTACGGCATGCCGGTACTTTGTGGGGCTGGCATGATTGCAGGAGGGGCTGCTGGCTACGCCATCAACGGGAAAAAAGGGGCTGTCGCGGGGGTTGCCCTCGGTGGGGCGCTGGGCTGCGCGGCAGGCTATATGTGGCAGTCCAGGCTACAAGAGCTTGACCGGATAGCAAAGGAAGAGAATCTCAACATCGCTACCGAGAAACTGACCGTTGCCGAGCCAGCCGCAGTGACCGGTGTCCCTCAGGACGCCGGCCTTGTGGCCCAGATCCCCGATTCCGGCATGTTCTCGAGTGGTTCTGCCCAGCTTACAGAAAGCGGCCTGCGCGTGGTCACTAAACTGGCCCAGCTCTATGCCAAACCCGCAGCCGCAGACGCCTCGGATCAGCGCCGTATCCTCCTCGTCGGCCACAGTGACGCCACCGGCCCTGCAGAACTCAACCTGCGACTCTCCGAGCAACGTGCGCGAGCCGTCGGCAAGGTCCTGGTCGCATCGGGGATCCCGGCCTCTTCCATTTACTATCAAGGCGCGGGTTCGTCGCGTCCCATCGCAGACAACAGCGACCCCTTGCTTCGCGGTCAGAATCGCCGGGTCGAAATTGTAGAACTGGCGAACGAGCAGGCTCTGGTCATGCGGGCCCAATCCGAAGAGAACAACACCCGCTATCTGCGTTATGGCGCTTCCGATACCGCCAAACCGCGTGTGGCTGCCACCAAACCGGCGGCTCAGTCCGCAAGCGGTTCAAGCAAGGTGGCGGCCACGTCGCAAACCGCCCCTCGCCAACCCGCCGCCAAGCAGAGCGCCTCAAACACCAGCACGGCCAAGGCCCTGCCCGATGCCAAGGCCGCAGTGGACTTCGGCGGCAAGCCTGCCGGCACCTATCAATGGAACATGGCTCAGAACATCAAACCCAAGGCGAGTGGTTTTGCACTGATCAGCAGCGCATACGCAAGCGACATGCCGATGTCGAGCTGTGAGGCAGATAAGCCACGCAGTGCAGGCCAGGTGCTGAGCATGGCAGACGACAAGCCTCTCCCGCGCCATGCCACCAAGGAGTACATGCCCGGCTATAACAATCGCGTCTGGGCCAATACCGTCAACGGCCACCTGGTGACTGTCTCTCCGGTTTCCATCTTGCGTGACAACGCCCAGGTCGATCGTCAACCGATCCTGCAAGTCGTTCAGGGTTACAAATCCTCGAATCAGAAGAAGCCCCAGACCCTCAAGGCGGTGGCCAACACCTATGAGGGCGAGAGTGAGGTGCTATACCGCGTCTTCACCAGCGATCCCAAGGCGTCGGTGTCCTGCATGGACCTCGTGTTCAGCAAAGGCAACGCCAAGGTAAGCCAGGGAGCCCTGTTCTATCCGGCAGGTTCCGAGGCTTATGTGGCTTCGTACCTGCCCATTCCCGCCACCCATTCCAAATAAGAAAACGGAGAAACTTAGTGGAAGACTTTTCTTTGGCAGCGCTCAAGACGCTGATCCTCGCCAACCAGATGCTGACCGTTGGCATTGTTTCATTCCTCGTCAGCGCCGTGGTGGTGTGGCGGCATTGGGAGCATGTCTCCTACTTCCTGATCCGGGTATGGCACAGCCTGCCGCTGATCGGCACAGTGGCCCGTCTCGCCCGCAAGCCGGCCTCGGTCGATGGCGATGGCTGGATCAACCATGAAGTGACCCTGTCGAATGTGTACTACCGCGAATACAAGAAGCATTTAAAGGGAACAGATGCCTACAACGCCTCCCTCGACTACCTTGCCAAGGCAGGAGAGGCCGGCCGCTCCCCGCGCCCGGCGTGGGTGCTTGCTCTGGTGCTGGTGCTGGTGCTGGTCGAGGCAATGGGCTTTGCCTACGTGCTGGCAGGCTGGATGAACATGGATGCCTCCACCAATGACCGTCACCTGCTGGCAGCCGCAACGGCTCTGCTGCTCGCCGTCGCATCCGCATTCCTGGCTGAAGTGGCCGGACACTCCCTGCATCACAACAGCCTGATCGCCCGGGCGCGTCACTGGTGGCAAGGGGAAGAGCCCTCAAAACGCTCCCGTACCCTCAAGGCAAACAAGGCCATCAATCTGGAAGACTCCTTCTCGGACTCTGACAAACCTGACTACGAGCAGTTGCTGGCACGCCTGAAAGACGTGAATTCAGGTGTCAGCCGCAAGTTTGTCTGGCTGATTGTCTGTGCTTCGTTTGTTGCCTGCATGGCCGTGGGCGCCTTCGTGGTGCGTTCAGCCACCCTCGACAGCATCGAAACCGAGATGGTCAACAACATGCGCGCCGAAACAACGGCACAGAGTGACAGCAGCATGGGGTCGCCGTTTGATCTGCCGGAAGAGTCTCAAGCCATCAACAACGAGGCGGAAGAGGCCACCATCGAAGACAAGATGCAGGCCATCCGTGAGGCCAGCCTGACCACCTACGTCATGCTGTCGCTCATCTACATCGCCATCCAGGGGATCAGCATCTGGCTTGCCAGCAAATACCACTTTGCGGGCACCCATTCCAAAACAGCCTGGCGTCTGACACACGAATACGCGACCGCCGAAGAGATGCTGGACGCGATGGACCAGCAACGCACCGCCATTGCCAGCCATGCCGATGACAAGCTCCGCCGCTTGCAGACCCTGTTGTCGAGCCGTGACCATACCAACTCGGGTGTGCTGGGGGCGCTGGAAGGGGAGAAATCCGCCCATCGCAATTTCCTGGCCTTTATCGAGTACAAGGCAGGCACCGTGCCGCCCAAGCCGGCCCCTCAGGCGGCCCCCCAGGTCGCACCGGCAGCGCAAGCCGAGCCGGCACCCGCCGTACAACCGGCTGTTGCGCAGGCAGAGGCGGCTCTCCCGCCCACCACTGACGCCCCCGGCCAGACCGGCGCTGCCGTCAAGGCCGCCGATTTCCATGATGTCACTGGCCTGCCCGAAGAGAGTCTGGCAGCAGCCAGCCGCGCACTGGGGGTGGACGAAGCGCAGTTGCGTGATATCCGTGAACAGCAGATGGCCCTCAAGACCCTGGGCCTCTTTCCCACCAAGCAGAGTGCCTAATCGTGAAGATCACCCAGGTATTGCTACTGGCGTTGACGCTGCCTTGTGCAGCGTTGGCGGCCGAGCGTAACGACATACAGAGCTGCTATGAGCGCAATGGCCTGACCGACATCAAGCCTGCGGGCACCGGTCGCGAACTGGTGGTCATCATCGACCAGACCATTCCGATGCCTGACGATCTGCAACGCAGCAGTTGGGGGCAGATCGAGCGCTTCGTGCAGGCTGGCGATCGCGTCAAGCTCTATACCTTCTCCGCCTTCTTGCCTGGCGAATACCTTCGCCTCGCCTACGCGGGGCAACTGGATATGCCGCTGGAAGGGGAGATCCGGGACGATGTCAGCATGCGCAAATTGCGCGGCCTGGACACCTGCCTGACGACGCAGACCAAGGTCTTTCGTAACGGCTTTGGCAAACAGTTCGTGAAAGCACTGCGTGATGCCCGCCAGGACATCCCCAAGAGCGAGATCATGAACTCGCTGCGCAAGGTGGGTGAAGATATGAAGGCCGAGCAAGGCGTCAATGACCGCGTCGTGTTCCTCATTTCGGACATGCTGGAGCACTCCGATTACACCAGCTTCTATGCCACCAACAAGATCAAGCAGCTCAATGTCGGTGACGAGCTCAAGCAGGCCAAGAGCAAGGGGCTGTTTGCCGATCTGCAAGGCGCTCGCGTCTACGTCACGGGCGCCGGGCTGGTGACCGACGCGGTGAAACACGCCTATCGTTCCGGCAAG
Organism: Aeromonas sp. 62-46; assembly: GCF_001898585.1. Lineage (NCBI taxonomy): Bacteria > Pseudomonadati > Pseudomonadota > Gammaproteobacteria > Aeromonadales > Aeromonadaceae > Aeromonas > Aeromonas sp. 62-46. The sequence goes on along the minus strand of NZ_MKUI01000033.1, from coordinate 43,711 downwards.
ACCATGGATGCACTCGGTGACTTCTGGTCACAGTACTTCGAGCACTCCCATGCCACCCTGGTGAACTTCGGCGCCCCCAGCCTGAGCACGGATTTGCAATAACCGTCGCGTTCACAGGCAGAGCCCGCGCTTCTGCCCATCACACAAGGGCGACCAACTGGTCGCCCTTGTTATTTTGCCAACGCGGCCCCCATTCGAGATATCGGCCAACCCGCCCCTTGGCATCAGGTTTGGTCATGTGAGCCAAAGGTGGATCTCCATATTTGCCGACTCTTGTAAAAGATCCCCAAGGGGCGTCGTCATCTCCCCCCTTCTCCATGGACCGAGCAAGATAAGCTCCCTTTTTATTTGGGACAGCCATCTTTGTGTACGGATTGTTCCATTGGAGGAACCATATCACCCACTCTGTTTCACTGATGCAAAAATCACCTGCTCAAGCAACACCCACGGTGTCGCAGCGTTGTGAAAAAACGGCCTGATAACAAAGGGCCGATAGCCCCTATTCCCCAACCCGCCTTACCAGGACAGCCATCTTTTGGAGAAAGAGTTATCAAGACAGCCATCTTTTAGAGAAAGCTCTCATCCAGCGCCCAGCACAACTCGTCATCCAGCATTTGCGATGGTATTTGTGGAACTCGGGGGGATTAAAGAGAATGTCTTGGCATCGATGACGCCAATTCATGGCGCCTTATCAGGACAGCCACCTTTTGGAGAAAGCCTTCATCCAGCGCCCAGCACAACTCGTCATCCAGCATTTGCGATGGCATTTGTGAAACTCGGGGGATTAAAGAGAATGTCTTGGCATCGATGACGCCAATTCAGATGCGATCACACAGGCGGGGTGCTGGCGCGATACCGGACGTTGCTATGACACAAGTATTCATCACTCAAAGGGATGGTTGATAACACCGTCGCTGGCCACAGTGCCAGGCAAACTGCTGACAATGCTCTTTGTCACCCACCACTCTGATACCCTGGCGCCGAAACAGCGTCACTTGCTTGAGCCAGCGCACCTCGTCCAACCCCAGCCGCACCAGGATGGGGGCAAGAGAAGCCGGGATATGACCCCGTTTGTCCACTCGGATGGCGCGACCTGTCCAGTCCACCAGCATCAGGTAATCCGCAAAGGCATATGGCAGGCTATCGGGTCGCGCGTCGTGCGCGAATGGCAACAGCAACGGCGGCAATGGGGCGGCGGACGGCTCGCCATCGAGACGCTGCTTGAGGCTGGTGTAATCGCTCTGTTCAGGCCGGTCGGACAATCCCGCTCGTATCGGATTGAGATCAACATAGGCCATGCAGGCCAGCAGGGCTGGCTCGGTGAGCAAGGCCTGGCTCTTGAAGCGCCCTTCCCAGAAATGGCCCTTGCAACCATCTTCCCGATTGGACTGCCGAGCCAGGTTTTCGTTGAGCAACCGCACAAACCAGCTGATGGAATGTAACCGCTCCCGCCACTGCCCTATCAGTTGTTGAACCACAGCGAGTTCAGGCTCAATCAGGGATTCCCCCTGATACCAGCGTCGTACCAGCAGCGGCCACTGGAATAGCGCCGCCCAACGCTCGGCCACCTCCCGCTCGCTCCAATTGGCAGCGGTATCCGGCTCGACCTTGAGCACCAGGTGATAGTGATTGCTCATCACTGCATAGGCACACACACCGATGGCAAACAGTCGCGACAATTGGCCCAACTTGTCCACTACCCACTGACGCCGATGCTCGTAACTTTGGCCGGAGTGGGCATCTTCCCCGCACAGAAACGCCCGCCGCACACAGCGACTGACCACATGATAGTAAGGCGTATCCTGCAAACTGATTTGACGTGAACGGGCAATGGTCATGGCTCACCCCCTGGGCTGTGACACCTCAAGCCAAGTACAGGGCTACGCCGCTGTCAAAAAGGTGGGTGTCCCAGATATCAGTGACCCTGGGGGATGCCTTCCTGGCAGGCCAGGTCCGCGGCCGGATCCTGGTAAATGTCCAGGGGTGATAACTGACGCGATATGAGCCGGCTCGCCTGACCAGGTCAGGCGAGCCTCTTTGTGTCCCCCTATTCAGGTCATGGAACTGAGCCGGAATGCAAACCCCATCAGCAGAACGCCTGCCCCGGGGCAGACGTTCGTGAAGGTCAAAACATCAGAAGGCCGCTTCATCAGTGCATAAGGCGCTCAGCTAACCGATCACCGAACAACATGATGACGAGCCCGGTCAGCATGACCAACATTCCACCCAGCTTTATCAAAGATACCGGACGCTGGATGGTGCCAAGCAGACCGAAATGGTCGATGACCTGGGATGAGAGCAACTGTCCGACGATGGCCAACCCAAGCAGGGCTGACAACCCGATTTTCGGTGCGAGCACGACGTAGCTGAACAGCGCGCAAGCACCGATCAGGCCGCCAGCCAGACTCCACAGAGGCTGTGATGGAATGGCCGCAAGCGAGGTGAATAATCCGCCACGCAGCAGCGAGAAGACCCCGAGGCTGAATGCACCGGCCGCGAAGGAGAACAATGCGGCGGTGACCGAATCGCCCCCGAGTCCTCGTGCCAGCTGGCTATTCAGAGTTGTCTGCAGCGTGATCCCGAGACCTGCGGCAAAAGCGATGACGTAATACAGTGTGCTCATGGGTTGCATACCTGTCAGTGTGCCTGTGCCAGCGGCAGGAAGGCGTCAGCAAAAATGTCAGGCTCATACCCGGCGGCGGCAAACAGATGCTCACGGGACTCATCAATGGCGGCGCGAAGGCGCGTGCTGTCTACGCCAAGCACCTTGCCATGCTGCTTGACGATGCGCCCGCCAATAATGACGGTATCAATGTTGCTGCGCTCTGTCGCATGCACCACGGTGCCAAAGGCATTGCCGGACGGGTAGAGGTTGATATCGCCAACATTGATCAGAATGAGATCCGCCTGTTTTCCTGGCGTCAGGCTCCCTACCTTGTCCAGCAGCCCTGCACAGGCAGCACCATCGACAGTCGCCGATTTGAGAAGTTGGGCAGCCGGCAGCGTGGTCAGCGAGTGGTCGGAGCCGCAGCAGTGCTGCTGATGCATGCCCATCACCCGTTGCAGGTAAAATGCCACGCGCATTTCCATAAACATATCAGTGCTGTAAGAGGTTTCATTGTCGACGCTGAGGCCAGGGTTGATGCCATGACGCTGCGCCGCCTGGATGGCAAACATACCGTCCTCGATGCCATAGTGCGCATCGGAGCGCGGGCAGACATTCACCCGGACACCGGCTTCTCGCAGGATCTTCCATCCCTCATCTGGCAGTGACGTACAGTGATTGAAAATATTGTCCGGGCCGAGCAGACCGCGCCGATGCAGTGACTCCAGCTCAGACGCCATAAAAGAACCAAAGAATTCAGTGACGATCGGCAGTCCCAGCCTGCGAGCCTCGGCCCACAATGCAGGCTCCAGCTGGGCCATGACAGCAAGGGAAACCAGGCTCTCTGGGTTGTCCTTGAAATATTTCTCTTGCAGGCGTTGCCAGTTACCCGGCCAATGAGCCTTGTCCCATTCCCCCGATACCGGTGCGCCGGAGGCGTGTATGGCACGGATCCCTGCATCCAGCAGGGCCTCGACGGCGGCGTCCGAATGGGCTGCGGTGCGGCTGTTATGGGAATTGTCAATGACGGTGGTGATGCCTGCATCAATGCAGCCCAGTGCCGTCAGCAGGTTGCCGATATACATATCGGCAGGGCGATAGTACTTGGCGAAAGAGAAGTGCGTGGCGTTGCTGTAGTCTTCCAGACAAGTGGCATTCGGATTGATGCGGCGCAGTTGTCCCTCCCAGGAGTGGCGATGAGAATCCACCATCCCCGGCATGGCGATCATGTTCGTAGCATTGATGATACGGGCACCATTCGCCTCCAGATTCTCGCCTATGGCCGTAATGGTTGATCCACTGATCAGAATGTCTCCACGTTCAATGTTACCCACGCTCTCATCCATGCTGAGGATCGTGGCCCCCTTGATCAAGATTGAATCTGGTATTACATCTTGATTATTAACAATATTTCTAACGTATCCGGTCATTTCAAGAGCCTCTTTTCTAGCCAATGGCAAAAAGATACGGCACTCTATTACCCTGAAAAAGATGACCAAACTGTTTTCATAATTCATGATTTTCGAATAATCATGGGAACTATCGGTAGAGTTATCGTCTCAAGGGAGAAGGGCTGTGGATCGTATTCAGGCTATGCAGATCTTTATGCGGGTTGCTGAGACCGGAAGCTTCGTGCAGGCAGCAGAGACCCTCTCACTGCCTTCCTCGACAGTCAGCAGTACGATTAAAAACCTCGAAAAATACCTGCAGGTGCGCCTGCTGAACAGAACAACGAGGCGGGTGAACCTCACCCCTGAAGGCCTGCAGTATCTTGGCCAGTGCAGGGAAATACTCTCATTGATTGAACATGCCGAGTCCAGCCTGACGGAGGCTATCAAGCGGCCACAGGGGCGTTTGCGGGTTGATATGCCGAGCGGGATAGCACACTCCATCGTCATGCCGAATCTCAGAGACTTTCACCAACGTTATCCAGATATCTACCTGATGATAGGTGTGAGTGACCGGCAGGTTGATCTTGTTCAGGAAGGTGTGGACTGCGTGATCAGAACAGGAGAGCTGAATAACTCCACCCTTGTTGCTCGTCCCCTTGGCCGGTTTCGGTGGGTAACCTGCGCCTCGCCTGAATACCTTCACGAAAACGGTGTTCCCCAGTCCCCTGAAGAACTGTCTGTGCACCAGGCGGTCCACTACTTTTCGGGCCTCGCCAGGCATGCAAACGAAATGCGCTTTGTCCGCGGTAAAGAGACTCTATCGGTTACTGTGAGCGGCACCGCAGCCGTCAATGACACGGGGCTTTATATCAAGATGTGCCTCGATGGCTTTGGCCTCATCCAGCTTGCCGAGAATGTTGTACTGGAGCACCTGCAGGCAGGAAGGCTCATCGAGGTGCTAGCAGATTGGCAACCGCCATCGGTGCCAGTCACATTGCTTTATCCCCATCAGCGTTTTCTGTCTCCTGCCGTGCGTGCATTTGCTGACTGGATTGCCGAACTTGTCCACAAGACCAGCCCGGGAAGATGAATACCATCTCCATACATACGATTACCTTAAATAAAAAAGGCGACCATCTGGTCGCCTTTTTTATTTCTATCGCTTTACAGTCAGGAAACTCACCGTGCCGGTCGCTTGGATCCATTTCCTTTGGCCGCAAGCTTGCCGCCCTGAGTGGCAGGTTTGGCACCCGGCTTGGCAGAGCCGGCGCGAGTGGGCGCCTTGCCTTTGTCAGCGGGTTTCCCCTGCCCTGCCGATTTACCCTGACTTGCACCCTGCGCGACGGACTTGCCGTTGCCCGCCCCTTTCTGGAGCTGGGAGCCCACCGGTTTGCCATTGCCCACCTTGCCGCCATTTCTGCTGGCTGCTGGGGCATTGGCTGCACCGGCCTCGCTGCGGGCGGCCTTGTTGCCAGCCCCGTTGCTGCGCTGATGGGTGATGGCACTGTGGCGGGTCAAGGCAGGTTTCAGGCCCTTGCTGCGGCTGCGCTCGGCCTTGGCTTCGCCACGGCCTTCCGGCGGCACCAGGCAGTCGGGGCCGTTGCCGATCAGGTGACCCTTGCCCATCTCCAGCAGAGCTTCGCGGATCATCGGCCAGCCGGCCGGATCGTGGTAGCGCAGCAGCGCCTTGTGCAGGCGACGGCGACGCTCCCCCTTCACCACGAACACGTCCCCACCCTGGCGGCTCACCTTGTTGAGCGGGTTTTTCTCGGTGTAATACATGGTGGTGGCGTTGGCGAGCGGCGACGGGTAGAAGTTCTGCACCTGATCGAGCTTGAAGCGGTTGGACTTGATCCAGAGCGCCATGTTCACCATGTCTTCATCCGTGGTGCCCGGGTGGGCGGAGATGAAGTAGGGGATCAGGTACTGCTGCTTGCCCGCCTCTTTGGAGTACTTGTCAAACAGCTCCTTGAAGCTGTAGTAGCTGCCCATGCCCGGCTTCATCATCTTGGAGAGCGGACCCTCCTCGGTGTGCTCCGGCGCGATCTTGAGGTAACCGCCGACGTGGTACTTGGCCAGCTCCTTGATATAGCGCGGATCTTCCACCGCGATGTCGTAGCGCACGCCGGAGGCGATCAGGATCTTCTTGATGCCCTTGAGGTCGCGCGCCTTGCGATAGAGGTTGATGGTCGGGCTGTGATCGGTGTCCATGTGCGGGCAGATGGTCGGCCAGACGCAGGAGGCGCGGCGACAGGTCTGCTCGGCCTTGGGGCTCTTGCAGCGCAACTTGTACATGTTGGCGGTGGGGCCGCCCAGATCCGAGATGACGCCGGTAAAGCCCGGCACCTTGTCGCGGATCTCTTCGATTTCTTTCAAGATCGACTCTTCCGAGCGGCTCTGGATGATGCGCCCCTCGTGCTCGGTGATGGAGCAGAAGGAGCAGCCGCCAAAGCAGCCGCGCATGATGTTGACCGAGGTCTTGATCATGTCGTAGGCCGGGATCTTCGCGTTGCCATAGGCCGGGTGCGGCACCCGCTGGTAAGGCAGGCCGAATACCCCGTCCATCTCGTCGGTTTCGAGCGGGAAGGCGGGCGGGTTGACCCAGATGATGCGATCGCCATGGGCCTGTGAGAGCGCGCGGGCGCAGCCCGGGTTGGTCTCGTGGTGCAGGATGCGGGACGCATGGGCGTAGAGTACCTTGTCTTCCTTCACCCGCTCGAACGCCGGCAGCTTGACGTAGGTCTGCTCCCACGGCTTCTGCTTGGGCGGCTGCACCAGGATGGGCTTGGCCTCCTGCGCAGCCGGCGCAGTGCTTTCGTCGTCTGCGCAGGGGGCCCCTTCCATATAGGGGTTGGGGATGGGATCGATGCGGCCAATCTGGTCGAGCTTGCTCGAATCCACCCCGCGCCAGCCCGGCAGCGGCTCCTTGCGAATGACAGCAGTGCCACGAATGTCCTGCATGGTGTCGATGGTCTCGCCGCCTGCGATGCGGTGCGCCACCTCGATCAGCGGCCGCTCGGCGTTGCCATAGATGAGGATGTCGGCCTTGGCGTCGATCAGGATGGAGCGACGGATGGTCTCGGACCAGTAGTCGTAATGGGCGATGCGGCGCAGGGATGCCTCTATGCCGCCGATGACCACAGGCACCTCTTTATAGGCCTCTTTGCAGCGCTGGGTATAGACCAGGGTGGCGCGATCCGGCCGCTTGCCGCCCACGTCCCCCGGGGTGTAGGCATCGTCGTGGCGCAATTTTTTGTCGGCGGTGTAGCGGTTGATCATGGAGTCCATGTTGCCCGCCGTCACCCCGTAGAAGAGGTTCGGCTTGCCCAGGCGCATGAAGTCATCCTTCGATGACCAGTCCGGCTGGGCGATGATGCCGACCCGAAAGCCCTGGGATTCGAGCATGCGGCCGATCACCGCCATGCCGAAGCTCGGGTGATCCACGTAGGCGTCGCCGGTCACCAGCACGATGTCGCAGCTGTCCCAGCCGAGCTTGTCCATCTCCGCGCGGGACATGGGCAGGAAGGGCGCCGTGCCGTAGCACTCGGCCCAGTAACGGGGATAGGAGAAGAGGTTGGTAACCGGCTGCATTTTGACCACCTGGAACAATTCGGGTCGCGCATTATACCGGCAGAGCAAGGCGGGGGCGACGGCTTTTTGCCCCTACAGAACGCGAGGGGAAGGGGCGTCTTCGAGCGAGCGCGACAGGTCGGCGTGACAGACTCCGATCTCATCAACAAACAGGGCGCCCATTGGCGCCCTGTTTGCTGTCATCCGGGTCGGCACGCTAGGCCGCCGGTTTGTCACGCCCCTCGGGGGCCACCGCCCCCGGCACCGGGGAGGGACTGGCCGGGGTTACCGTGGCCAGTACCTCGTCCACCAGTCGGTCCCGTGCCCCCGTCATCCCCGCGCGCCTGGCGATCAGGTGATAGATGGCGGGCACCACCAGCAGGGTCACCAGGGTCGCCAAGGACAAGCCGAAGAAAACCACGGTCCCCACGGCCATCCGGCTCTCGTACCCCGCCCCCATGGAGAGCATCAGGGGCACGGCGCCGATGATGGCGGTGAGCGAGGTCATCAAGATGGGGCGCAAGCGGCGCACCGACCCCTTGATGATCGCCTCCTCGAACCCTTCACCCCGCTGGCGCAGCTGGTTGATGAACTCCACGATGAGGATGCCGTTCTTGGTCACCATGCCGATGAGCATGATCATGCCTATCTGGCTGTAGATGCTGAGCTCCTGCCCCGTGAGCCAGAGGCCGAGCAGGCCGCCGAAGATGCCGAGCGGCACCGTCATCATCACCACCGCCGGGGTCAGCAGGCTCTCGAACTGGGCCACCAGCACCAGATAGACCACCAGCAGGGCCAGGCCGAACACCAGTGCCATCTCCCCCTGGTTGTCGCGATAGTCCTTGGACTCGCCGGCATAATCCACCGACATGCCGGTGGGCAGGTGATCTGCGGCCCAGCCATCCAGGAAGTCGAGCGCCTCCCCCAGGGTGTGACCGGGGGCCACGTCCGCGGTGAGGGTGACCGCCTTCTGGCGCTGGTAGTGGTTGAGGCGCTGGGGGCTCGCCACCTGGGTGACGGTCGCCAGGGTGGAGAGGCTCACCATCTCGCCGCTCGCGGCCTTGAGATAGATGCGGCTCACATCCGAAATGCCGTTGAACTGGGTCTGGTTGGCGCGCAGATAGACATCATACTCTTCGCCCCTGTCCACATAGGTGGTCTGGCTGACGCCGCCGAGCAGGGCCTGAAGGGAGCTTGCGATGGTGGAGACCGGAATGCCGAGCTGGGTGGCTCGCTCCCGCTCTATGGTCACCTGCAGCTCCGGGGTCTTCTCGGCATAGTCGAGATCCGGGCTCTGCATCAGCCCGCTCTGGGCCGCCGCCTCCTTGAGCGCCAGCCCCTGCTGGTTGAGCTCGCCGTAATCGGAGCCTTGCAGCACGAACTGCACCGCCGCGGTGGAGCCGCCTCTGAACCCCGGCTGGAAGGTGCGGATCATCACGTCGGGGATGCCGGCGAGGCGACCGCTCAGGGAGCGGCCAAACTCGGTGGCCGTTTCGTCGCGCACCGCCCAGTCACTGAGCTGGATGATGGCCATGCCGGTCTGATCGCCGCCGCGCCCGAAGGCCGGGGTGCTGAAGCTCATGGCCTGCACCACCCCCTTGCCGAGCAGCGGCAGGATGGCGGCCTCCACCTGCTGCATGTTGCGCTTCATCCGCTCGATGCTGGTGCCCTCCGCCCCTTTCACGAACACATAGAGCACGCCCCTGTCCTCGGTCGGAGTGAGGCTCGCGGGCAGCTTGCCAAAGAGGACGCCAATGCCGCCAAGGCAGAGCAGCAACACCAGGGGCATCCAGACGGCGCGGCGCAGCACGGCCCCCAGCACGCGGCGATAACGCTCCTCCACCCAGCCAAGTCCCTTGTCCAGGGTGGCGGTCAGGGCGTTGGGTTTGTCCACGGCACGCATCAGCCAGGAGCCCATGGCCGGGGTCAGGGTGAGCGCCACCAGGGAGGAGAAGAGCACGGCCAGGGAGAGCAGGATGGCGAACTCGGTGAAGAGGCGCCCCACCATGCCGTCCATGAAGGCGATGGGCACGAACACCATCACCAGCACGGCGGTGGTGGCGATGACGGCAAAGCCCACCTCCCGGGTGCCGTGCCAGGCCGCCATCAAGGGGGACTCGCCCCGTTGCAGGTGGTGGTGGATGTTCTCTACCACCACGATGGCGTCATCTACCACCAGGCCGATGGCGAGGATGAGGGCCAGCAAGGTAATGAGGTTGATGGAAAAGCCCAGATACCAGGCACCGATGAAGGCCGAAATCAGGGAGACGGGTACCGTGATGGCGGGGATGAGGGTGGTGCGCCCCTGCCCGAGGAAGAGATAGAGCACGGCGACCACCAGCAGGGCGCAGATGGCGAGTGTCTCGTATACCTCGTCGATGGCCTGCTTGATGAAGATGGTGGAGTCGTAGTCGACCTCAAGGGTTGCCCCTTCCGGCAGGAAGCGCTGCATCTCCACGAGCTTCTTCTCGATGCCCTGGGCCACCGCCAGGGGATTGGCGGTGGACTGGGCGACGATGCCAATCCCCAGGCTCTCGCGGCCGTTGCGCTGATAGGCGCTGTCTTCGTTCTTGGCCCCCACCTCCACATCCGCAATGTCCGCCAGATAGATGCTCTGACCATTGGTGGCGGTTTTGACCGGCAGGGTGCGAAAATCTTCCGCACTGTGATAGAGCCGTGCGATCTGCACCGCCATGGTCATGGTGTTGTTGCGGATCTCCCCGCCCGGCAGCTCGATGTTCTCCCGCTTGAGGGCATCCTGCACGTCGGCCACCGTGATGCCGCGGGCCGCCATGTCGGCGGGGCGCAGCCGCACGTACATCACCTGGGTCAGGTCCCCGGAGAGGGACACCTCGCTCACCCCGTCCACCAGGCTCAAAGGGTCCACCAGCATGCGATTGGCGTAATCCGTCATGGCGGTACGATCCATCTGGGTGCTGCTGAAATTGAGCCAGATGGCCACATCCCCGTTGCCGTTGTCCTTGGTCACCATGGGCTCGTCCGCCCCGTCTGGCAGCTTGGGTCTGGCCCGGGAGATGGCGTCACGCACGTCGGAGGTGCCCTCCAGCATGTTCCAGCCGAGCTTGAACTCCACCGTGATGGAGGAGCGCCCCTTGCGGGTCACCGAGTTGATGTTCTTGATGCCGCTGATGCCGGAGAGCTGATCCTCGATGGGCTTGGTGACCTGGCTCTCCATCACCTCGGGGGCCGCCCCCTCATAGGTGGTGGTGATGGAGACGGACGGAGTCTGCACATCCGGCATCTCCCGCACGGTGAGTTTGCTGAAGGCCACCAGGCCGAACACGGTGAGCAGGGCACTGATGACCACCGCCACCAGGGGACGGCGTACTGAGATATCGGAGAGCCACATCAGCCTTTCACCTCGCCCAGATCACGTACCTGGGCGCCGTCGCGCAGATTGACCAGCCCCTCCACCGCGATGCGATCGCCGACGCTGAGCCCCTTGAGCACCCAGACGGCCTCGCCATGGGTGTCGCCAAGCTCCACCGGCACGCGCTTCACCCGTCCGTCCGCCTCCAGGCGATAAACGAAGCGCTGCTCGCCGGCGTACTCCACCGACTGGGCGGGGATCAGGGTCATCTTCTGGGGTGGCAGAGAGAGATCCACGTTCATCAGCATGCCGGGGCGCAGCTGGCCGCCGGTGTTGGGCAGGATGACGCGGGCCTTGATGTTCTGGGTGTCGCTGGAGATCCGGCTGTCGAGGGTCTCCAGCACGCCGGAAAAGGATTGATCCGGCCAGGCCGAGCTGGTTGCCGTCACCGCCATGCCGGGGCGCAGCAGGGAGAGGTAGCGCTCGGGCACCGCCAGATCGAGCCGCAGTTTTGCCAGCTCGTCCAGATGCAAGAGCACGTCGCCGCTGTTGACCAGGGCTCCTTCGCTGAGATCGATGAGGCTGACGGTGCCGTCGAAGGGGGCGGCCAGGGTGCGCAGGGAGAGCTCGTAACGAGCCGCATCGACCCGGGCCTGGGCCTGGGCAACAGTCGCCTCTTGCCCCTCCAGCTCCGAGGTGGTGACGGCGCCTCGCGCCACCAGCTTGCGCATGTCCCGCAGCTTGCGGGCCTCGTCGCGCACGCTGGCGCTCTGCTCGGCCAGCTCCGCCTGCTGCTTGCCCGCATCCAGGGCGATCAGGGTCTGCCCCTGTTTGACCTGCTGGCCGGAGCTCACCGCGATGGTGGCAATGCGGCCGGTCACCTCGGGGCTGATGGCCACGGAGCGATTGGCCGCAAGCTTGCTCACCAGCTTGATGGAGGGCTCGGCCAGACTCTGCCTGACGGTTTCGGCCCTGATGTTGATCTCTCTTGGTGCTGGCTTGCTGGCGGGTTCAGCCTGCCGCAGATGCCAGGCGCCCGCCGCCAGCAATAGAAGAAGAGGGAAAAGCCACAGCCACACGCGCGTTTTCATCACAAGATCCATGCAGTCAAAGAGAGAGGAAGAAGAGATAGCTTCATCAAGGATGGCACCATGTTACCCCCTGACTATGCCGTGACTATGTATAAATGTGACAAAACGTAACAGTCCGGTGAGAAGATCATCAAAAACGCATCTTGTCGGCACGCGCGTCAGGGTTCTGCCTTACACTGATGCCGACTCTCGCCATCTTCCGGTACGCCCATGTCCATTCCCTCCCCCGCCTTTGCCAGATACCGATTGCAGTGGCTGCTGCTGGGCCTCGGCCTGCTGCTGCTGTTGCTCGCCCTGCAACATGCGTTTCGCCAGGTTACCGAGATCAACAAGCGTGACACCATCAACGCCGCGACCCAGCTCAGCAGCCAGCACCAGCGGATGGAGACCTTCCTTGAGGCCATGCGCGGCCAGGCGGAGGAGCGCCTGCGCAGCAATCCCCAGTCCGTGCTCTCTCGCCAGCTCTATCAGGCGCTGCAATCCGACGGGGAGCACGGCATCAACCTGGATCGCATCTCCGTCGATCTGCCCCCCGCCCTCATCGGCAACCTGACCGGGCAGGGCCCGCTGCCCCACGACGGCAGCGAGCGGCAAGCCAGAATACATCTCGCCCTCAGCCTCTCCCCCCTGCTCGCCACGGCCAGCAAGCTGCTGGACAGGGACGTGGCCTGGATCTACTTCACCGGTACGGACAATTTCATCTACCTCTATCCCTGGGTGCCATCCAGCCAGTTTCGCTTCGATCCCGTGATTTACAGCAAGGCCTACTGGCAGGAGGCGATGGCCAGGCATCCCCACCTGGAGCACGCCATGCTCTCGCGCCCCTACCAGGATTTTGCCGGACGGGGGCAGATGATCACCCTCTCCCAGCCCATTACCCAGGGCGGCCAGATCATTGGCCTGCTCAGCATCGACATCCAGACCGTCACGCTGGCGCAGACCCTGCACCGCCTCGCCCCCCGGATTGGCACCCTGTTCCTGCTCAACGCCCATCAGCAGATCCTCGCCAGCAGCCAGTCCGGTACAGCGCCGCCCCCGGTCAGGACGGCGCAGTCAGCGGAATATGAGTGGCAACAGGGCGCCTTGCAGCTCGTCTATCCCATCCCGGAGACTCCGCTCTCCCTCATCCATCGCATCCCGCTGCTGCCTCTGCTGCAGACGCTGTTGTGGCAATCGGCAACGGCGCTCATCACCATTCTCTGTCTGGTGGTGGCGACCGTCTCCAGCCTGCGTGCCCAGCGCCTCAACCGGCGCCTCAACTACCTGTCGCACCACGATGCCCTGACCGGCGCCTTCAACCGCCACTACTTCGATGCCTTCGAACACCGCCAGGCCCTGGCAGGCCGCCAACGCATCGGCGCCATCATGTTTGACTGCGATCACTTCAAACAGGTCAACGACCGTTTCGGCCACGGGGTGGGCGATCAGGTCCTCATCCGTCTGGTGCAGCTCTGCCAATCCCTGCTGACCCGGGAGTGCCACCTGATCCGCTGGGGCGGCGAGGAGTTCCTGCTGCTCGTCGCCGATGAAGCGATCCCTCTGGCCCCCTTGGCCGAGCGGCTTCGCCTGTGCATAGCAGAGCATCCCTGGAGCGCCATCGCGGCCGAGCTGAAGGTGACCGTCAGCATGGGCCACTGTCGTCAATCACCAGCCATCTCCTTGCAGGAGGTGATCCGCCGCGCCGATATCGCCCTCTATCAGGCCAAGGCCAACGGCCGCAATCGCAGCGAAGCGTGGCGGGATGACGGACAGGAGAAGCCGGAGTAAGCTGAACTCCCACTTCATGTCAGGAGACGCAACTGTGTCACGAAAACCCCGTCTGGGATTGGCCCTGGGCAGCGGTGCGGCCCGAGGATGGGCCCACATCGGCATCATCCGTGCCCTGGAGCGACTGGGCGTCAAGCCAGATCTGGTGGCTGGCTGCTCCATCGGCAGCTTTGTCGGCGCCGCCTATGCCGCTGGTGAACTGGACAAGCTGGAGAGCTGGGTGCGCGGCTTCAGCCGCCTGCAAGTGATGGGACTGCTCGATCCCGCCCTCTCCGGCGGCCTGTTTCGCGGTGACAAGGTATTTGGCATCGCCGCCGGCCATCTGGGGGATCCCGCCATCGAAAGCCTGCCGCTGCCCTTTGCCTGCGTCGCCACCGAACTTGATACCGGTCGCGAGATCTGGTTGCAGGAAGGGCCGCTTCGCCAGTGTGTGCGCGCCTCCTGCGGCATGCCCGGCCTGCTCACCCCGACCCGGGTGGAGGATCGCTGGCTGGTAGACGGGGCCGTGGTCAACCCGGTCCCCATCTCCCTGGCCCGCGCCATGGGAGCCGAGGTGGTGATCGCCGTCAACCTCAACACCGATATGCACCAGCCCTGGACCGACGAACCGGACGAGCCCGTGCAGGGGGGGCTGCTCAGCCAGTGGTTGAACCGGGGCGAGCGCGAGCCCAGTACCCCCGGCATGTGGGGGGTGATGACGGGCTCCATCAACATCATGCAGGAGCGCATCACCCGTGCCCGGATGGCCGGGGATCCCCCCGAGATCCAGCTCTGCCCGCGCCTTGGCAACCTCTCCATCATGGATTTCCACCGCGCGAGCGACGCCATCAACGAGGGGGAAGCCTGTGTCGAGCGCAACCTGGAGCAGCTCAAGGAGGAGCTGTCACGACTCTGCCTGATATGAAGGCATATCGGGGTAAAAGACAAAAAGAGCGCCAATAGGCGCTTTTTTTTCGGGTTACGCGGCTCAGAACAGCCCCAGCCCCTTGAGCATCACCACCAGGATCAGCAGCGGCGACACATAGCGGATGATGAAAAACAGGGGGCTGAGGATGGGCAGCGCCAGCTTGCCTCCATTGGTCAGCGCCGTCGTCATCCGCTCGAATCCCCATACCCAGCCCACAAAGAGGCAGAGGAAGATGCCGCCAAGGGGCATCAGCACGTTGGAAGAGACGAAGTCGAACAGATCGAAGAAGGTTTTCCCGCCAACCTGCACATCCGCCAGCGTGCTGCTCGAGAGCGCACAGGTCGAGCCGACCGCCCCCAGCACCAGCAGGTTGATCAGGGTCGCCCTTGTGCGGCTCATGTGAAAGCGCTCGGAGAGCACCGAGACCGGCACCTCCAGAATGGAGAGCATGGCCCCGGTGGCTGCGATGGCGGAGAGCACGAAGAAGAGCACCATGAAGAGGTGTCCGAAGGGGATGCTGGCAAACACCGCGGGTATGGTGATGAACAGCAGGGAGGGGCCTGCGCTCGGCTCGAAGCCAAAGGCAAACACCGCCGGGAAGATGGCGATCCCCGCCAGCATGGAGACGAAGAGATCCGCGCACATCACCCGTACCGTGGTGAGAGGGATGTGCTGATCATCGCGAAAATAGCTGCCATAGGTCATCATGCAGCCCATCCCGATGGAGAGCTTGAAGAACGCCAGCCCCATGGCCGTCAGCACGACGCCTGCGGTCACCTTGGAGAAATCCGGCGAGAACAGGAAATGCAGTCCTTCGCTCGCTCCGGGCAGAGTCAGGCTGCGCACGCCTATCACCAGCAGCAGGATGAAGAGCAGTGGCATCAACCGCTTGGTGACCGCTTCGATCCCCCTGGAGACCCCCATCAGCAAGATCCCCCCCATCAGGGCCAGCACCAGCCACTGCCAGAGCAGACTCTGCAAGGGATCCGTGATGAGTGAATTGAAGGCAGCCCCCGTGACGGCGGGATCGGTGGAGAGGATCTCGCCGCTGGCCGCCTTGAAGATGTAGGCAAACACCCAGGCCGCCACCTCGGAGTAGAACGACATGATGAGGAAGGCCGCGCTCACCCCCATGGCGGCGATCAGCCACCAGGGTTGCCCCTTCGGAGCCAGCTTGATGAGCCCGCTGACCGCATCCGTCCTGGCCTCGCGCCCCAGCATGATCTCGGAGATCATCACCGGCAATCCCACCAGCAGGGTGGCGATGACATAGACCAGCAGAAAACCGGCGCCACCGTTCTCACCGGTCAGATAGGGAAACTTCCAGATATTGCCGAGCCCGACGGCAGACCCCAGGGTCGCGGCCAGCACGCCAAAGGTGCTGGTAAACCCATCTCTGGCTTTGGTAATGGGTTGGCTCATCGTTGTCTCGCTGTGTGGATCACCGCCTGAATTAAAAGGGTCGGAGTGTTCCGTGGATTAATCCAGCCCGACAAGATGATTTAGTGAAAATCGCCGCTGGCCGCACACAACGCATTATTTAATTAAATAATCATCCATTTTGATAAATAAAAAATGCCGCCTCGAGGGCGGCATTTTTATCAAGGTTGAACTGAATCAAGCCTTGGCAATATCGTCCGGACCGATCTGGCCGATTTCGGCGACTTTCTTGTCAGCCAGCAGCCAGAGGGTGAACTTGTGCAGATCGGGGTGGTGGGCCAGGGCAACCAAGAAGGCGCCTCCGACTTCACGGTAACCCAGTTCATAGTTCTTCAGGGTGGTTGGGGGGACGCCCAGCAGATCGGCAAACTTGGGACGGCTCAGGCCTACCGCTTCGCGGATCTGACGGATCTTCTTGCCAACAGTTACGATATTTGAATTCATGTGTTCCATACTCCGTTCGGCGGATTGACTCCACCTTTATTTTTCGCGACGACTCGTAGTCAAGTGTATCAGTTTTGAACGGACTCGTTATGGTCGAGCCTCTATCTATAATCAGCGTCTTTCGACGACAACCCTTCACAAACCTCGGGGATGGTAATCGCTGCGTCGCCTCAGGTAAACAGTCTCGAAAAGAAACCTTTCTTGTTGCCCGGCCATCCCTCGTATAATTCGCCGGTTATTTCCAAGAGAGTCATCAACATGGCATTTCCCGGCATCATTTCCCGTCTTCATTCCGACCCGAACTCCCTCCCCCGTCAGCTCGCCCAGGGTCTGCAGACCCGGGCCGAGGCGTTCTGGTTGCCCATGGCCATGCAGGGGGACGCCACCACCGTGCTGGCGGCCCTCCCGGACAGCTGCAGCCTCTATCTTGAAGGCCAGGCGACGCTTCCCCTGCGCAGCCACGACGGCGTCGTGGCAGAAAACGGCACCCTGGCACTGGGCAATGGTCACACGATGACGCTGGCCAGGGAGAAAGGCGATGGCGGCATCGTGCCGGAAGAAAGCCTCGCCGAGATGGCCCAATGGCTGGAAGCAGGTCATCGGCACTTCATCTGCTCCACCGCCGTCCAGCCCGTGGCGCGGGCCATCCTCAACATCTGGCCTCTCGATCCCTACCTCGCCCGTCACTTCTTGCTCAGTTTCACACCCTTGCTGTGCGAAGCAACTGAGGCAGACTATCTTGCTGTCCTCTCGGTCAGGGCGGGTGACGCCACCCCGCGGCACGCTTGGGCTGAGGCTTATATGAAGCTTGAGAAGAAACTGCATCGCGCCTACTTGGATCACTAATAAATCCCAAGAAACAGCCAGTTATCCCTACGACACAATTTGCCCCATCCCTTATCTGTGAGCTTGATCATGTTTTGAAATGGGCATAAAGTGCGCCACGTCATCGGAATGACGTCGGCTGTTCGTGGCGGAGTATGCATTGTCGACAGTGCAACCCGCGCACTTGTGCACCCAGATACGTGCCTCCTGGATGGATCTAGGATCCCTGTTCGCACCAACGTCGTTGGTCGACAGAGCCAGCAGCTTACATAAATTACAAAGTGCGAAGCACGTGAACAACGTGCCATCTCAACGAGGATTATTTTATGATGAAAATGGCTCCTTCCCTGATCGCCATCGCTATGGCCACCATGGGTGCAACTGCAGCTCACGCCGCTGACGACATCTACTTCGGCGCCGGTGTTGGTGCAACTCACTTCAACGGTCTGAACAAGATCGAAGGCGTGAACGTTGGCGAAGAAGATGCGGCTGCTGCCAATGCCTTCGTTGGTTACAACTTCAACGAATACTTCGGTTCCGAGCTGGGCTACCAGTACACCGGCCGTGGCAACACCGACGGCAACCGTTACGAGAGCCAGGGTGCCACCCTGTCCGGTATCGCTCGTCTGCCGCTGGGCAACGATTTCTCCCTGTTCGGTGAAGCTGGCGCCTACTGGGGCCACACCGACGGTCTGGGCACCAGCGATACCAAAGTATCCCCGCTGGCCGGTGCCGGTGTGACCTACAAGGTCAACGACGCGCTGGATCTGCAAGCTCGCTACCGCTACATGTGGGACGTGGCTGACCTGCACGCCGACAACGTACGCTACAAGTCCAACCAGAGCGTTGCGACCCTGGAAGCCGTTTACCACCCGTTCCGTACTTCCTACGTAGCGCCTGCTCCGGCCCCGGTTGTTGAAGAAGCACCGGCCCCGGCTCCGCAAATCGTTGAGAAGAACTTCGCCCTGAACTCCGACGTGCTGTTCGCCTTTGGCAAAGACAGCCTGAAGGCCGAAGGTGTGCAAGCCCTGAACGCTCTGTACCAGCAAATCGTTGAGTTCCAGCCGAAAGACGGCAACGCCGTTGTTGTTGGTTACACCGACCGTATCGGTTCCGACGCTTACAACCAGAAGCTGTCTGAAGCTCGTGCCCGCACCGTTGCCAACTTCCTGGTCAGCAAGGGTATGGCTGCCAGCAAGGTTGCCATCGAAGGTCGCGGCGAAGCCAACCCGGTCACCGGCACCAAGTGTGACGGCGTCAAGGCCAAGGCTCAGCTGATCTCCTGCCTGGCTCCGGACCGTCGCGTAGAAGTTCGCGTATCCGGCGTACAAGAAGTTCAAAAGTAATCTGACTTCGCTCAGGTAACGTAAAAAAGGGGATGCCACGGCATCCCCTTTTGCTGTCTCTCTCCTCCCCACAGCGACACTATCTGTCTCACCTTTTCTCCCCTTTGCTCCCCTATTGCGGCCCCGCGACACCGGTGTCGGCGCTGCATATCTGTGCAGAAACTTGATCACGCTGATTCAAAAGAATACAGTAGCAACGCTTGTAAGACATTGGATGAACTATTAAAAGTGCTCAGTGCCCGGTTAGTTGTCCATGGAGAAACAGCTTCATGAGAATCCAGGTTTCCATCCATTTTTTATTCAAGCCGTCCGTGATCCGCTCACGGTGTCGCACATGAAGTGTCATCTGCGACCGGTATAACAAAGAGTGCGCAGTACGCCCATAGCACGGCAACTCAACGAGGATAAAACGATGAAAATGAAAATGGCACCAACCCTGATTGCTCTGGCCATTGCAGCCATGGGAACCACCACCGCTCAGGCGGCCGACGACTGGTACACGGGTATGGGTGCAGGTTGGGCCTATGGCCACGACCTGGATACCTTCGGCCAGGATGCTGACAAGGACGCCACCGCGCTCTCCCTGTTCGGCGGTTACAACTTCACCGAGAACTTTGCCGCCGAGCTCGGCTATCTCTATGCCGGCAAGGCCGGCGTCGATGGCGTCGACTTCAAGACCCAGGGTGCCACCCTGTCCGGTATCGCACGCCTGCCCATGAATGACATCTTCTCCGTCTTCGCCGAAGGGGGTGCCTACTTCAACCACGTCAACGGCAACGGCCAGAGCGACAACGGCACCTCGCCGCTGGCGGGTCTGGGTCTGACTGCCAAGCTCTCCGACCTTATCGACCTGCAGGCCCGCTACCGCTACATGTGGGATCTGGGTGACGATCAGAAAACCTGGAAAACCGACATGAGCGTCGCCACCCTGGAACTGGTGATGCACCCGAACCGCACCACCTATGTGGCACCGGCCCCGGCACCGGCTCCCGAGCCGGTTCCCGAGCCCGTCATGGTCGACAAGAACTTCTCCCTGAGCTCGGACGTGCTGTTTGCCTTCGGCAAATCCACCCTGAAGCCGGAAGGGGCTGCTGCGCTCAACACCCTGTATCAGCAGATCGTCGACGTCCAGCCGAAAGATGGCAGCGCCGTGGTGGTCGGTTACACCGACCGCATCGGCTCCGATGCCTACAACCTGAAGCTGTCTGAAGCCCGTGCCCGCACCGTGGCCGACTTCCTGGTTGGCAAGGGTCTGCCGGCTGGCAAGGTATCCATCGAAGGTCGTGGTGAAGCCAACCCGGTCACCGGTACCCAGTGTGACGGCATCAAGGCCAAGGCTCAGCTGATCGCCTGCCTGGCACCGGATCGCCGCGTCGAAGTGCGCGTCACCGGCGTACAGGAAGTGCAGCAATAAGAGGTTGACCACCTGTTGCAAAAAGGGGCCATTCCGGCCCCTTTTTTAATGCCCGCACGGCACCACCAACGCGGGCCGCCCACCTGCCTGCCCCACCGATTCTCCATACAGATGCGTCACTTAAATGGTTAAAGCGCTCACATCGCCTATACATAATGTTGGCTATACATAGCAAAGGGCTGGGAGCCCTATAACACCCAACATCGACGAGGATACGCGATGAACATAAGACTGAAACCTGTGTGGATTGCATTGGCACTGGCGACGAGTGCCGCCCAGGCGGCACCTGTTCACGACTGGTATGTGGGGGCTGGGGGTGGCTGGGCCTTTGCCCATGACATCGATGATTTCAGCCAGGGTGTCGGCAAGGACGCGACCGCCATCAACGCCTTTGTCGGCTACAACTACAACGAGAACCTGGGGACCGAACTCGGTTACCTCTCCACCGGTGACTGGGATATCGCCGGCCAGGACTTCAACAGCAAAGGGGCCACCCTGTCGGTCATTGGCCGTTTGCCCCTGGGGGACATCTTCTCTGTCTTTGCCGAAGGAGGCGGTTATCTCTATCACGTCGACTCCGTCAACGGGGGGGATGACAACCTGGCTCCCCTGGCGGGTCTGGGACTGACCGCCAGACTGAGCGACTGGGTAGACATCCAGACCCGCTACCGCTACATGGTGCGAGTCGGGGACGATCCTGACAACGACAAGGTGGGCAGCGGTACCAAACGCTGGGTCAGCGACATCAGTACCGCCACCATCGAGCTGGTGCTTCACCCCAATCGCACCGTCGCCGCAGTGCCGTTGGCCGCGCCTCTGGTCGTGGCACCGCCGCCCCCGACTCCCGAGCCGGTGGATCAGACCTTCAACCTGAGTTCGGATGTGCTGTTTGCCTTTGGCAAGGCGGAGCTCAAACCGGAGGGGATGCAGGCACTCGACGCCCTCTACCAGCAGATCGTCGACGTCAAACCCAAGGATGGCAACGCCATGGTGATGGGCTACACCGACCGCATCGGCTCGGATGCCAACAACCAGGCACTGTCGGAGGCCCGTGCAAGCACGGTCGCCAACTTCCTGATTGGCAAGGGGCTGCCCGCAGACAAGGTGAGCATCCAGGGCAATGGCGAGAGCAACCCGGTCACCGGCACCCAGTGTGATGCCATCAAGGCCAGGGCTGCCCTCATCGACTGCCTGGCCCCGGATCGCCGGGTCGAAATCCGGGTCACCGGTGTCAGCAATCCCGCCGAGCCCGCCCCCGCCGAGCAACCGGCACAATAACCTCCTCTTCCTTCACAGCCGTGCACAAAAAAGGGATGCCGAGGCATCCCTTCTGCATGTCTGTCCCCTTGGGATCAGAAGGAAGTACGACGATAGCGGCGGTACTCGGGGCGCCAGAAGTTCGCCTCGATGGCCTGATCGATCACATCATCGGGGGTCTGCACCGCCTTGCCCTGCAACATGGCGGTCTTGGCCACCATCTTGGCGATGTAGCGGGAGACCTGATGGATGTCCGCCAGATCCGGCAGCAAGGAGCCCTCTTCCCCCTTCACCAGGGGTGAACAATCCGCCAGGGCACGGCTGGCCGACATCAGCATGGCATCGGTCACCCGGTTGGCACCGGAGGCGATCACCCCAAGGCCGATACCCGGGAAGATGAAGGAGTTGTTGCACTGGGCGATGACGTAGCGCTTGCCCTTGTACTCCACCGGTGCGAACGGGCTGCCGGTGGCGACCAGCACCTGGCCGTCGGTCCAGCGAATGAGATCCGCCGGGGTGGCTTCCACCCGGGAAGTGGGGTTGGAGAGCGGGAAGATGATGGGACGGGCACAGTGCTTGTGCATGGTCTTGACCACCTCTTCGGTAAACAGACCCGGCTGGCCGGAGACCCCGATCAGGATGTCCGGGCGACCGTGCTCCATCACCTCCAGCAGGGAGATGTTGTCCCCCACCGGCCACTCCTTGATCCGCTCGACCGGCTGGGAGAGCTTGCGCTGGAAGTCGAGCTGGTTGGGGATCTTGTCGGTGATGAGACCGAATCGGTCCACCATGAAGACCCGGCCCCGCGCCTCGGCGTCGGTCAGCCCTTCGGCCTTCATCTGCGCCACGATCTGCTCGGCGATGCCGCACCCGGCACTGCCCGCCCCGAGGAAGGCGACCCGCTTCTCGGAGAGCTTGGCACCGGAGGCCTTGCAGGCGGCGATGAGGCTGCCCAGGGTCACCGCGGCGGTCCCCTGAATGTCATCGTTGAAGCAGCACAGCTCATCCTTGTAGCGGTTGAGCAGCGGGGTGGCATTGCCCTGGGCGAAATCCTCGAACTGCAGCAGGATATCCGGCCAGCGGCGCTTGACCGCCTGGATGAAGGCATCGACGAACTCGTCGTACTCTTCGCCGGAGATGCGCGGATGGCGCCACCCCATGTAGAAGGGGTCGTTCAGCAGCTGCTGGTTGTTGGTGCCCACGTCCAGCACCACCGGCAGGCAGTAGGCCGGGGAGATGCCGCCACAGGCGGTGTAGAGGGAGAGCTTGCCGATGGGAATGCCCATGCCGCCGATGCCCTGATCCCCGAGGCCCAGGATGCGTTCGCCGTCGGTGACCACGATCACCTTGACGTTCTGCTTGGTGGCATTTTGCAGCATGTCATCGATCCTGTCCTTGTCCGGATAGGAGATGAAGAGGCCGCGAGCACGACGATAGATGTTGGAGAACTCCTCACACGCCTTGCCGACCGTCGGGGTGTAGATGACCGGCAGCATTTCGGTGAGGTGGTTGTTCAGCAGGCGGTAGAAGAGCGTTTCGTTGGTATCCTGGATGTTGCGCAAATAGATGTGCTTGTCCATGTCGTTGCCAAACGCCATGAACTGGCGATAGGCACGCTCTGCCTGCTCTTCGATGGTTTCGATGTTCTGGGGCAGCAGACCTTCCAGGTTGAAGCTGCTGCGTTCTTCGCTGGTGAAGGCGCTGCCCTTGTTGAGCAACGGCGTCTCCAGCAGGGCTGGACCTGCGTAGGGAATGTAGAGGGGACGTTTCTGATTATTATCTTCAAACATGGATCTGTACCTTGACTGTGTGGCCCGTCGATCCTATGGGCTTGAGCCAACAATTTCAAAGGGTTTGCACCTCCCTTGCGAAAGGTTTGCGACCCAGTCGACGAAAGGCCCCCGGAGTCTGACCCGTCAGACGCCGAAAACGGTTGGCAAAGTTGGCGCCGTCGCTGTATCCGACCCGGGCCGCCAGCTCGGCCAGCGGCCAGTTGGTGTAGAGCAGCAACTGGCGCGCCTTGTTCATGCGAAGTCCGGTGAGCCAGGCCATGGGGCCCATGCCGAACACCTGCTGGCAGAGCCGGTGCAGATGGGGCACCGAGCAGGCCATCTGGTCGGCCAGCAGGGCCACGCTCCAGGGCTCGTCCAGACGTGCCTCCACCCGCCGAAACAGCGCCTGTAGCCGCAACTCCGGCGTGCCGCGCACCTCCCCCTGCAGGGTCCGCTCCAAGAGCGCCAGCAGCAGGCTCAGCAGCTGGGGCTGGAGCGGCGAACGTATTCCCTCCCCCTGCATCAGGCTGAGCAGGTGGTAGAGCTGCTCCCCCTCCTCCCCCTGCCAGATGCGATGGCCAAGCCGGTGCAGATGCTGCCAGCGCGGCACGTCGTCCAGCAGGATCCAACTGGTATGCCAGGCTTCCCCCACCAGCCTGAGGCCCCCCGGCACGGCGGCCGGGAGAAAGACCAGGGCTCCCGCCGGGATGGGCTGCACCCCGCCATCGGTGAGCAGGGCGCCCCCCTCGTCATGGCTCACCATCAGGATGTGAAACTCCGGTCGGTTGCGGCGGATAAGGTAGTGCTCCCGTATCGTCGAGAGGCCGGTCAGGAAGACGCCCGCCTCCCCAAGCAGGGGCAGCCCTTCGCGTCCCAGCATCCGCTCTTCGCAGGTCGGGGCGATTTCCAGACACTCGCTGATAAATGGCATAGCACCTCAACAGGATAGTTTTGCACAAGAAAGCCGAGAGAGGCTCACAGTGAAGCCTCCCGATATCACCCCTATCATACCCACGACAAACCCTGATTTTTACCAACCCGGTTAACATAAATGAATTATTGGCAAGCGATTTTAAAACAAACCACCGATCGCGAGTTCATGACGCGACTGTGGCGACTGGCCCTGCCGGTTTCGCTGCAATCCATGATGTTCTCCCTGCTCGGCCTCATCGACATCATGATGGTGAGCCAGCTCGGCACCACGGCTGTGGCGGCGGTCGGCTTGGGCAACCGGGTCTTCTTCTTCAATCTGCTGGTGATAGCGGGGCTCTCGGGCGGGGTCTCGGTGTTGGCGGCACAATATTTCGGCCGTGGCGAGATGGCCGGGGTGCGCCGCTCCCTGGCCCTGGCCCTGGTGGGCGCCCTGGCGGTGAGCCTGCCCTTTGCCCTCGTCTATGTGTTCTCACCGGGCAGCGTGCTCGGGTTTGCCAGCCAGGAGCCCGCGCTGCGCGAGCTGGCCGACGAGTTCCTGATGATCACCGGCGCCACCATCCTCTGCACCGCCGTGGTGGTGCCCCTGGAGTCGGCCCTGCGCTCGGTGGGCAATGCCGCGGCGCCGACCCGTATCGGCATCATCGCCATCATCGCCAACGTCATCCTCAACTATGCCCTCATCTTCGGCCATTTCGGCGCCGAGGCCATGGGAGTAGCCGGTTCCGCCTGGGGCACCACCCTGTCGCGTCTGCTGCAGACCGCGCTGCTGCTTGCCTATGTGTGGCGTGCCGAGCCCCGTCTCATCCCGCGCAAGCAAGACTGGCTCGCCGCCTTCAGGCGCAAGGAGGTGGTGCGCTTCACCCTGATCGCCCTGCCGCTGTTGCTGCACGACGGGCTCTGGGCCTTCGGCATGCTGCTCTACGGCTTCCTCTACGCGCACCTCGGCACCGACGCCCTGGCCATCATGACCACCCTCGGCACGCTGGAGAGCATCCTCATCTCCCTCTTCTTCGGGCTGGCGGTGGCCTGCTCCACCCTGCTCGGTCACCGGCTCGGGGCAGAGGAGTATGACGAGGCCTGGCAGCACTCCCAGCTCTTCCTGCTGCTGGCCCCCGTCGGCGCCCTGCTGGTGGGGACCGCCGTCTGGCTGATGCAGGGCAGCCTGCTGCAATGGGTCGGCAACCTGCCGGGCGAGCTGATGACTGAGGCCGGCCAGGTGCTCGCCATCATGTGTCTGGGCATGCTGCTCAAGGTGTTCAACATGGTGGGGATCGTCGGGGTACTGCGCTCGGGGGGGGACGTCAACTACAGCATCTTCATCGACATCGTCGGCATGTGGTGCATCGGCCTGCCGCTGGCCTGGGTGGCGGTCAGCCTGCTGGGCTGGCCCCTCTCCTGGGTGGTGGCGGTGGTCCTGCTGGAGGAGCTTTCAAAAGTGCTGCTGGTGCAGCGCCGCATTCGCCAGCGGCGCTGGCTGCGCAATCTGGTGCTGGGATAAGGGAAGAGCGCAAAGCGGGAAAATGCGGGGTCATATCAATGACAGAAAATCCCGCTTTGCAGTATGCTGGCCCCCTCTTCAATCAGAGGCGGGGTGCGCCGGCCATGCCGCCCCTTGTGCCCCTGCCCAGTAGTCGTTTAAGGAGACGAGCATGCAACCACAAAAAGAGCGGATCACCGAGACTGCCCTGCTGGAGATGGCCAACAAGATCATTCGTGAACACGAGGACTTCATCCACGGCATGCGCGCCGACTCGGTGGAGCAGAAGGGGGACATTCTGGTGTTCAAGGGGGAGTTCTTCCTGGCTGAAGACGGCACCCCGACCGGCAAGACCATGGCGGTGTTCAACATGTTCAAGCTGCTGGCCCAGCAGCTCTCCGGCAAATACACCCTTGCCTGACGCCAGCCCCGTCATCACCGGATGCCGCCCTCAGGCGGCATCCGTTTTTGTGCGCCCTGCATCGCCCGCGGGTTTGCCGGCCTCGGCCACCACGCAGTTGCGACCCGCCATCTTGGCCATGTAGAGGCACTCGTCCGCCCGGTTGAGCAGATCCTCCACCCCCTCGCCACGCTGGGCCAGGGTCAGACCGATGCTCACCGTCACCTCCAGCAGCTCGTCGGAGGTGGGGCTTTTCACCAACCTCGCCTCCACCGCGACCCGCAGCCGCTCCGCCACCCGCTTGGCTTGTGCCAGATCCGTGCAACCGGGCAACAGGATGGCAAACTCCTCCCCGCCGTAACGCCCGAGCACCATGCCGGGCTCCAGTTGTTCCGACAGGGTGGCCGCCACCTCCTTGAGCACCGCATCCCCCGCCAGATGGCCGAAGGTGTCGTTGATGCGCTTGAAGCGGTCCAGATCCAGCAGCAGCACCGCGAAGGGAGCCTGTTTGCGGATCATGGCGGCCCTCGCCTTCTCGAGCTGCTTCATCAGCAGGCGGCGGTTCATCATGCCGGTCAGCTCGTCCGTGGTGGATTCCCGATAGAGTTGCAGCAGCATGTTGAGCTGGCCGCACTGCACCCAGGCGCTGGCGATGGCAAAGAGCCCCAGCAGCCAGACCTGATTGAGGGTCTGCACGCTCCAAAGAGGCTGGCCCACCAGCAACCAGTTGCCCGCCAGCATGGTGGCCAGAATGCCCCCCGCCAGTTGCAGGCTGAGGGAGAGGGGAATGGGGAAGATGGCGAACAGGCTGATGAGCAGATAGGGGAAGGCCATGTAGCCCGCCTGCATCTCCTGATCCGCGCCGAAGCTGTGCAGGCAGATGAGGGAGAAGAGCATCATCACCGCCATCAGGTAGCCCAGCGCCAGCTTCATGCGCTCGCGCTTGAAGTGGATGAGATAGGAGAGGGGGATGAGGGGCGAGAGGGCCAGCAGGCAGAAGATCCTGACCTGGAACAGCGCCTCGAACTGGATGGCTGGCAGGGTCAGCCAGTCCACCAGGGCCCAGCTCGGGAGCCCCGCCATCAGCAGACAGGTGAGCAGCCGCAGCCGCACCGTCATGAAGCCCATCCGGGTCAGGGTAAAATCTTCGGAGTGGGCGCGGGCACTCCAGAACTCCGACAGCTTCAGCATCCAGAGTCTCCATCTTCGAACCGAGGGCTCATTCTACACCGTCCCCATCCTGATGCATCAGCCTCCCTCCCCTTTGTGAGGGATCGGTCTCACACAAACCGGCGGATCTTAATCGCCACAGGAAAACGTTTCAACCCATCAGGAAATAAACGAGTTTGCGCTCAATTAGCGCTGGAAAGCGCGATGCCAATCACTAAAATAGCGCCCAATTTTCTCCCCTCCCCCCACACATTCGAGGTATTTATGGAACAGGCTGCCGCCCCAAGCGCCATCCGAGAGGCCCATCCCCCCAGGCGAGCCCACAGCGAACTGGTCTACGGCATCGAGGATGTCCCACCCTTGCCCCAGACCCTGTTCGCCGCCCTGCAGCATATGCTCGCCATGTTTGTCGCCATCATCACCCCGCCCCTCATCATCGCCAATGCCCTCGGCCTCCCCGCCGACGACACCCGCTACATCGTCTCCATGTCCCTGGTCATGTCCGGCATCGCTTCCTTCGTTCAGACCCGCCGTTTCGGCCCCCTCGGTTCCGGCCTGCTCTCGGTACAGGGCACCAGCTTCAACTTCCTCGGTCCCATCATCGCCTCCGGCCTCGCCCTCAAGCAGGCGGCCATGCCCACCGACGATCTGCTGGGCACCCTGTTCGGCACCATGCTGGCAGCGGCCCTCACCATCGTCGTCATGAGCCGCTTCCTTCACCTGGTCAAACGGATCATCACCCCGCTGGTGACCGGCATCGTGGTATTGCTCATCGGCCTGACCCTCATCAAGGTAGGGCTCATCAGCATGGGGGGCGGCTACGGCGCCCTGGCGGACGGCAGCTTCGCCAGTCACACCAACCTCTTTCTCTCCCTGCTGGTGCTCGGCCTCATCGTGCTGATGCAGCGCAGTCGCAACCCCTGGCTGCGCCTCTCCGCCATCATGATCGCCATGCTGGCGGGCTATGCGGTGGCACTGCTGCTGGGCAAGGTGGCTGCTCCCACCTTCGACGGCCCCCTGATGATGGTCCCTGTTCCGCTGCACTACGGGCTCGGCTTTGACTGGCAGTTGTTCGTGCCGCTCGCCATCATCTTCGTGGTGACGGCGCTGGAAGCCATCGGCGACATGACCGCCACCTCCGACATCTCCTGCGAGCCGCTGGAAGGGCCGGTCTACATGGCGCGGATCAAGGGGGGCGTGCTGGCCGATGGCGCCAACTCCATGCTGGCGGCGGTCTTCTCCACCTTCCCCATGTCCACCTTCGCCCAGAACAACGGCGTCATCCAGCTGACCGGGGTGGCCAGCCGCCACGTCGGCCTCTTCATCGCCGCCATGCTGGCCCTGCTCGGCCTGTTCCCGGCGGTGGCGAGCCTGGTGCAACAAATACCTGAACCCGTGCTCGGCGGCGCCACCATCGTCATGTTCGGCACCATCGCCGCCGCCGGGGTGCGCATCATCTCCCGCGAGGAGCTGGACCGCCGCGCCCTGATGATCCTGGCGGTGTCGCTCGCCATGGGTCTCGGAGTGGCCCAGGTGCCCGAGGTGCTGCAACACCTGCCGGAGCTGGCCAGGAGCGTGCTCTCCTACGGCGTCGCCACCGGCGGCCTCACCGCCATCCTGCTCAATCTGCTGCTGCCCAGGCGCGCCGCCGCACAGGCCTGACACTCCGCCATCCTTGCACCAAAGCCCCGCCACGCGGGGCTTTACCTTGTTTGCCCCCGCGCGTACTGTGCTTGGCAGCCTCTGCCAAAGGATGCCTTTCATGCCTTATACCCTGCTGCCCCCGCCGCTCGCCCACCAGACACCCGACCAGATCCTGGCCGAGGAGCAGCGCTGGCTGCGGGAGTGCGCCGGTGACGGCGAGCTCAGAGCCCTCCTCTGGCAGGGCCCCCAATGCCTCATCGTCACCCGCAAGGACACCCGTTTGCCCCGCTACCAGGCCGCCTGCGAGCAGCTTGCCGCCGAGGGCTGGCCGGTGTTCGTGCGCGACAGCGGCGGCACCGCCGTGCCCCACGGCGCCGGCATCCTCAACCTCTCCCTCATGCTGCCCCGCACCACCACGGATCTGGCCCACTACTACCGACTGCTGGGGGCGCCCCTGCTCGCCCTGCTGGAGGAGTACGGTCTTGCGGGCAGCTACGACTTCGTGCCCGGCTCGTTTTGCGACGGCCAGTACAACCTGGTGATCGGGGGGCGCAAGGTGACCGGCACCGCCCAGCGCTGGCTGGCGCCGGGCCGGGATCACGACGGCGCCGTGCTGGCCCAGGCCAT
Organism: Aeromonas sp. 62-46; assembly: GCF_001898585.1. Classification (NCBI taxonomy): domain Bacteria; kingdom Pseudomonadati; phylum Pseudomonadota; class Gammaproteobacteria; order Aeromonadales; family Aeromonadaceae; genus Aeromonas; species Aeromonas sp. 62-46. The sequence goes on along the minus strand of NZ_MKUI01000033.1, from coordinate 14,300 downwards.
GCTGCTGGTGGCGGGGGATGTGGACGAGGGCACCCGGATGGCGAGCCGCTTCTACGAACTGGCCGGGGGCAAGCTGCGCTTTGCTCCGGGCACCTCCACCACCCTGGCCCACGCCATTGGCTGGCAGGGGGAGGAGGCGGCCCTGGTGAGCCGGGTGAGCAAAGCGCTGGCGCAGCGGCTCACCGGAGATATTCCCTCCCCCTGACCCCTGGGGGCAACAAGCGCCGCCATTCATTGCGTAAAATGCAAAAAAGCCACGATGAGCGTCGTGGCTTTTGCGCATTTCGCACAGATATTGTCAGAGGAGCCGGGATCAAGCCCCGGGTTTTGCCATCCCAGCCCGGATCCCGGTTGACACCATGGACAGGAGCCCGGTGACAGGACTTCCCGCAGGCCCGCTTCTCATCAGGCCGTCTGCGGCTCGGGCTCGGACTCCGTATCCCGGTCCCGGCTGAAGTAGGCGCGGGTCTCGGCAATCACCACGTGGCGCAGGCCGATGAGGCCGATGAGGTTGGGCACCGCCATCAGGCCGTTGACGATGTCGGCCAAGAGCCAGATCAGGTCCAGATGGAGGAAGGCACCGCTCGCCACCAGCACCAGATAGATGAGGCGGTAGGGTTTGATCGCCTTCACCCCGAACAGGTACTCGGTGCAGCGCTCGCCGTAGTAGTTCCAGCCAAGGATGGTGGTAAAGGCGAAGAACAAGAGGCCGATGCTCACCAGATACTGGCCCACATGGGCATCCAGCCCCTGGGCAAAGGCCAGACTGGTCATGGCCGCACCGCTTGCATCGCCGCTCCACACCCCGGTCACCACCAGCGTCAGGCCGGTCATGGTGCAGATGATGAGGGTGTCGATGAAGGTACCGGTCATGGAGACCAGCCCCTGCTCCACGCAGGAATCGGTCTTGGCCGCCGCCGCCGCGATGGGGGCCGAACCCAGGCCCGACTCGTTGGAGAAGACCCCGCGCGCCACCCCGGACTGGATCGCCAGCATGATGCCGGCGCCGACGAAACCGCCGGTGGCCGCATGGCCGGTGAAGGCGCTCCCGATCACCAGCATGACCGCATCGGGCAGGGCGCCTGCATTGTTCACCAGCACCCCGGCACAGGCGACGATGTAGAAGATGGCCATGAAGGGCACCACCTTGCTGGACACACTGGAGATGGACTGGATACCCCCCAGGGTCACCAGCGCCACGATCAGGGTCAGCACCACGGCGGTCACTTCACGGGGCACCGAGAAGGAGAGGCTCATGGCATCCGAGATGGCGTTGACCTGGGGGAAGGTGCCGATGCCGAAGAAGGCGACGCCGATGCCGAACAGGGCAAACAGCTTGGCGAGCGGCCTGGAGCCGAGCCCCTTCTCCAGATAGTACATGGGGCCACCCGCCATCTGGCCGTTGGCGTCCTGCTGGCGATATTTCACCGCCAGCAGGCACTCGGCGTACTTGGTGGCCATGCCGAACAGGGCGGCCATCCACATCCAGAACAGGGCGCCCGGGCCGCCGAGCTTGATGGCGGTGGCGACCCCGACGATGTTGCCGGTGCCGATGGTGGCGGAGAGGGCGGTGCACAGGGCACCAAAGCTGGAGACATCCCCTTGCTTGCCCTGCCCCTGATCGCGGCCAAAGACCAGCTTGAGGGCCAGCGGCAAACGCACGATCTGAAGCAGACCCAATCGCCAGGTGAGATAGATACCGGTCCCGACCAGCAGGATCAGCAGGGGGGGACCCCAGATAAAGCTATCGATGGCGGCGAGCGCCGATTGAATTGATGACATGCATCCTCCTTAAAAAACAACGATTAAGGAGGAGAAGGATGATCTTCCCATAGGTGTCGCGATCGGCCAGAGGCGATCGGATGCGGGCCAAGCCCAGGTACAACCATCCCATCCCCTCTGTCCTTTTGCCTGAGAGTTTCCGGCGCCAGATTGCGATGCAATCACGGTACCTTGCTCCTTCGGCGCCCGATTCAACGGGTCTCTCCAGAGTATCGTCCAGTAGCAGTCCACACCGGTTGCCCGGTACCTGAAAGATTCACTTCTTCGGTGGATGGTTGCCCATCGCTCTCCTGCTACCTTCATCCGAACTAGTTTGGATCAGGAAGCGGGCATGGTAATCCAAAAAATGTGAGCTGTCTCGCACTCCCTGGCCCCGGCGCCCCCTTTTTACCTGGCCGCAACCCCCGGGCCTGATGTTATTAGTTCGTTAACTATCAACAGCTTATCAAGCTCCCTTCGGAGGAGCTCCCCATCACGGCCCTGATCGCTCCCCGTATCAAGAGCCTGTTTCGTCTCGACCAGAAAAACTTGCCGACATATCCAATCAAAATGCTTGCACACAAACTCAATAAGCCGATAATCCCGCGCATAACTAAGCACTTTGCAAGGGAGTTATGCAATGTGCCTGGTGGGTCCCTCCGGACCGCTCGCCTGAGCCGGCCGTCGCCGGTTCAATCGCATATGGCTTGGGCATATCACGCCCCCTAAGGACTATCAAAAGAGAATGAACGAGACCCTGGTCGCACAAGATTACCGTCAGTTGGTTGAACAATTCGGCTCCCCCCTGCTGCTGCTCGACAAGGCAGCCGTCCGCAAACAGTATCGGGCCCTGGCGGCCGCCCTGCCCGATGTGCGCTTGCATTATGCACTCAAGCCCCTGCCCCACGAGGCGGTGGTCTCTGTCTTGAAGGAAGAGGGGGCCTGTTTCGATCTGGCCACCAATGGCGAAGTGGATCTGGTGCGCAGCCAAGGGGTTCGCCCGGGACGCTGCATCCATACCCATCCCATCAAGCGTGACAGCGACATCCGTTATGCCCTGGAATTCGGCTGCACCGTGTTTGTCTATGACAACCCGCTGGAGCTGGAAAAGTTCCTGCCCTACAAGGATGAAGTGAAACTGCTGCTGCGGGTCAGCTTCCCGAACCCCGAGACCAAGGTCGATCTTTCCAAGAAGTTCGGCTGCACCCCGGAGCAGGCACTGCCGTTGCTGCAACTGGCCCAGGCCAAGGGGATCAAGGTGATGGGGCTGTCGTTCCACGTCGGCTCCCAGGTGCCCCACGCCCGCCGCCACGTGCAGGCCATCGACGCCTGCCGCGAGATCATGGAGCAGGCCTGGGAGCTCGGGCTCAAGCCCTGGGTGCTGGACATCGGCGGCGGCTTTCCGGTGGACTATGACGGCGGCGAGTTCGACATCGACGGTTTCTGCGCCCCGATCCGCGAGGCCCTGGCCAAGCTGCCCGCCACGGTACAGAAGATTGCCGAGCCGGGCCGCTTCATCAGCGCGCCGGCCATGACCTCGGTCTCCAGCGTGATGGGCAAGGCCCACCGCGGCGACAAGATCTGGTACTACCTGGATGACGGTCTCTACGGCAGCTACAACGGCCAGCTCTACGACCACGTCACCTACCCGGTGAGCACGCCCTATGCCCACGGCGAACTGCACAATGCGGTGCTCTCCGGCCCCACCTGCGACAGCGTGGACGTCATCCGCGACAGCATCATGCTGCCGGATCTCGAGATCGGCGAGCTGGTGGTGGGTCGGGTGATGGGGGCCTACACCTGGGCCTCCGCGTCCACCTTCAACTTCTTCCCCAAGGCGAGCATCCTGATCCTGGACAGCGCCCAGAAGCAGAAGCTGGTTGCCGTGGCCTGAGACCAGGCCCCGCGCACAAAAAAGAGGGGACGCCGCGGCGTCCCCTCTTTCATTTCATCGTCAGACTAGATGAACTGGCTCGTCAGCAGCCAGCCGGTGTAGGCGACGAAGCAGGCGAGCAGCACGCCCCCCTCCAGCCGGTTGATGCGCCCCTGCCCCTTGCGGCCCAGACACATCACCAGCAGCAACAGGGTCAGCCCCATCATGATGCTCCAGTCGCGGGAAAGCACTTCGGGCGCCACCTCGAGCGGGTGGATGCCGGCGGCGATGCCCACCACGGCCAGGGTGTTGAACAGGTTGGAACCCAGCACGTTGCCAAGGGCCAGATCGTGCTCGTTCTTGCGGATGGCGATGAGGGACGATGCCAGCTCCGGCAGGGAGGTCCCCACCGCGACTATGGTCAGGCCAATCACCAGATCGCTGATGCCAAAGCCCTGGGCGATGGTCACCGCCCCCCACACCAGCAGACGGGAAGCCCCGATCAGCAGCACCAGGCCGACGATGAGCCAGAGGATGGCGCTCTTGAGAGACATACCCTCGGAGACGATGTCCTCCTCGGTATCCGTATCCAGCGCATCCCCCTTGCCGTTCATGCCGGCCCAGATGGACCAGCCCATCAGCACTGCGAACACGGCCCCCAGAATGGCGGCATCCATCCGGCCCAGATTGCCGTCGATGAGCAGGGCGCCGGAGAGCAGGGTGATGCCGAGCAGGATGGGGATCTCCTTGCGCACCACCTGGGAGGCGACGGCGATGGGGCTGATCAGGGCGGTCAGACCCAGGATCAGGGCAATATTGGTGATGTTGGAGCCATAGGCATTGCCGAGCGCGAGCCCGGGATTGCCCTGGGAGGCCGCCAGCGCGGAGACCACCATCTCGGGGGCCGAGGTACCAAAACCGATGATCACCATGCCGATCAGCAGCGGCGGCATACCGGCGTAACGGGCGGTGGCGGCGGCGCCGTCCACGAACTTGTCGGCACTCCAGACCAGCAACGCCAGTCCGGCAATCAGGGCAACAAAAGCCAGGGTCATATTGTTCTATCTCATCCACGGCAAACACGAGAGCCAGGCAAGTTGCCTGGCTCCATCCAAACGCGGCCTCAGTGTAACGGGGCCGCTTGCTATTTCAAGGTGTAATCAAACACCGATTAATCTTTCACAGCGCCGCCAGCAGGCTCTGGGCATCCGACACCTCGAACTTGCCCGGCGCCTCCACGAAGAGCCGCTCCACCACACCATCGTTGGCGATGAGGGCAAAACGCTGGGCCCGCACGCCGCCGAAGGCCCCGGTCTCCTTGGCCAGACCCAGTGCCCGAGTCCAGCTGCCGTCGCCGTCCGCCAGCATGGTGATGGCAGAGGCGTTCTGGGCCTCTTGCCACGCCTTCATCACGAAGGCGTCGTTGACCGACAGACAGCACAGTTCCACCCCCTTGGCCCTGAACTGATCGGCCAGCACCACGTAGCCCGGCAGGTGAGCGTTGGAGCAGGTGGGGGTGAAGGCGCCGGGCACCGCAAAGAGCACCACCCGCTTGTCGGCAAACAGGGCCCGGGTATCCTTCACCTGCTTGCCCTCGGCGGTGATAAAGGTAAATTCCCCTGCGGGCAGGGATTGACCGACCGTGATCATGATGACGCATCCTTCTGTGGTTCAAAGAGGCCCAGTCTACCCCATTCCACCAGAAGGCGAAGGGGTCCATCGAGCAGCAACAAAGCGATCGGGGAGCGAACGCCTGTCGCCCCTATTTCTGGCCACCTGGCAGGCGCCTTGCCTGCCAGGTGGCGATGGCGAGCAGGGAGTCGGGCGTGAACTCGCCCGCCCGATCGGCTATCTCGCCCAGGCTCATCCAGTGCACCTCGCTCACCTCTTCGGCCTGCAGTTGCAGCGGCCCCTGATAGTGACAACTGAACAGGCCGCCCCAGACCCGGTAGCGGCTGCCGCTCGCCTCCCCTTCGGCATAGAAGGTGCCGTAATCCTGCAGGGGCACGTCGCGGATCCCCAGCTCCTCGGCCAGCTCACGCCGGGCGGAAAGGGCCATGGCCTCCCCCGTGGTCACCACGCCACCGGCGCAGGCATCCAGCATGCCGGGGCAAAAATCCTTGCTCGGGGTACGCCGCTGCACCAGGATGCGCTCAGCCTCATCCAGCACCAGGATGTAGCTGGCACGATGGCGCAGGTTTTCCTGACGCACCCTGGCGCGCTTGGCCACCCCGATCACCCTGTCCTGCTCGTCTACTATGTCCACCCACTCCACGTGCGGCACCTTTGTCATCTCTGCAATGGCCGCAGTATATCGGGCCCCGGACCCGGACTCTCACTACTTTTTCAACGCCGGGGCTGCACGCCAGTCGATCACAAGACAGATTCATACAAATCTTTATCAAGTGTCACATCAGTGTCACGGTCCGTCGGCATAGTGTGCTCTGTCCAAACAACAGGGTCTCTTGCCATGAAGGTGTTCAAGCAGTGGTCTCCCCGTCGAATTGCTCGATATATCAAGAGCTTCCATCATGGAAGTTTCATGGTTGAAGCACTGGGGCGGTTTGAGTTTCAAGGGGGGATCATCGATGTGAAGCCGTTGAGCTGTCATCAGGCGCTGAGCCTGGCCCGGCAGATCAACCTGGCCGTGCGCGATCTGCGCACCACCACCCTGTTGCCGGGCTGACATACTCCTTTCTGTCTGTCGTCGACTTCCATGTACACATTTGCCCGCCGCTCATTCGAGCGTGCGGGCTGTTTTTCTGAAGGTTGTGCCCTGCCTCAGTGCTGCAGGATCTGGGAGAGGAAGAGCTTGGTCCGATCGGACTGGGGGTTGTCAAAGAACTGATCCGGCACGTTCTCTTCGATGATTTGCCCCCGGTCCATGAAGATCACCCTGTCCGCCACCTGCTTGGCAAACCCCATCTCGTGGGTGACGCAGAGCATGGTCATCCCCTCGTGGGCCAGCTCCACCATCACATCCAGCACCTCCCGCACCATCTCGGGATCCAGCGCAGACGTCGGCTCGTCAAACAGCATGACCTGGGGATTCATGCACAGACTGCGGGCGATGGCGACCCGCTGCTGCTGGCCACCGGAGAGCTGCCCCGGATACTTGAGCGCCTGTTCGGGGATCCGCACCCGGCGCAGGAAGTTCATGGCGATCTCCTCGGCCTCCTTGCGCGGCAACTGCTTGACCCAGATGGGCGCCAGGCAACAGTTCTCCAGCACGGTCAGATGGGGGAAGAGGTTGAAGTGCTGGAACACCATGCCCACCTCCCGGCGCACCGTCTCGATGTTCTTGAGATCCGAGGTCAGGGCCGTGCCCTTGACCAGGATGTCTCCGCTCTGGTGCTCTTCCAGCCGGTTGATGCAGCGGATCATGGTGGACTTGCCCGACCCCGATGGTCCGCAGATGACGATCTTCTCCCCTCTGCCCACCTGCAGGTTGATGTTGCGCAGCACGTGAAACTCACCGTACCACTTGTTGACCTCTTTCAGTTCGACAACTGCGTCCGTTTTCATATCAGAACGACTCCTAATGCTTGTGGCCCGTGTTGAGTTTGCGCTCCAGATAGATGGAGTAGCGGGACATGCCAAAACAGAACATCCAGAAGATCATGGCGATAAAGACATAAGCTTCGGTGGAATACCCCAGCCAGGCCGGATCCGCCAGGGCCACCTTGGAGATGGCCAGCAGATCGAACAGCCCGATGATCAGCACCAGGCTGGTGTCCTTGAACAGGGAAATAAAGGTGTTCACCAGGGAAGGAATGGTGATCTTGAGGGCCTGGGGCATGATGATGAGGCCCATCACCTTCCAGTAGGAGAGCCCGAGGGCATCCCCCGCCTCATATTGCCCCTTGGGGATCGCCTGCAGCCCCCCTCTCACCACCTCGGCCACATAGGCCGCCTGGAACAGGATGATGCCGATGAGCGCCCGCAGCAGCTTGTCGAGCTCCACCTCGGTACTCATGAACAGTGGCAGCATGACGGACGCCATGAAGAGCACAGTAATGAGCGGCACCGCCCGCCAGAACTCGATGTAGACGGTACAGAGGCTGGAGATGACCGGCATGTGGGAGCGACGCCCCAGTGCCAGCAGGATGCCGAACGGCAGTGCTACGACTATGCCCACCACCGCCAGCACCAGGGTGAGCATCAGCCCGCCCCAGCGGTTCGTTTCCACCACCTCCAGCCCCGCTCCCCCATGGATGAGGAAGAAGGCGATGACAGGGAACACCAGCAGGGTGAAGAGCGCCAGCCACCCCTTGCGCGGGGTCTTTGGCCAGATGAGCAGGGCCAGCAGCGCCGCCAGACCGGCGAAGGTCAGGTTGATGCGCCAGTACTGATCAGCCGGGTAGAAGCCATAGAGATACTGCCCCAGCCGGCTCTCGATGAAGATCCAGCAGGCACCGCCCTGGACGCAGGCCTCGCGGCTGCTCCCCTGCCAGGTGGCCGAGAACAGCGCCCAGTCCAGTGCAGACCAGATGAGTGGCAGCAACAGATAGGCCAGCACCAGGGTCAGCAGGCCGTTCCACCAGTTGGGGAAGAGGTTCTGCCTGATCCAGGCGAGCGGCCCCCGACGGTGGTTGGGAGGCGGCAGCGCCTCCTGCAATTCATTCACGAACATGACAGCTCCCTAGCGCTCAACCAGCGTCATTCTGCGGTTGTAGATGTTCATCAGCACCGAGGTGGTGATACTGATGACGAGATAGACCCCCATGGTCATGGCGATGACCTCGATGGCCTGCCCTGTCTGGTTGAGAGTCGTCCCCATGAACACCGAGACCAGATCCGGGTAGCCGATGGCGGTCGCCAGGGAGGAGTTCTTGGTGAGGTTCAGATACTGGCTGGTCAAGGGAGGAATGATGACCCGCATGGCCTGGGGAATGATCACCAGCCGCAGCGTCTTGGTGGGCGAGAGCCCGAGGGCGGAAGCCGCCTCCGTCTGCCCCTTGCTGATGGCCAGGATGCCGGATCGCACTATCTCGGCGATGAAGGCCGCCGTATAGATGGTGAGCGCCAGCAAGAGGGCCGCGAGCTCCGGCAGCACCGTCAGCCCGCCCCGGAAGTTGAACCCCTGCAGCGCAGGCACGCTCCAGCTGAGCGGGCTGCCCGCCAGCAGGAAGGTGATGCCCGGGAGCAGCATGACCAGGGCGGCCACACAGCGCCAGAACGGGAAGATCCTGCCGGTCAGGGCCTGACGGCGGCGAGCCCAGCGGCCCAGCCCCCAGCTCAGCAGCACCGCGAGCACCAGTGCCCAGAGCACGTAGCCGAATCCCTCTTCGAACAGGGGCTTGGGCAGATAGAAGCCCCGCACGTTGAGGAAGGCGAGCCCGCCTATATCCACGCTCTGACGCGGGGAAGGCAGGGTACGCAGCACCGAGAAGTACCAGAAGAAGATCTGCAGCAGCAGCGGGATGTTGCGAAACGTCTCTATGTAGACGGCCGCTATCTTGGCCACCAGCCAGTTGCGCGACAGGCGCGCGACCCCGAGTGCGAACCCGAGCAGGGTGGCAAACAGGATGCCGAGCACGGAGACCAGCAGGGTGTTGAGCAGACCCACCACGAAGGTGCGACCGAAGGTATAGGTCTCGTCGTAGGGGATGAGGCTCTGCAAGATGCCGAAACCGGCCGTGTTGCCCAGAAAATCAAAGCCTGTGGTGATACCACGGGTGGCCAGATTGGTCAGGGCATTGTTGACGATGTAGAACAGAAACCCGATAACCGCCGCGATGGCCAGGCACTGGAAGAGCAGCGCCCGCACCTTGGCGTCATACCACCAGCGGCCCTGTTCTTTCCTATGGTTTGATGCGTGTAACGCCATGAGGATGACTCCGACAAAGCCAGGGATAACATGGGGGGCCAGGCCCCCCGGTGACTGTCGACTCAGCGGATGGGTGGCGCGTACATCAGACCGCCCTTGTTCCAGAGGGCATTGATGCCGCGATCAATCTTGAGGGGGGAGCCGGCACCGACGTTGCGATCGAAGGATTCACCGTAGTTGCCGACCTGTTTGACGATGTTGTAGGCCCATTTGTCATCCAGCCCCAGCACAGTCCCTTTGGGCTCTTCCAGCCCCAGCAGGCGACGGATGTCAGGGTTGGTGGACTTGAGCATCTCGTCCACGTTGGCACTGGTGACCCCGGCCTCCTCGGCATTGAGCATGGCGTTGAGGCTCCAGCGCACCACCTTGAACCACTGATCGTCACCCTGACGCACAGCTGGGCCCAGCGGCTCCTTGGAGATGACCTCCGGCAGCACCACGGCTTCCTCTGGCTTGGTGAGCTTGATCTTGAGGGCATAGAGCTGGGACTGATCCGAGGTCAGCACGTCACAGCGGCCAGCTTCGAAGCCCTTGACGGTCTGATCCGAGGTATCGAACACCACTGGGGTGTACTTCATGCCGCCATTGGCGCGGAAATAGTCGGCCAGGTTGAGCTCGGTAGTGGTGCCGGACTGGATGCAGACGGCGGCACCGTCAAGCTCCTTGGCGCTCTTTACCCCGAGGGACTGCTTGACCAGGAACCCCTGCCCGTCGTAGTAGTTCACCCCGGCGAACGTGAGGCCCAGCGACCCATCCCGGGTCAGGGTCCAGGTGGTGTTGCGCGAGAGCAGATCCACCTCCCCGGACTGCAGGGCGGTAAAGCGCTCCTTGGCGGTGAGGGAGACATACTTGACCTTGCTGGCGTCCCCCAGCACGGCGGCGGCCACGGCGCGGCACACGTCCACGTCGAGCCCGGTCCAGGTTCCCTTGGCATCCGGGTTGGAGAACCCGGGCAGGCCGTCACCGACCCCGCACTGCACGAATCCCTTCTTCTTGACGGCATCCAGCGTACCGTCCGCCCACGCATTGGCTGCCATCAGCGACAGCGCCATCACCATACCTGCCTTGTGTATCTGCTTCATGTCACTCTTCCCTGTGGTTTGATTCGAACAGGCATCAAAATCTAGCGAGATGCCATCGTTTCCCTGCTTTTTGGCAGCTTATCCAGCCGCAGAAAAACCTGTCAATCGGTGCAATCCGGCCCAACCATGGTGCAACAGAACAAAATATCTGAACGGGGGAATATGCACTCTCAGAATCAAAAGTAGACCCTTATTTGCCAAATAGCCTGCTGCTTAAAACCCTTCTTGGCATGAGGATTATTTTTCGAAAATAAATCGGCTGCACCGCATTGGGGCAGCCATTTCTGCTGACAACTGACTCATCAGATTCGGTTTTATGCCAAAAGCACCAGAGTGAGGCAGCATGACCCCATATGGAAAAATGGCGAGAACAGGCAGGGAAAAGCAAATAAACAGGAGCTAAAAGGCGGGGAAATGGCGACCTCATCTCCCGCAGGCTGGGCTTCAGAAAACCAGGAGGTCATCCTCCCCGTGGACCATCCGCAATGTCGGTGATGACGCCGTTTTCGACGGTGACAAACTGCATGAATTCCCGCTTGCCGAAGTTGTAGGTCCAGCGCTCGGCATACTTGACCGTCACTCTCGCCCCGAAGCCGTTCTCCTCGAAGCGGGTGAGATCTTCCTTGAGCATCGGCTGGCCGCAGCGAACCAGCAGCTCTGCCGTGGTGTCTCCCTCGGTCAGCAAGGCGTTCTTGCAACGCAGGGTACCTGCCTGCACAGGCAAGGCGGCCACCAGCAACAACCACAGAACAGGTTTCATTTTGCACTCCATTTGAACAGCATGGTTCCCAGCGAGATGCACACCAGGGCGAACACCATGACCTGGCCCAGAGGGCCTGCCACCTCCTGCCATCCCGCCCCTTCCAGCATCACGGCGCGGGCTGCTTCGATGATCTGGCTGAGGGGCAGCCTGGCCGCAAGCTGCTGCAGCCAGGCGGGCGCGCCTTCCAGCGAGAACCAGACACCGGATAAAAACATCATGGGCAAGCTGATGAGATTGAGCAAACCGCTCGCCAGCTCCTCGTTCTGCAGGCGAGCGGCGATGAGCAGGCCAAGGGAGGCCATGGCCGTTCCTCCCGCCAGGGCGATCACCAGCAGCAGCCACCCCGACCCGATGAGGGGCACATCCAGCAGCCAGTAGGCCGCGCAGAAGACCAGCAGGCTCACCACCAGGGTGATCAGCACCCGTGACAGCAACTGGGCGAAGAGAAACTCCAGCGCGCCGAGCGGCGTGGCTCGCAGCCGTTTCAGCACCCCGTTCTTGCGATAACGCACGATGACAAACCCGACCCCGAACAGGCCGGAGAACATCAGGTTCATGCCGATCACCCCGGGCAGCAGCCAGTCGCCGTAGCGGATGGCGCGCCCGCTCAGGGTCTCTCTTTGCAAGGGCACCTGCACCGCCTGGCGCAGCAGATACTCGGCCATGGCCCCCTGAGGAGCGTCCGGGTTTATCCAGTAACGCCCCCCGGCGGGTGAGAGCAGCAGGTCTAGCTGATGGTGACGGACCTTGAGCTGGCCTCTTGACGCCTCGTCATAGGGGATGATCTTGAGCAGCGGCACGGCGCGCAGCGGGGCATAGGTTGCGGGTAGTTCCCCCACCACCCCGATCTGCACCAGCGGTTTGGGCGGGCCGGAGAAGATGAGGGAGAAGCCGATGACCAGCAGGAGCGGGAAAAGCAGGTTCCACACCAGGGCCGCGCGATCGCGTACGAACTCGAGGGTGCGGGCATAGAAGAGCGCCCCGATGCGCTTGAGGGATCCCTTCATCGTCCACTCCCGGGATTGGATGTCGGCAAGGCGTACCGCAGCACGGGGGCCACGGTCAGACAGAACTCGGTCATCCCTCTCATGCGCCGCTCCGCAGGCTGTGGCCGGTCAGGTTCAGGAAGAGATCCTCCAGATTGGGGGAACGCACCTGCATGCCGGTGAGCGGCACACCAAGATCCAGCAAGGCTGGCAACAGGGTCGCCACGTCGGGGCAACAGAGCTCCACCTGATCGCCGACCGGACGCAGGGGATAACCGAGCCCAGCCAGGGCCGGGTGACCCCCAAGGCGCACCAGTACGCCGTCGAAGTGTTGCGCCAGCAAGGCAGCCGGCGTATCCAGACTGAGCAGGTGGCCGTGATCGACGATGGCAATCAGATCGCACAGCTGCTGCGCTTCGTCCATGTAGTGGGTGGTGAGCACCACCGTCTTGCCCTGGGCTTTGATCGCCTCTATTCGCTGCCAGAAGTGGTGGCGCGCCTGGGGATCCAGTCCTGTGGTGGGCTCATCCAGAAACAGCAGTTCGGGATCCCCGAGCAGGGCCAGGGCCAGCAGCAGGCGCTGACGCTGGCCCCCCGAGAGCTTGCGACTGTCCCTGTCGATGAACTCGCCCAAGGCGCACAGATCGATGAGCAGCTCCCGTGGCAAGGGATTGGGGTAGAGGCTGGCGAACAGGCGCAGGGTATCGCGCACCGTCAGGAAATCCTGTAGCGCCGTGTGCTGGAACTGGATGCCGATGCGGGAGCGATAATCCGGGCCGCGCGGGGCGCCGTGAAACAGGATCCGGCCGCTGTCCGGAGTGAGGATCCCCTCCAGCAGCTCGATGGTCGTGGTCTTGCCCGCCCCGTTCGGGCCGAGCAGGCCGAAACAGCTGCCGGCGGGAATGGCAAAACTGAGCCCGTCCACCGCCTTGACGCCGGGGAAGTGCTTGACGAGATCGACGACCTCGATGATGGCTGCCATGGCGTGTCTCCCTCACATGGCCGGAATGGACGACGCTCTGACTATATCCAAATCCCCGCCGAAGGCACATGGCCCGTTTGGGCGGCCCAAAAACAAACGGCGACCCCAGGGTCGCCGTTTGCATCACGCCAGCCGGATCACAGGATGTCCAGCAGCTCCACTTCGAAGACCAGAGCGGAGTACGGCGGGATGGAGCCGGCGCCACGGGCACCGTAGGCCAGATCCTGCGGAATGTAGAGCTTCCACTTGGAGCCAACCGGCATCATCTGCAGCGCTTCCACCCAACCGGCGATCACGCCGGTCACCGGGAACTCGGCCGGTTGGCCGCGCGCAACGGAGCTGTCGAACACGCCACCGTGGGTGAAGGTACCGTGGTAGTGCACGCGCACGGACTGACCGGCAACCGGCACGGCGCCATTGCCTTCGACCATGACTTCATATTGCAGACCGGAGTCGGTGGTCTTCACTTCGGCGCGCTTGGCGTTGTCGGCCAGGAAGGCTTCGCCTTCGGCGGCAGCGGCCTTGGCGGCAGCTTCCTGCTCTTCCTGCATGCGGGCGGTGATGACCTGGAAGGCATCGTTGATATCGTCACGGCTGACCGCGAACTCCAGGCCGTTCAGGGCATCTGCCAGACCTTGTTGCAGGGCCGGGATATCCAGACCGGCGAAGGCTTGCTGAGCCAGTTGGTCGCCCATGTTGCGGCCGATGCCGTAGCTGGCCTTCTGTTCGATAGAGTCGTATTGGGACATTGAGAGGTTGCTCCGGGTCCTGATGGTAAAAGAGACGGGATGATAACAGACTTTTTTGCACCGTGCTGCCAAGACGCCCCTCAATTGCCCGCCGGTGGGAGACGCCTCACATCGGCCCCCTCATCCCCACCCCTTCTCCCGCAAGGGGAGAAGGGAGCAAAACAGAGCACCATGCCGCCGCACGGCCTGTATCAGGCCCTGTCCAGCAACGCCCGCACCGCTGCGACCTTGGCGCCGTCGGTGATGTTGACCCGGCCGTCGTCAGAGGTGCCCA